>JBDTYJ010000274.1:0-7983 GCA_040005755.1 Pseudomonadota bacterium
AGGTCGTCCACGAAGGCGCTTTCCTTGGCCACTAGTTCATTGAGCGCGCGTACGTCCTGCATGATTTTCCTGTGGGCTCGAGTCACCCGCTTCTAGCGCGGTGGGCGCGCGGGAGACAATTGCGAAACCGCAGTTATTCCGGAGAGCTGCCGGGTTCACAAAAAGGCCACGCGAGCCGGTCGAGGGGACGGCGCCAGCCTTCTGCAGACATGGATAAATCTCGCGACAGCCCGGTCATGACGTGGCACAGCCAGTGCCAACGCGACACGGGGCGACCCCCGGCCCGGTTCGTCCGCTGCTGCTAATCCAGCCACGCGCACCTGTCATCGGAGGCACGGACTTTGCTGTGACTCGGTTCATGCGGAATGCGGGGATGCACAAAATTGGATTGCTGGTGATCTTATTCACGGCATGGGGATGCAGCGGCAGCGTTCAAATGGAAGGCATGGGAGCGGGTGGCGATGGGCCCACCTCTCCGGCTGACGCGGGGGGCGCGATTGCGGCTCCTCCTGCAGCCGGGGGCGCGAGTGCAGCGGGCGGAGCGGTGGTCTCGATGCCGGGAACAGCTCAGGGCGGCGCGTCGCAAACCAGCTACCCGTGCCGCGGTGGGTTCGTGTACGAGCGGCTTGGCGGGGCAGGTGAAGGCGGCAGTGGCGGAGAGGGAGGCTGGACGCCAGACTATCCGAACGTCGTAGACGTTCCTTGGACGGGGCCGGTGGATGGCGACCAAAGCTGCGTCATCGGCCAGAGCATCTGCTCCATTTCCTCCGTTCCCGAGGTACTGATTGGAGTTCGACCCTGGGCTTCTTGTGAGCCCTTTTCTGGCAGCATAGCCGCGTGCTCAGCGACGCCGACGTGCGCCTGTATTTGTTCACACAACCCCTCGTATTGCCAGTACCGGGGCTGTTCCTGCACGGATGCCAACGGTGTCGCTACCCTGTCGTGTCAGGAGACTTGAGTCTCTCTCGCTCAGTCCACACCGAGCAACATGCTCAGCGCGATCGCGAGCAACGTTTGCACCAGGAGCGTGAGGGCGCACATTGCCAAACCGAGCCCGAGGCCCAGCAGGGAGCGGCGCGTCTTCGTGAAGTGCACGGGCAATGCCAGCGGACCGAACGCGAATACCGCGGCCAGGAAGCTCGCTTCCGGCCAAGCGCGCGCCAGTTGCGACTCGGGTAAACGCTTTAAATCATAGCGCACCACGAGGTACGGCAAAGCCGCGTTCAGCACGAAGCTGAGCACGAGGATGAAGACCTCGGACATGAGTGCTCGGCGCGCCTCGCCTGTGAGCTCGAGCCGGTGCGGCCGAGTTTACGGTTGAACGGCGTGCACGAGCTCGCCGAAGGCGCTGTCTTCGCCGCCTGCGGGGCGCGTGGCGTGACGGAGTGTAGGGCCTTTACCCGCGTTCAGTTCGCAGTGAATGGCGGCGGTGTACGCTTTGAGTGGCTCGTCGTAGCTGCGTGACGCAACGACCGCGCTGCCAATGCCCTGCAGCGCTTCAGCCATGGGGCCGCAGCTGGGGCTGGGTGGCGGCAAGCTGAGCGGCTTGGCATTTTCACAGCAGCCGGCCCGCACCACGGCGTACGCGGCCATGTCATACCAACCGATACGGGCGAAGATTTTCATGGCCTCGGTGGTGTTGCCCTTGGCGCCGGCCACCACGCTCACGCGCAGCTTCTCCGCGCCGTTGCGCGGATCACTCTCGTCACAGACCCAGCTCATGTCTGGCGCTTTGTCGAACGTGCCCTTGGGGAGGTACCCCGCCACACACGAGCCGACTTTGTCTGTGCTCTCGCCTTGGCTCTGGCCGTTGACCGGCACCTCCCCGAGGTCGATGGCTTTCTTCTGGGGCTCGGGCGGCAGAGGCTTCTGAATCTCCACCACGTGCACGTTGGATTTGGCGCGCACGGTCGTGAATATCCAACCGCCAATCAGGCCAATAGCGACACCGAACGAGGCGAGCATCAGCAGCTTGGACGGCTTCTTCGGCGGCAGCTGCGAGGCGCGCGGCGGCTGCGAGGCGCGCGGCGGCTGCGAAGCGCGCGGCAGCTGTGAGATTCGCAGCGCGCTCGGCGGCACGCTCGGCGGCAGGGGCGGGGGATGCGTGGAATGCGGTCCCGGGGCGATCGGTTCTTCGCCCGCGTGTTCCACGAACCAGCGCGCGAGCTCCCGCTTCAGGGGCCGCAGATCATGATTGCGGGCGCCGAGATCGCGCGCGAGCGCGTGGTACAGCGCGACCCGCAATGCGCCGTCAGCAACGCCTGCGTCAGCGACGTCGCTCTCCGACTCGTACCCGGCGCGTGGCGGGGCAATGCCGGTGAGCATGAGGTGGAGCAGCGCTGCGGCCGCCCAGCTGTCGTCCGGCTCGGAAGGCGGGTCGCCCGGTTCCCACTCGGGCTGGTGGAACGCGGCGTCCCCAGCGGGCAGTGGGCCGAGCGCGAGCACAGGCGTGTCACGCCCTTCAGGGTTCTGCACCACGTTCAGCGGGTGCACCGCGCCGTGAGCGCCGCCGGCGTCGTGCAATGAAGATAGAGCGTCCGCAATGCGTAGGGCCGAGCGCACGGCGTCCACGGGAGCCTTCTTGCCGATGTCGGCCAGGCGCTGCGTGAGCGTTTCCCCTTGGGTCATCTCGCACACGACCAAATGCTTGCCTTCGAGCTCCAGCACTTCGAGCACGTTGGCCAAGTGGGCGTGGCCGAGATCTTTGGCTTTGGCGAGCAGCTTGCTCGCGGTTGCGTCGACCGAAAGCACGAGCACCGGCACCTGACGCTCGGTATCGAGCGCCGCGTAGGCCTCGGGCGTGCTGTCGGCGCCAAGGCGCTTCTCAACGCGGAAGCGCGAGCTAATGACCAGTCCGGGTTCGAGTCCGGTACTCAGCGTTTCACTCACTTAGGCCCTAGTCTCCTGCGATTCGAAAAAGCGCTTTCGAGCTCCGCGTAGTCCCCGGCTAGCGTCGCACCAAATCACGGCGCGAGTCCAGGCCCGAGGCTCGCCCTCGACGAGAGAGACAGAACACTTACACGTGGGTTCGGCCGTTCCGCCGGACGCAACGAACGCGGCGCGCACAGCCAACGATTTTGTGGCCGCTGAGGCAGGCGTGAACACTTGATTAGCGCCTCACTGGAACCGCGTTCGGGTAATGTCTGATGCGGAGCAACAATTGCAGATCTTCGCTGGCACGAGCGGTTTCAGTTACGCCGAATGGTGTGGGCGCTTCTACCCGAACGCGCTTCCGGGCGACCGGATGCTCGCCTTCTACGCGGGGCGTCTGCCCACGGTCGAGATCAACAACACGTTCTATCGCATGCCCAAGCAGGAGACGGTCATCGCCTGGGGCGAGGAAGTGCCCGAGGCATTTCAGTTCGCGGTCAAGGCCACCCGTCGCATCACGCATTCGCAGAAGCTGGCTGACGTTGGCGATGACGTGGCGCATCTGTTCAACATCGTGGGCGTGCTCGGCGCAAAGCTCGGGCCCGTGCTGTTTCAGTTGCCGCCGTTCTTGAAAAAGGACCTCGGACTCCTGGAGTCGTTCCTGGCCGTGCTTCCCGCTGGTCGCCGCGCCGCGCTCGAATTTCGCCATCCCTCCTGGTTCGCGGATGACGTGTACAGCGCGCTCGCGGCGCGCAACGTCGCGCTCGTCGCTGGCGATCTCGAAGAATCCGAGAAATCCCCGCCGCTCGTGGCGACGGCAGACTTCGGCTACCTCCGCTTGCGCCGTATGGATTACGACCCGTCGGGCATTGCCGAGTGGGGCGCGCGTATTGGCGAGCAAAGTTGGCGCGCGGTGTACGCGTACCTCAAGCACGAAGTCTTGGGCCCGATGTTCGCCGAGTCGCTCTTGGCGGTGCTGACCGGTCGCGCCCAGCCCGATTTGTCCGCGGTGCGCGCCTCGATTGCCGCGCCGAAGCCGAAGAGCACGCGTGGCAGCGCGAGCAAAATGAAGAGCGCAGTGCCTAGCTCTGCGAAGGTCGCGCCGAAGTCGAGCAAACCCCCTGCGAAAACCCCGACCAAAGCGCGCAAGGCCTAAAGTGCGATCCGCGTTCCGCACGTATTTTCGGCGCTGGCACGGCGGCAAGGGACCTCGCCTGGCCCCGCAGCCGATGTACTATCCAGCGCCCGAAAAATGCGCATAGGCTCCAGCCGCCTGCTCCCTCTCCTCCCGTGCGAAGGCGCCCTGAATTGCGCGTGCGCCCTGTTCGATGCCTTTTAGTTCGGTCGTTTTCCTATTCGGGTTCCTCCCGATCTTCCTCGTCGCGTATCATCTCGCGCCGCGTCGCCTTCGTAACGCTATCGCGTTATTGGGTAGTCTGTGCTTTTACGCGTGGGGCGCGCCACGCTTCCTGCCCGCGCTCGTCGCCATCAGCGCGCTGGATTTCTTGTTCAGCCGCAGGATTGCCGCAGCCGAGCAGGGCAGCCGCGGGCGCTCTGCATTGCTCGGGCTCGCGATCTGCCTGAACCTCGCGCTGCTCTTCTACTTCAAGTACTCGAACTTCTTCGTGCACGAGAGCAGCCGACTGCTCACGTTGTTCGGCAAGACGGCCATCCCGTGGCGTGACGTTGTCCTGCCGATGGGGATCTCCTTCGTGACGTTCGAAGAGATCTCGTACTTGGTGGACGTGTACCGCGGTACGGCGGCGCCCGCGCGGCGTTTCAGCGATTACGCGCTGTTTCTCTCGCTGTTCCCGCACTCCATCGCGGGTCCGATCTTCCGCTGGCGGGATCTGGAGCAGCAACTCCGCGAGCGCACCCGCTCACTGACTCTGGTTTTCGACGGCTTCCTGCGCTTCAGCTTCGGTTTGACCAAGAAGGTGCTGATCGCAAACCACGTGGCGCAAGTGGCAGACCAGGTATTTGCGCTCGAATCTTGGCGCGTTCCGACGGGCTACGCGTGGGTCGGGTTGCTTGCGTATACGCTCCAAATCTACTTCGACTTCTCCGGCTATTCGGACATGGCCATCGGGCTCGGGATGATGATGGGGTTCTCCTTCAAAGAGAACTTCGAGGCGCCTTACAGCTCTTCCACCATAACTGAGTTCTGGCGGCGTTGGCATATCTCGCTCTCCACCTGGCTCCGGGACTACCTGTATATTCCGCTCGGAGGCAGCCGCAGTGGCGAGGCTAAGCGCTACCGCAATTTGATTGTCGTGTTTTTAGTGTGCGGCTTTTGGCATGGCGCGAATTGGACGTTCCTCGCCTGGGGCGCGTACCACGGCGCCTTGCTCGTCATGGAGCGTACCGCGGTGTGGGGCCGCATTGCGCGGAATTTGCCTCGGTTAGTCGCGCTGCCGCTTACCTTCGGGCTCGTGATGTTTGGTTGGGTGTTGTTTCGCGCGGACAGCTTGCCTAGCGCGGCGCACTATTTCGGCCGACTCTTGAGCTGGCATGCGCTTAATTCCCCGGATGCGCTGTACAGTTGGGGGGAGCTGTTGCCCAATCGCGTGGTTTTCTTTGGGCTGTTGGGTTTGGCCGGCTGTGTGCTCATGGCGTGGCCGCGAGCGGAAGCTGTGGACGCCCTCGTAGAAGGCACGCAGCAGGCGCTCGCCGCTTGGCTGATAGGTAAACGCCGCCACGAGACGGTGCCTCTGGGCTTGGATTTCGCGCGCTTTGCGTTTGCACTCAGCTGCTTCACGCTGTCCGTGTTCTCTTTGGTGAGTTCGAAGTTTAACCCTTTTATCTACTTTCGCTTCTGATGCGTCCGCGCCTCCGACTCGCCTTGCTGCTGCTGCCTCTGGCTTTGATGCTGGCGGCACTGCTCGATACGCCCTTCCACCTGCTGTGGGATGGGGAGCTTGTAGGCATTCTCCGGTCCGCGGTCGCGCCGAAGTTTTCTGTCCGCAGCTTTTGGAACGGGACATATCAGACTGAGTTCGAGGCTTGGTTGGAGCAACAGTTGTCCCCGAAGGCGCTGATGGTACGCTCGGACAACACCCTGAACTTGGTGCTGTTTCGCGAGATCTCCGCGCACACCGGGGTTCCGATTGTGCTGGGCAAGCGCCACGCGCTGTTCGAAATGAACTACGTGAACAATCTGAACGCCGTCAGTGAATTCAAGGGCGACCCGCCGCCAAGAACCGCGTACTCGGTCGAGGAATCGGTACGGCTCATGGCGCGGGCGGCGCGCGCGTTCCAGCTGATCCGTATGGACTTCATGGTCGTCTTCTATCCGGTGAAGGCCGTGATCTGGAGTGATCGCGTGCGGCCGAGTTTCCGCTTACCTGGCGGGGCAGAAAAGGCGGCCGCGGGCTACGCCAGCCTCTTGAACCGTCTACGCGCTGCGGGCGTGCCCGTGGTGGACGGTGCCGCTACCTTCAGCGAGATTGCGCGGGAAAAGCCGAACTTCCCACTGTACAACAGCGGCGGAACCCATTGGACGGACGCCGGTGCCTGCGAGGTATCCAAACAGGTACTCGGCGCAATGACGCACGCCAATATCACGGGCGTTGCGCTGCGCTGTCGCCATGGCAAGTCACTGCCAGCGACCGGCGACGATATCGACATCGCCTCACTGATCAACGTCTGGGACGATTCCTGGTTCATGGATCCGGTGCCGGGGGTCGTCCCTCAGCTCTCTGCGCCGCTGCACGGAGGGCCGCGTAATGCTTGGATTGTCGGCACCAGCTATTCGGATGGCCTAGCGCGCGAGCTGACGCAGGCAGGCGTGTTCGACAAGGTGAAGCGCAGCAGTTACTACAGGCACTCAGATGTGAACAAGTTGGACTGGAAGCGGCTATTGAACACGCACCCCGTCGTGATCTTCGAACAATGGCAGTGGTCTTATCTGACCGTAAATCTGACCGAATTTGTCGATGATCTGAGTACGCAATCGCCGCGCTTTGCCAAGGCCTTGCGGCAAATCGACGCGGACGATGCGGCCTCTGCCGCCGCACTGGCTCCGCCCGCGCCCGCTGTCCCGGTCGCTCCTCCGTCTCCGCCTTCTCCCCCGTAAAGAGCGCTCGAGGTTGCGGTCGCGGCCGAAACAGAGAGCGGAGCGGATGCAGTCGCCCGACCAGGAGGAGGTGAACACGTGCTTTTTGAGCAAGCAACCGGCCGGGGCCACGCGCCGAAGCGCTGCCCACCGCGCCGCGCTCGGCTGCTTTCCCGTGAAACGGTCTATTCCGCGCGTGGAAAAAATGGCTAACCTCGGCGGGCCATGTACTTCCAGGACATCATTCTGACCCTGCAGCGCTTCTGGGCGGAGCGCGGCTGTCTCATCGTTCAGCCGTAAAACTCCGAAGTGGGCGCGGGCACCTACAATCCCGCGACCTTCCTGCGGGCGTTAGGTCCTGAGCCGTGGAACGCCGCGTACGTCGAGCCGTCGCGCCGCCCGACGGATGGTCGCTACGGCGACAATCCGAATCGCTTGCAGCAGTTCGACCAGTTTCAGGTGATCCTGAAGCCGAGCCCGATCAACATTCAGGATTTGTATCTGGAGTCGCTGGCTGCCATTGGCACCAAGCCGTTGGATCACGACGTGCGCTTCATCGAGGACGATTGGGAGAGCCCGACCCTCGGCGCGTGGGGCCTCGGCTGGCAAGTCTGGCTGGACGGCCTCGAGATCAGCCAGTTCACCTACTTTCAACAAGCCGGCGGCTTCGACTGCAAGCCGGTGAGCGGTGAACTGACCTACGGCCTCGGGCGCATCGCCATGTACTTGCAAGACGTCGATACCATGTACGACCTCAAGTACAACGCGCACGTCTCCTTCGGTGAATTGTACAAGCGGGCAGAGTGGGAATGGTCCACCTACAACTTCGAAGAAGCCGACGCGGCCGCGCACTTTGCCGCCTTCGATAAGAACGAGGCAGAAGCCAAGCGCCTACTCGAACGGGACGCCGATCCGCTCAAGAAGCTGGTTCTGCCCGCGTATGACTTCATCGTGAAAGCCGCTCACGCATTCAACGTGCTGGATGCTCGCGGTGCCATCAGCGTGACCGAGCGCCAGCGCTACATCCTGCGCGTGCGCACCCTGGCGCGCACTGTGGC
>JBDTYJ010000275.1:0-7897 GCA_040005755.1 Pseudomonadota bacterium
CTTCCAAGTCTCGATTGGCGAGCGCGCGCCGAACCCGGATGGGGATCAGCGCTTCCCGTTGCCGGGCGGCACCACGCTGCGCGTGCCAACGGGCGCATTTTCACAGGTGAATTGGGCTGTGAACCAACAGCTCGTGCAGGCGTTGCTTGACGGTGCCGCGCGCGTTCTGGCGCGCACTTTTTGTGACTTGTACTGCGGGGCTGGCAACTTCAGCTTGCCCCTGTTTGCGCGCGGGCTGACCGGGCTCGGTATCGAGGCGGCGAAGTTCTCGGTGGCCGCGGCCAAACGCGCCGCGAAAGAGCAGTCTTTGACCTCGGCACGCTTCATCGCAGGGGACGTGCGCGCAGAGCTCGAGCGCTTGCCGCGCGCGGGGTGCTTCGATCTAGTGGTGCTCGATCCGCCGCGGAGTGGGGCGCGCGAGGTGCTTCCGGAGTTACTAAGGCGCGCGCCTTTGCACATCGCCTACTGCGCGTGTGACCCAGTGACGCTGGCTCGCGATCTGCGCGCGCTTTGCGCTGCCGGTTACGCGCTGGAAGAGGTGACGGGTTTCGACATGTTCCCGCACACGCACCACTTCGAAACGCTGGCCTGGCTCCGCCGCACTTCCTGAAGTTGCCGGGTTGTTGGCCCGCGACAAGCGCGCTTGGAACAATTCGCCTCGCCGATTCCTGGTCAGTCGGAGCCGAACGCCATGCAATTAATTAGCGATTCCCCCGCATCTTGCAGCCCGCCTGAGTGGCTCGTTTCCAACGGAAACGTCACCGTTGGGCCGGTGGGCACCGAATTATTATTGCGCGGCGTGTTGCACGGCCGGGTGCCGGATAGCTCTTGGGTGCGTCAGACTGGCTGGGTCAGTTGGCGCGAGGTCGGAAAGATCCGCGAGGTGTCCGCGCTGAAGCGCGTGCTCGCCCGCTCACTCGACCCGCACACTGCGCCGACGAGCCTGCGCGAGGGGCGCGAGGCCCTTGCCCACGCCGGCGACGCAGGCGAGGTATTGCTGATCGCGCTGCATGCGGCGGCTCACGCGACGTCAGCCACGGTCGGCCTCGCGCATCGCCTGCGGGAGCCGCTGCTTTTGCCGACTATTTCCTGTGTCTTCGAGGCGCCAGGCGAGCTCTTGGGTGAAGTGCTGCCTTGGTTCGACCCGGCGTTTGCGTTGGCGCGCAGCGGGGCCTTGGCATTCGGCCGCGCCGACGCGGGCGTCGTCGAGCGGGCGCTGGGCGCGCGCTTGGGCCTCGGCCAGCGCTTGCACAGCGTGGCTATGCTGCCCATCGAGGTGGCCGGAGCCATGTGCGCAATGCTGGAGCTCGGTCGCAGCGATCACCCGTTCCGCGAGAGCGATGCGGGGGAGCTCGCGGACTTCGCCCGTGACGTCGGCGCGACGCTCACGCGGCTCAGCCGCGCCTCGATGTCGCCGACCCGCGGCTCGCGTAGCTGAGGGGACCCACCCAAAAAACGGCCCAGCTCCGACTCGCGCAAAAACCGGACCCCAAATAGGGCAACAGCCCGGCGCGAGGGGAGCGCGCCGAGCTATTGAAGAGATTAGGGAGGCGGCGACCCGGGCGGAGGGGGGGGTCGCCAAGGGCGCCGCCTGCATCTCCTACCTATGCAGAGACTATGCCACTCCGTCGGTTTATCATTTCAATGGGTTATAGGGTTGCGCGTCACACCCTTGTTTCAACTTTGAAACCCATCATTCGAACCCGAAACGCGGCGCTCACAATTCAGGGTCGGGCCGGGCGCCGATTGCAGGAGTGCCGCCTGCCGCGGGGCGAGCGGGAGCGCCCATTACTCCGCCACGGGCACCGGTCGGCAGCGCCATTTCCACGGCGAAAGCCGGTTCCGAACGCACTATCGTCCGCGCATGAGGTGGTCTTTCCGCATCGCGCGCGTCGCGGGCATCGACGTGCGAGTGCATGCGACGTTTGCGTTTGCGCTGCTCTGGTTTGCGCTCGGCTTTTCGGACCAGGGCGGATTGCGCGGGGCGGCTTTTGGTGTGCTGCTGATTTCTGCGCTTTTCGTATGTCTGACGCTGCATGAGCTGGGGCACGCGCTCGTTGCGCAGCGCTTTGGCCTGACCGTGAACGAGATCCTGCTCTTGCCGATCGGCGGCATGGCTCGGCTCACGAGCGAACCGCGCAGACCGCAGCACGAGCTTTGGATTGCGCTCGCGGGGCCGGCCGTGAACCTAGCCCTGGCCGCCGGCCTGTGGGCGCTGCTGCGAGCGCAGCACGCGCCGCTTTCGCTCGCTTCGTGGAGCGAGCTGGTCGAGCCTTCGCCGCTGGGGCTGACTCGCGCGCTGCTGTGGGGGAACGTAACGCTCGCGCTGTTCAACCTGCTGCCCGCGTTGCCGATGGACGGCGGGCGCGTGTTCCGGGCGCTGCTCAGCTTCGCGATCGGTCGGGCACGTGCCACGCGCATCGCGTCGACCGTGGGGCAATTGCTGGCAGTGGCTCTGCTCGCGCTCGCGATTCGGCAAAATTCCGAGTTTTCAGCGTCGCTTGCGCTGGTCGCGTTGTTTGTCTTCGTAGGTGCAGCCCAGGAGCGTGCGGCAACGCGCGCCATCGAGCTGCTGAGCGACCTGCGCGCGGGCGAGGTGTGCGACCCCAATGCGGTCGTGTTCGCGCCACATGAGCAGGTGGGCCACGCCCTCGACACGCTGGTGCGTAGTCCGCAGACGCACTTCGCCGTCTTTTACGGCAAGGAGCTGGTCGGTACGGTAGGGCGCGATCAGGTACTGTTGCTCGCGCCGCGCGTGGGGCTTGAAGCGCCGCTTTCGTCGGTGATGCGGCGCGAGTTCTTTGCCGTCGACGCGGGCACGCCGCTCTCTGAAGTGCGACGCCGCTTGCTCGAGCTCGCTGGCAGGCCCGTGGTCGTGCGTTCGCTGACCGGCTTTTCTGGCGTGCTCGGCGTCGAAGATTTACAACGCATCACGCTGGTGGCGCAGCGCTTGGCTCAAGCCGGGATCCGCCGGCCTCAACCCGTGCCCGACCCGGCTTTGCATTGAATACCGCAAATACCGACAAGCATCCGCCCGTTCTGGCCTACCTGTTCTTCGCGGAGGCCTGGGAGCGGTTCAGCTTTTACGGCATGCGCGCGCTGCTCGTGCTGTACCTGACGAAGTCGTTCTTGTTCAGCGACAACACCGCGTACCTGATCTACGGCAGCTACACCGCGCTCGTGTACACGACGCCTGTGATTGGCGGACTGCTCGCCGATCGCTTGCTCGGCTTTCGAAAGGCCGTGTTGCTGGGCGGGATCTTGATGGCGCTCGGCCATTTCGCGATGGCCGTGCAGAACCTGCAGGTCTTTTACCTGGCGCTGGCCTTGCTGATTTGCGGCAACGGGTTTTTCAAGCCGAACATCTCGAGCATCGTCGGACGGTTGTATGGCGCGGATGACCCGCGGCGCGACTCGGCGTTCACCATTTTCTACATGGGTATCAACTTGGGTGGGCTGCTCGCGCCGCTCGGTTGCGGTTACTTGGGCGAGCGCTTCGGGTGGCACTGGGGTTTCGGTTTGGCGGGCATCGGCATGCTGCTCGGCCTAGTGGTGTTCATGCGCGCGCAGCCGCTGCTCGCGGGTGTGGCCGACCCGCCCAATCGCGAGGGGAAGAAGAAGCTGGCCGGAATTTCCGACGGCTCCTGGGTTTACCTGGGCACGCTCGCGTCCGTGCTCCTGGCTTGGCAGCTCGTTCAGCATGGTAGCCTCGTCGGGTCGCTGCTCAGCGTGTTCGGGATCGGGGTGCTGGGTGCAATGCTCGTGTTCATGTTTCGTTTGCAAGACAAGGTCGAGCGCGACCGCTTGGGCGTGGCCTTGCTGCTGACCGTGATCTCGATGGTGTTCTGGGCGTTCTTCGAGCAGGCCGGTACCAGCATGAGCCTGTTCACCGATCGCAACGTCGACCGCTCCGTGTTCGGACACGTGATTCCGGCCTCACAGTTTCAATCGGTGAACCCTGTGTTCATTCTGATTTTTGCGCCGCTGTTCAGCGCTCTTTGGCTGTACCTAGGCCGCCGCCGGTTTGAGCCGAGCACGCCGCTCAAGTTCGGCTTGGGCATCGTGCAGCTCGGGTTGGGCTTCGTGGCACTGTATTTCGGGGCGCTCACTTCGCGCGGCACGGGCACCGTTCCCGTGTTTTGGCTGGTGCTCGGGTACTTCCTGCACTCGACCGGCGAACTGTGCCTGTCACCCATCGGGCTATCCATGATCACCAAGTTGTCGCCGAAGCGCGTCACGGGGATCATGATGGGGGTTTGGTTCCTCTCCAGCGCCTACGCCCAATACGTGGCCTCGTTGATCGCACAACTCACGGGGGTGAAAGATGGCAGCGCGGCTGCAGGGGCGACGCCCAGGCCCGTCGACACGGTCATGGCTTACGGCTCGGTCTTTGGCAGTATCGCCTGGGTTGCGCTCGGGGTGGGCGTGCTCGTGGTGCTGGTTTCGCCCTTGATTGCGCGCCGAATGCACAACGTTAGTTGAGGCGTTTCGCCGCTTCCCCGTGCCGCTGCCGGCTCAATCGGTGCGCGCCGCGTGAAAGCGCTTTTGCTCCGCAAAACTCTCAGCCAAACTGCGCGCCCTATGTCCGATACGTCCCCTGATCTTCCAGAGGTGGAACCTCGCGATCCGGAGCCCGTCGCGGTTGCCATCGAAACCGCGCGCGCTTTGTTCCGCAGTGGTGAGCGGTTGGATGCGCTGCGTTGGTTGCGTCGCGCCGCTGAGCGCGCCGAAGAAGCGGGGGATGATCTGCGCTCCGTGAACCTCGCGCGGCGCGCGGCTGACTTGAGCACGGAGCTGCAGAGCGTGCTGCCGCCCGCGGCCAGCGCGCCGCCGTCCACTGACGCAGTTCCGCCGCCCGCAGATCCGGCGCCTCCCACGTCGCGCCGTCACGACGAAGCGATCGCGCTCTCGCCGTATGATGACTTCAGCGACAAAACCGTGGTCGATGCCGCGGCGCCCGCGTTGCCGCGTGAGGCGCTCCAATCCGGCGTGCACATCACGGATCTGCCGGAATCGTTCGAGGAGGCGCACTCGGCGACGATGCCCTCGCCGTCCTCGTCGATTCCATCGGAGGCCACGCAGCCGAACGTCGCGCGGCCATCTGGCAAGCCCGGATCGCGCAAAGCGCTGCGGGTCGCGCTCCGTCCGGATCCGACGCACGCTGGCGGTTGGCTCGCGCGCCCACTGGCGGAGGGTGATGCCGCGCCGGCGGACATGGAGGAGGCGCTGCTCGTGAGCCTCAATCCGGACAGCCGCCTGTTCGACTGACTGCTTCGAGTCCGCGTTAGCGCGCCTGCCTCAGCGCTTCCACGACCTGAGCCGTGAGGCGCAGTGGCTCGCGCGGCACGCGCGCCATATCGAAGTGCCGCGTTACCTCCGCCGGAGTGCAGCGCTCGCCGCTCGCTATGCCCGCGCTGCGCGCAGCCCAAGCCACGATTGCGCGCGGATCCGTGCCGCCACTGCGCAGTTCGGCCAGGCTCAAATCAGCCTCGCGCTTGGCCAACCGCCGCCCGCTTTCATCCACCACGAGCGGCACATGGCACCACGCTGGGTGAGGCAAGCCGAGCGCCTCTTGCACAAGCCACTGGCGAGCGGTACTGGGCAGCAAATCATCGCCGCGGACCACCTCGGTCACGCGTTGCGCGGCGTCGTCGACAACGACGGCCAGCTGATAGGCGGGGGCTTTGTCGCGTTTGGCGATCAAGAAATCACCGACCTCTCGCGCGACGTTCCACGTGCTGCTGCCGTGCAATTGATCGGCGATGGTAATCTCGCCGTCTGGTACCCAGAGGCGGGCGCCGGCGGGGCGCCCGGCAATGCGCTCGGCTTCCTCGAACGAATCGAACCGGCCACGGCAGGTGCCCGGGTAGCGCGGCTCCGCGCTCGCCGCGTGCGGGGCGCTTTGGGCGCCGCGGATATCGCCGCGCGAGCACACGCAAGGATACGCTTTCCGGCTCGCCACGAGCTCAGCTACGACGGCGTTGAGCTGCGGCAACTCGCTCGATTGCACGAACGGCGCGCCATCCCAGGAAAGACCGAGCCACTCTAGATCCTGGAGCGCGGCAGCCGCAAAACGCGGCTCGACGCGTGGACCATCCAAATCTTCCATCCGCATCAGGAGCGTCCCGCCGCGGGCGCGCGCGTGCCAATAAGCCAGCAGGAAAGTGCGCGCGTGCCCGAGGTGCAAGAGGCCCGTCGGACTAGGCGCGAGACGCCCAACCGGCGGCGTCACGTCATTGCCCGGGCTGACACGCGCAGTTGTTAACGCGGCTCTGCGAGTCCGACACCACGCGCTTGGCGCGCGCGCAGTGGGCGCCGTTGTCGCCGTCCAAGCGGCACACCGCGTTGGCGGCGCGCGAGAGTGAAGCGAACGTGCGGCAGGCATTCTCGCACACGTTCGGCGCGTTGCTCGCTGGGGCCGCGCCGGCGGCGCTCGATGCCGGGCGCTTGGTGTCTTTCTTTTCGGCCCTGCTCGCGGCTGCGCCGTCTGCGCGCCCGACTACTTTTACGGGCTCGGCGAGTGCCAGCCGATCGAGGTCCGACTTGGCTTGGTTCAGGGCGCGTTCGGCTGCTTCCAGGTTTGGAAATTCGTCATCCTGGGCCGCGTCTGCGCTCTTCGGCTTGTCCAGGCCTTGGCGAGCCAACGCGGGGGCGGGCGGGGCCGCCTCGGCGGGGGGAGGCGGCTCGGCTCCGGGCGCGGCCTGGACCACGGCTCGATCTTCGGCCGAGGCAGGAGCGGCCGGTTCCGCGCTGCGCTGCGCGCACGCTGAGAGCAGCCAGCCCATGACCCACAACCCACTGACAATGCGGCATATTCTCATGCGTTTTCTCGAGCAACCGGCGCCAGGGGACGGCCTCCAGGCGTGGCGTACTGGCTTAGACGTGCGAGCGGGGAAAAAGACTTAGGACCGGCTCGTAGGATATTGAGCAGGGTAAGGGGAAAGAGCCGGGATGTAAAAGTGCCCAGCGAACGGCTCGAATTTTGGCCATGGGGTTGCTGCGAGTCGCGAGGCAGCACAGTGCCGCTTCGCGACTCGGGCGACTCGGGCGGCGGCGCACTGCCGCCCGGAGCGCCGGTCCACTCAAGGCAGCGCGACGATGTACGCCAGCCAACCCGGCTGGTTCTGCGCGCGAGTGGTGCGCTTGTAGTCGTCGACGTCGTCGTCCGTGCTGCTGTCCCAGTACACGCCAACGTCCGAATAGCCCGCTTCCTTGAGCAGCTCGGTCAGCTCGGGAATCGACCAATAGCGCCAGTCATACGTGAACGCTTTGTCCATCCTCGTGCCGTCGGCGAACTCGAAGTGGATGTAATTCAGGATTTCGTGAGTGATGGGATTGAATTTGTCCTGATCCCAGACATACGTAAAACCGCCCTTGATCGCGCGCGGTTCGAGCATTGGCTCGTGGGATTCCCAACCGCCATAAGCATCGAGCATGAAGGCGCCCTCTTTGCCGAGCCCCTTCTTCACGTGCTTGAAGTAGGCAACCATCGCTTCACGCGTCTTGAAGATCCAGTAACTGAAGTTGAATGCGCACACGACGTCGTGCTTGCCGGGTGAGGCCGCGCGCACGTCTTGCTGCAAGACCTTCACGCGCGAGGCGTCTTCACCGAGCGGTTCGATGTTGTGTTTAACGCCCCAAGCCAACACCTTCGGATCGATGTCGATGCCCAGCGCGCTGCGCCCCTTCATGCTCTGCACCCAGTGGCCGCAGAGCAGCGCGGTCCCGCAAAAATCCTCACGCAGCGTCAGCGGTGCGCGTTTGCGAATCGCCTTGAAGAAGCGATTGATGAAAAAGACCTCCGTGGCCGGATCTTGCACCGAACGCTGATACAGGTCGTGCTTGTCCGCGGTCTTGGCGCTGAACTTGGATTTGCGGCGAGCGGGCTTCTTGGTCG
>JBDTYJ010000276.1:0-7862 GCA_040005755.1 Pseudomonadota bacterium
CACCAGTCGTGAAACACGCCCGCGGGGCTACAGCGCTTCTGCGCAACGCATTCCCTTCTAGCGATCAGTTTGCTACCGTGAAGAACTTGGCGGCGGAAAGGGTGTATGCACCGTCGCCGGTGCTTGGCCCGGACGGCGAAAAGTCCGAATGGTTGACGCTGAATGCGTCAATGAACCCCGAAGGGCCGGCCAACTCATCCACGCTGGCGGCGGTGCCATGGGTTTCAACCTGCCAACGGTAGGACTCACCGTGCACCAGTGAGTATGCTCCGTTGAGCACGCTCGGCAGCTTGAAAGAGCGCTCGCTGGAGATCACGTATAGCCGGTCGTTGCCGCTCGTACCGTTGATCAGTACGGAAACGAAGGGGCTCGTGCTGCCCACCGCGGGCGTCAAGGAGAACTGGGTGTTTGAGTCCACCGCGGTGGCTGGAGCCAAGGTCAAGTTCGTGACCGGACTCGGGATCTTAACGGTGAGTGCCGCGCCGCCGCCAAGCAAGCCGTCCTTATGTACGATCCCGCAACCGGGGGAGCTAGGAGCGCACCCCTCGCTAGCGGCAAAAGTAATTGTGGCGCCAGCGAGTGTGGGCACGAGGTAGCTGAAGGTGCTGCTGGCAGGGTTACTCGCGACTAGCCGCATCGTTGCCCCGGATGAGAAACGCAACGAGACGCTATCGGTGCGATCCGAAAAGCTCGCGGGAGTAACTGTGCCGGTGACGGGGCTGCTGGCGATGGCCGTCGGGAGGAGGGACAAGCCCACAGCGGCGTGGGCGGTCGTGCCCGACGAAAGCATGAGCGGCGCCGTGGCGTACGCGTAGTACCCCTCAGGCAAGCCGCTTGTCGCGTTGTTTTGCCAGACCAGCGCGTGTGCTTGCTCCTGAGTCTCCGCCGGGCCGGCCCACTTCAACGATGTAGCGAGCGTTGGCTTCGGCGCGTCCCTGCGCTCGAACGCGCCATCTGGCCCCGCGAGCGAAAGCGAGATGGTGCGCGTGCCTGTGGCCGACTGATCCGCGCCGCTGAAGGTAGCGTCCAAGCTCTGAGTCTGCTCGACCAGCCCCTGATACACTTGCAGGGTGGGATCGCGACGCTTCAACCCCTGAAACACGTAACCGTGAGTTTGAGTCACGGTACTGAGATAGTGAACGACTAGGCTCGCGTCGTACACCGCCGGAACATCAGTGACGGTGAACGCGCCGCCGCCGTCCGTAGTGGCCTGCTTGCCGGCGATTTCAACGGCGACCCCGCTGAGCTTGTGCCCTCGGAGATCGATGACGTGACCGGTCACGGTCGAGCCCGTTTGGACGCTGCCGCCCGCGCCAGCTTCACCAGTGCTGGTCGCGCCACCGGCAGCGCCACCCACGCCGGTGCCACCATTCGGGTTGCCACTGCCGCCCACGGACGCGCCACCGGTGGCTGCGCCCGCATGCGAGGAACCGCTGGCGGAAGCACCTGCGTCGCCTGACGTCGTTCCCCCGTTCGGGTTTGGATCTCCCCCCTCCCCACTGCCGCCCATTTCGGTGCCGTTCGCGGGGCCTTCATGCACGTCCTCGATACCGAGCAGCGCGCCACAACCAGCGCTGCCGAACGCGGAGGCGAACAGGGCAATTCGCGCGGGATGCCGTAGATACTTCATTGAAAACTCCCACGAACGAAGGCCGTGCCCGGGCCAAAGCCAACTGCCACGCGCTCTTTATTGCCGGAATCGGCAGTAAACCAGAGCACGGCACCCACAGCGAGCGCCGCGCCGCCCGCGATGAACGCGACCGTCGAGAGGGTCGCCTTCGAGGTAGCCGTCGAGTGCAAGTCAACGCCGCGCCGGTCACAAGATTGGTAACTCGGACAATGCGTTTTTGCGTCCGACCAAGCCGCTCGGGCCTGCAAGCCAAACAGGGCGCCGAGCCCCACGCCGACCACGCCCGTAGCACCGACGACAACCGCCGCGGTGCGCTGGCCTGAGCCAGGCTGAGCCGAAGGCGCGGCATCGCCAGGCGCCGACGCGGCGCCCGGAGGGCCGCCGGTGACCGCGGCGCTCTCTCGATTGGCAGCGGCCGCATCTGGCGCGAGTGCAGGCACCTCCACAGCGAGCTTCGATGCGTCAGCCACGACTACGGTTGAGGTCCACTTCTTCCTTCCGGGTGCTGTCGCCTCAACAGTGTGCTGCCCCGGATCAACCGGAATCGCCGAACCGAGCTCAGCCGGCTGGACCGTCACCCCGTCGCGGCGGATCTCGAGCGCTGCGGAATCCTTACCGCCCATGGCGCGAATGGTGAGCGTGGATAAACGCGCCTCGAGCGCCTGCGCGCGCTCGAGCGCCAAATCTTCCCGAACCTTCGAGCCTGACGCTCGAGCCAAGGGGATCGCCTCGCGGTACTCGGCCCAGGCACTCGCGGTTTTACCGAGCTTTTCATAGCACTCAGCCAAGTTGAGTTGGGTGCCCAGACCGGGATCAAGCTGCTGGCTGGCTTCGAACTTGGGGCACGCCTGATTGAACGCGCCTTTGGCCATCAGCGCTCGGCCCTCGTTGAACAGGGCCTCCGCGGCCGCGCGACTGCCCCCAGCGGCCTGCGCCTGCACGGGCCCCGCCCACAACGTAGCCGTCACGCCCGCGACGAAGAGAAAATGCCTCACCACACCTCGAGTATCTCAGCTCGGGAAAGCTGACAAGTAAGCCCGTGCGCTGGCCGCGGAAACCGAGCACCGAGCTCAAGAAGTACAGCGCACGGCGATCCACGCCCGAGCTTCCGCCTTTTTTGGGTCACGTTACTTAACCCGCGGCGGGCGCGTTTTGCGCAATCTTTCTCAAGCTGACCGCGCGGTCAGCGTGCCAACGCTGCTCGAGTAGGCCGGGGGCTAGTCCTTGGCGCTTTGTTCCAAGATCGTGGTTGCATCCATCGGGTCGTACACACCAAGCGCGTCGTTCGCTAGGAAGCGGATGCGCTTGAGCTCGGCGCTGCCCGCGTCGTCTTGCGCTAGCGCCATCACCTTAAACAGGACATCCCGCGCGCGTCGCAACTCGAACGCGAGCCATCCCACATCGAAAGACGCCTGGTTTTGAGTCTGAACGTAGCTCTTCTCAATCGCACGCAGCCGCCACTCCACCAGCACGTCACGGGGAGGCAGCGAGCCCGTTCCCCCGCAATCCGGACAGGCTTGAACGCCCATTTCGGTGGACGTTTCGCCGCCGCCGTAGCAGGTCAAACACTTCGCGCCGTTCGCTTCTGAGGGGTCCACTTCCGGTCAGCGTACTAAACGTTTCGCTTCGGCGCACGTCGGGATTCGTAGGCTCGGCTGACCAGGCCCGAGCAGAACAATACAGCCCGAAATTTCGCCGCAAGCGGGGCTTGTGGGCTGCGCTTCGCCACACAAGTTGCGCGATTTTCAAAAAACTTTGGGAGCGGTGTCGATTTCGAGCCGGTCGTTCGTCGTGTCATCGAACCCTAACGCAGGAGACAGCCCAATGAAGTACCTCAGCTTCGTTCGTAGTTCGGAAAAGTACCGCGACACCCCGCCTCCCCCCGCTCTGATGCAGGCAATGGGAGCGCTGATGGAGAAGTTCACGAAAAACGGCTCGCTGGTCGACACCGGCGGCCTCGCACCGAGCCGCGACAGCTTTCGGATGCGCCTCGAGAACGGAAAGCTCACAACGACGGATGGCCCTTTCGCCGAGAGCAAGGAGGTCATTGGGGGCTGGGCGATCCTGAGCGCGGATTCCAAGGCGGAAGCGGTTCGCTTCACCGAAGAGTTCATGGATCTGCACCGGAAGCACTGGCCTGATTTCGAGGGCGAGTGTGAAGTGCGGCCGATTGAGTTCCAGGCAAAGCCGTAACCGGCTCCCGCGCGGGACCGCGGCTCGTCGCAGCAATTTGCTCGGCGTTCGCGCAAGGCATTAGCAAGCCGCACCCTTGTCGAGCACCTCGCGTATTTTACGCGCAAGCACGATAGGGGTGAATGGCTTTTGCAGAAACGCTTGTTTCGACTTCACGAGCCCGTTGTGGACCACGGCTCGCTCCGCGTAGCCCGACATATAAAGCACCGGCAGCGTCGGGCGGAGCTCGCGAAGGCGCGCCACGAGCGCCGGACCGCCCATTTCTGGCATCACGACGTCGGTCACGAGCAAGCAAACTGCGGCCTCCGTGCGCTCCAAGAGCTCGAGCGCCTGGAGCCCATTGTGCGCTTCGAGCACCACGTAGCCTTGGCGCCTGAGCACACTGGCGGCGAAAACGCGCACGGCTTCTTCGTCCTCGACCAATAGGATGGTTTCGCTGCCACGCAGTAACGCAATCTCTTGCGTTACTGCGTGGGCTAGCGATTGCTCGGCACCAGCCTCCACCACCTGGGGGAAGTAGATGCGGAACGTAGTGCCGACGCCTAGCTCACTGTACACAGAAATGCTTCCGCCGCTCTGTTTCACGATTCCGAACACCACCGAGAGCCCGAGCCCGGTGCCCTTCCCGACCTCTTTCGTCGTAAAAAACGGCTCGAAAACCCGTGCCGAAACCTCTTGCGACATGCCCTGCCCGGTGTCGGTGACCGCAAGCATCACGTGCGGGCCCGGCTTCACCTCCAGGTGCGTGCTCACGTACTGGTCATCCAACACGAGCAGGCCGGTCTCGATGGTGAGCTTCCCGCCATGAGGCATGGCATCCCGCGCGTTGACCACCAAGTTGAGAATGATCTGCTCGACTTGGCCGCGGTCGACGAGCACGAGGCTCGGGTCTTGGACTAACGAGGTCGCGAGGCTAACGTCCTCCCCTACCAGACGACCGATCATGGACGTCATTTCAGCAACGATCGCGTTGAGGTTCCAGACGTTTGGCTCCAGGACCTGTTTGCGGCTGTACGCGAGAATTTGCCTGGTCAGGGTGGATGCGCGCTCCCCTGCTTCCAGAATGTCCGCAACCCGATCCCGAGACGGATCCCCGGGCTCGAGTTCGTCGACGAGCATACTGCTGTAGCCGTTGATGACCGTGAGTAGATTGTTGAAGTCGTGTGCAATCCCGCCAGCCAAGCGGCCAATGGCGTCCATCTTCTGTGCATGGCGCAGCTGCTCTTCCGCGCGCTTGAGCTCGGTGAGGTCCGTGGAGATGCCGCACACGCCGTAAGCGCGACCCGCTGCATCGAACAAGGGGAACTTGATCGATACGTAGTGATGCACACCGTCGTCCTGAGGAATGATCTCTTCCAGCTGAATGGCGCCGCCCGATCGCAGCGCCTTAGCGTCATTTTCTCGCAGCAGCTCGGCTACGTCCTGAGAGAACACGTCGAGATCGGTCCTGCTGCGCATTTGCTCGCTGGTCACGTGAAACAGCCGCTCATACTCACGATTGATGAGTAAGTAGCGCCCCTCCACATCCTTCACGTAAACGACGGCCGTGCTGTTATCGAGAATATTTTGAAGGCGCGTTTCGCTCTCGTGAATGGCCCGAGTGGCTCTTTCCAACTCCGCGGTTCGTTCGAGCACGCGCGCTTCGAGCAGATCACGGGCTGCCAGCACCTCCGCCTCACTGCTCTCTAGCTCGCGAATAGAGTGATCCAGCGGCAGAATGCTGCGGTGGTACACGAACAACGCGAGCAGCAGCACGAGCAACAGGCTGCTGCTCGGCACGGCGTACTGAGCCCGCGCCAAAGCTCGCGAGCTCGCCGCCGTCAGCTCGTCATTGCGCTTGAGCGCGGCTTCCAACGCGGTGACGATGGACTCGATGGCTGGCACGAACTCCGCCATCTTTCCGTTGCCCTTGAGCTCGTACACATCCGAGCGAAGCAGGGATGTCGCCGCAAACCGCAGGCGCTCCCAGCGGCGGTTGCTTTCCTCCAAGAGCGCGCGAAGTTGTGCATCTTTCAGCTGCGGAGGCGGTTGCGCCGTGGCACCGAACTTGGTGTCTTCGCGCGCCAGCAATGCGCGAGCTGTCCGTTCGTAGCGGTCCGCGATCTCATTCGCGCCACGTCGCTCGCGAATCAAGAGCTCCCAATCAGAGATTGCCAGCGCGAACAGCGCCACCTGAGTGTGCCGCACGTAGATGGCCACGGACGTCCGCTGGCTGAACAGGCTTTGAGAGAGCCGGCGTTGCTCTTCTTGCCGGTTCATCAGGCTGCCCAGAGTGACGAAGGCGGCAACCTGGCCGGCAATTAGCACCCCCAGGGTGATGAGCACCGGCAGCAGCCGGCGTTGCACGAGCGCCCGCCTGCGGCGCAGGGGAGCGTTCATTTGATCTCCAGGAACCGCGCGTCTTCGGCGACCTTCTTCAACGCGCGCAAGGCGTCGTAGTCCGCGTCAGAAACAGCAACGAACCGCTCGAGCAGAGCTTCGTCCAGAATTTTTCGCCCGCGCGCGTCTTCGTGCATGGTGAGCAAGGCGGCTTTGAGCGGCGCGGTTCCGAACGCAGCCGTTGAGACCACGAACGGCACGATGGGCGCGGGCCCGAGGCTATCGATCACGCGCACAGCAGCCGCGTCTGCCGCGCCGCTGGCGCGTTCGTAGTCGAGCACGAGGCTGTCGACGAAACTCGCGTCCGCCAAACCCTGGGCGACCATGCGGATCGACGCTTCATGTGAGCCCGACCGCAGTACCTTGCCGAAAAAACCGTGCGTGAGCCCCAGCTTGACGAGGTACCCGCGCGGCATGTTGTAACCTGAGTTCGAGGTTTCCTCGTTGTACACGTAGGTAGCGCCGCGCAGGTCCGAAAGCGCCTTGAACCGGCTGTCTTTGCGCACCACGAGGTCCGAAAAATAAACGGGGCGATGCCCGTAGCGGGGGTCCTTCGGAACTGGGGCCGCCACCAGCTCCACCTTTGGCACGGGTTGGTCATGCGCAAGAATGTAGGGGTATCCGCAGATGAAGCCGTAATCCACCGCGCCCGCCGCGAGCATTTCGTTGATGGTCGTGTAGGTCAGGCCCGTCACGAGCTCGAGCGGCACGTTCGTTCGATCGGCTAAGTAGTCGACGATTTTCCCGTACACGGGCACGCCGCGCTCGGAAACGAACGCCGCGGACATGGCCACCCGCAGCGGCCGCGTTGCTGTACCGGAGGCGGCGGCGCGCGGCTGCGCGCTCGCGGAGGGTTCGGTGTGCCACTGCACGTAAAGTCCGACGGCGAAGATTGCGACCACGAGCGTCGCCAACGCCATGACGATTCGCCCGACGAGAGTCGATCGCATAACGGAGGATAATGCTCGCCTGGGCCAGCAGAGCAAGACTGAAATAGTACCTGCCCGATTGACGTGCACCGAAGCTGCTCGCGAATTGAATATCAAGTCTTTAGGACCCGAGACCCGTCATTTATGAGGAGGACAGAGTACGACCCGCGAGGAACGGCGGATGCAGGCCGCAGCCGCCCGCCCCGCGAGCCGGCGAATGGGGGGCGCGCCGAGCCGCAGCTCGCGGGCAAGCGCCCCCGCACTGAGCCGAATTCCTGTGCAGTTGAGCGTTGAAGGCAATGGCAACCGCGGGCTTCGCCGCACGGCGCCGCACGCGCGCGGGCGGTGTTTCCGCGCTGGAGATTTTCTTGGGCAGGGGCGCTCGCGTTCCCGCAACGCACCTCGCCTGCCCGCACTGTGCCCGGAACAGCGCGCTTTCCGAGGTGCGTTGCGGGGCTACGAGCGCCCAACTCTCGAACACTCGCTGCCTGCGCCAGGCGAGCACGACGGCGTGATCCTGCATCCAGGCTTGACCGGTCGCGTCGTTCGAGCACACGAGAAGTTTCCTGTCGCGAGCGTTGCGGGTCGGCCGGCGCGGCGTGCATTTGCGTTCGGGCCCGGAAGTATGTGGGGATGGCGTCGCCGACACTGACCTAGATGAGCAATGCGACCTCGGCGCAAAGAACGGCGTCGCTCTGGACGCGCAAATGCAACCAACCAGCGCAGGCGGT
>JBDTYJ010000277.1:0-7832 GCA_040005755.1 Pseudomonadota bacterium
CTCGCATGATGCTCTCTACCTTGCTTCGCTCTGGTCCAGCGGGATGCGGATCACGGCACGCGTGCCGCCGCCCTCTGCCTCGAGTAGCTCCAACACGCCACGGTGCTTGCGCACGATTGAGTAGGTGATCGAAAGACCAAGACCTGTGCCCTGGCCGACACCCTTAGTGGTAAAAAATGGCTCCAAAACGCGCTCTCGTAGCTCAGCGGGGATACCCGGCCCCGTGTCTGCAACCGAAATACAGTACTGGCTGCCATCGACGCCAGTCGTGATACGCAGGGTGCCCGCGCCTTCCATCGCATCAATAGCGTTGGAAACCAGATTCATGATGGCTTGGTTGAGTAAGCTCGCGTAGCAATCCAGCTGATCGGGCGGGCCGAAATGAGTTTCCACGTGAACCCGGTCCTTCAGACGATGACCCAGGATGGTGAGCACGGATTCCACGCATTCCCGCACGCTCACGTGCTTGAGCTCGCCCTCATCCAAGCGCGAGAACGTACGCAGCTTGACGACCAGCTCCCGAATCCGTTCCAGGCCCGGCCCTACTTCACGCAGGCGATCGTTAGCGCGTTTCCAAAGCTGCGCGGCACTTACCGAAAGGTTCGCCGGCATTTGTGTCTCGAGCGCGCTGAGGCTGCGGCGGACGGTATCCAGATGGCTGAGCACGAAGGCGAGCGGATTGTTGATCTCGTGAGCCACACCAGCGACGAGCTCGCCAAGCGAGGCCATTTTTGCAGACTGCACGAGCTGCGCGTGCGTGGTTTGCAGCTCACTGTAGGCGGCTTTGAGCTCCGAATTGCGGCGCTCGAGCACGGCTTTTGCGTCCGCCACCTTCTGATGCGCGGCGTTCAGCTCCAAAAAAACCCGGACTTTACTGCGCAAAATAGAGGGATTGAGCGGCTTGAACAGAAAATCCACCGCGCCTGAGCCGTAGCCCCGTAGCACCATGCCCTCACTGTTGTTGGCGGCGGTCAGAAAAATAATGGGCACATCCCGCGTCGAGGGGTTCTTGCGCGCGTGGTGCGCAACCTCGTACCCGTCCATACCCGGCATTTGAACGTCGAGCAGGAGGACCGCGAACGGGCGCCTTAGCAATTGGCGAAGCGCGTCGTTTCCCGACTTTGCGAACACGACCTCACAGTCCATGTCCTCTAGCAAAGCGCGTACGGCGATCAGGTTAGCTTCGACGTCATCGACCGCCAGTACCGCGGCGCGAGTGACGGGCTCGGATCGAAGCTCGGCTCCCGCAGGCACACTCGAGCCTGTCATGACGGCGTCCTCCTCCTATAGATGCGTTCATTGCTCGCAAAGTCCACGAAGCGCTCGCAGGACGCGCGCGGGAGGCTCTCATGCATGCCGAGACACAAGAAGCCCCCATGACTCAGGCAATCCGCGAACGTGCTCACGGTCCGATCCCGTAGCTCCGTGTCAAAATAGATGAGCACGTTGCGACAGAACACCACGTGCATCTCACCCAGTGCGTAGTCAGACGCCAAATCATGCTGGAAATACACGACGTTCTTACGCAAGGCCTCACGCACAGCAATGCGCCCATAGGCGCGGGAGTAGTACTCGTCGAAGCGCGCCGTACCGCCGCTTTCGCGGTAATTTGCCTCGAACTTGGCGGCTTCCGATTCGGGGTAAACACCCGCGCGGGCAAGCTCCAGCGCCTTCGGGCTCATATCCGTGGCGTAAATCTGTGAGCGGTCGTACAGCTTCTCTTCGGCGAGCAGGATCGCGATGCTGAACACCTCCTCGCCCGACGCGCAGCCCGCATGCCAAATCTTGAGGAACGGGTAGGTACGCAACGTCGGCACGACGCGCTCGCGGAACACGCGGTAAAATTGCGGATCACGAAAGCCTTCGCTGACACGTACGGTCAAATCATCCAAGATCGAAGCGAAAAACTCCGGTTCGATCAAGATCTTGTGTTGGAGCTGCCCCAAATGCTCGAGCCCCGAGCGCGCCAACACAGCGCGCACGCGGCGGCGCATCGAGCCGCTCGCATAGTGCTGGAAATGATAGCCGTAGCGCGCGTGAATCGCGTCGAGCAACAGCCGGATCTCCAGATCCTCGAGCTCATTTTCCGGCGGCAAGGTGCCCTCGGGGGAGCCAAACCTGCAGCGTGTGCAGGAGCTTGTCGGTGTCTATGGGTTTGGTGAGGTAATCGCTGGCGCCGGCTTCTAGGCAACGTTCGCGTTCACCTTTCATCGCCTTGGCCGTCAGTGCAATGACCGGCAAGCTCTGGAATCGGGGATCTCGGCGCAGCTCCCGAGTTGCCTGATAACCGTCCATATCTGGCATCATGATGTCCATCAAGACGCCGTCCACGTCTGGATTCTTGTCGAGCAGTTCCAGGGCCTCTTTCCCAGTTACCGCGACCAACACTGTGGCTCCTTTGCTCGCGAGCAGCGCGGAGAGCGCGTACACGGTACGCATGTCGTCTTCCGCCAGCAGCAATTTCGCCCCGCTGAAGCTGGCGTCTTTGCCGGCCGTCGGCGGCGGGATCTGCGAGCGAGCGCGGGGCGTTAGCGCATCGTGCACGTGGCTCACAAACAGGCGAATTTCCTCGAGCAGGCGAGCCGCGGAGTTGCCTTGCTTCAGAACCACAGCTTCCGCATAGGCTTCGAGCTGCTGGGTCTCGCGTTTATCGAGCGCGCGCCCAGTGTGCACGATAACGCGCGGCGCATTGACTGCGCCCCGTGCGCGCAGCGTCTCGAGCACCGCCAGGCCGTCCATGTCCGGCAGGCCGAGATCCAAGATCATGCACTGGTACTGTTGCGTCTCGAGCGTGTCCAACGCCTCGCGTGCGCTGCCCACGCGTTTGGCCTCGAAGTTCTCGCGCTGCAGTAGCTCGCACAACGAGTCACCTTCCGCCGCGCTGTCCTCCACGACCAGGATGCGGCGGCCGCTGGCTTCGGCGCTGGGCGTCAGCGCACGAACGGCCAGCGCCAACTCCGAATGAGAAGCGGGCTTCATCAAGTAGCCAATGGCACCCAAGGCCAAACCGCGATCGGGCGAATCCGCCCCCGTAATGAAGTGAACGGGGATTTCACGGGTAGCAGGCTGAGTGCGCAAGCGCTCCATCACCGTCCAGCCGTCGATGTCCGGGAGGGTCACATCCAAAATGACGCCCTCTGGCTTGTGCAGCCGAGCCCAGCGCATGCCTTCCTCGCCCGTCGTGGCCACAACCGCCTTGAGCCGACGCGCGTGAATGATGTCAACGAGTTGCTCGGCCAGCACCGGGTCGTCCTCGATCACCAGCAAATGCGGCGCGTCGTGAGCGAGCTCGGCTCGGTCGTCAGTGACTCGCGGTTTGCTGGGCGTTTGGCGCAGGCTCACCGCCGGATGCGCGGGCGGGTCGAGGGGCAAGAAACAGGTGAACGTGCTGCCTTCTTTGGGGCGACTCACGAGCTGCAATTCGCCCCCGAGCAGCGCCACGGATTCGCGCGAGATTGCCAACCCAAGCCCGGTGCCGGCGTAGCGGCGCGTGCTGTGCGATTCGATTTGCTCGAACGGCGCAAACACCCGGTCATGAGCGTCCTCCGCGATGCCGATGCCCGTATCGGAGACCGCGAACGCGAGGCAATCCTCCGCTCGAAGTTCCGGCCGCGTGAACTTCGTTCCTGGCGCGGCGCGGCCGATGCGCAGCTTCACCTCGCCGTGATCCGTGAACTTCACGGCATTGCCGACCAAGTTCGTCAAAATGCGCTCGACGCGATGCGGATCGGTGGTGATCGTCTCAGGCACGTCCGGCGCCATCTCGATGGTCAGCCGCAGGCCTTTGTCGTTGGAAAGCGGTTCGAACACGCGCTTTGCGTAGTCCGCAAAGCGCTGCAGGGAGATCTGCGCCAGATCGAGATCTTGCCGACCCGCCTCAATTTTCGCCAGGTCCAGCACCTGATTGATCAGGTTCAGCAGATCCTCCCCTGCGGAGTGGATTGTTCTGGCGTAGTCGACCTGCTTGTCCGTTAGGGATTGGCTCTCGTTTTCGGCGAGCAAATGCGACAGGAGCAACATGCTATTTAGCGGGGTGCGCAGCTCATGCGACATATTCGCCAAGAACTGCGACTTATACGTGCTCATCTTGCCGAGTTCTTCGGCCTTTTGCTGCAAGCGCCGGCGTGCTTCCTCGAGCTCGACATTTTGTTGGCTCAGAGCCAGGCGTTGCTTCTCGAGCTCCGCGTTCGCGACACGCAGCTCTTCGTGTTGACTGTGCAGCTCCTGGTTATTCGCGCGGAGCTCCTCCTCCTGGGCGACCAGGCGCTCGGCTTGGCGCTGAGTGCGTTCGAGCGCTTCGCGCAGGGCGGCGCGTGAACGCGCTGCCTGAAGGCTGACGACCAGCATTTCGCGCGCGGAGGTCAAGAACTCTCGAACCTCGGGCGGGCATGGCTTGAACAGTGCCAGCTCCAGCACACCGATGGTTTCCGCGCTACGGGTCAGGGGTAAAAAGACTAGCGTGCCAGGCGCGCTCTCGCCCAAGCCGGATTTGACCTTCAGGTAGCCCGCGGGCACCTCGTCCACCACGAACAAACCCGGGGCTCGCGTGGCCTCGATGAGCAGCCCTTCACCCGTACTTGCTTGCGAGAGCGGGTCGAGCGGGACGAATTCACGCGCCGCTGTGATGGCATAACGGCCGCGCAGCCTCAGCCCGCCGTCCTCCAGGAGGTACAGCGCCGCCCCCACCGCGCCCGTGCGGAGCGCGATGAAGTGCACCACGCGCTCGGCGAGCAGCGCGGGCTCGACGTCACCGCGAAGCTCATCGGAGAGCCGCGCCTGACTCTCCTTCAGCCAGTCGTCACTTTCGCGTTGTTCAGCGAGGTGTTGCAAGTCCGTCGCCATTTGATTCGCCTCACGCGCCAACTTGGCGAGCTCATGCAAACCGCTCGTGGGAATTTGACTGGCAAAATCACCCGTCGCAAAGCGCGATAGACCGCTGGAAAGCTCGCGGATGTTGCGCAGCACGCTGTGGCTCACGGAAAGCGAGAACGCCAACACCACGACCAAACCAGCAAAGCCGATGACCAGCCGAAAGCGAAACGCGCGTTCGTTGGCTCTTTCAATGGTCGCAAAGCTGCCGGCCAGCGTTTCGCGGTTCAGCCCGGTGGTGCGCTTGATCAGGGCCGTGACCTTGGCCTGCTCGACCTGCATTCGTGCCATTTGCTCGACCAGCGCTTCACCCGTTTCGCCGGCAATCAACCGATTCGAAACGTCATGCGCGGACTGGTAGTAGTCGTGCACGGCCCAGCGCAGCAGCGCGGCCTCGTTCGGGTCGATCACGCCGTGGGCCTCGGCGATGATATCGAACAGGTGGTTCCGGCGTTCCAGCGCTGCCTCCAGCGCTTGCGGGTCTTGCGCCGCGGCAGCGTCTTGCATTGCCTGGCGCAAGTGCTCAAATTGCGCTTCGAGTTTCGGGCCGAGTTCAAGCTTCGGAATCAACTGCTGTTCCACGACCCGCACATCGCCTGTCTGCTCGGCGCTAATCAATGCGCTCCCGATCAGCATCACGAGCAGCGCGAGCGCGGCGGCGGAAGCGATCAGAAAGAGTCTAGCGCGCAAAGAGCTGAGCATGAAAAGCGCTGACTCCTTCAGGGCACGAGAACGGTTTTGGCTTTGTCGAGCTTTGCGCCGGCGGACACGTAGCCCAACGCGCCTCGATGATTGACGACGAAGTTTACGACTGCCTCGTCTGATTCCACCTCCGGGGGCGGCAAATCACGCCCGGAGAAGATGCGCTGCTGCCAGTAGTTCTTCACAGCGGCGACCGAACGGCGCAGCACGCTGTCCGAAAACCGCTGACGCGCCACGGAGCTCGAGCGCTGGTCGACCGGACGCAGCGCCTCCCCGTTGCTCCAGCGGGTGGTGCGTTTGAGAAACGCATCGGCCAAAAACTCTCGGCTAAGCTCCGAAACCGGGTTGTCGGCCTGGACAATGACGCGAAACCCCGGAACCGCCTCTGCGCGAGCAGTGCCGCGCGCGAGTAGCACCCACGATAGCAGGGCAAGAACTGGCACCAGATAGGCAAGCCGGCGACGTCCTTTGACGATGCTCAGGAGAGCGGCTGATGAATGGCGAGTCATCGGCGGGTACATCGGCTCAGAAGTAGGCGGTGGTCTTGATCAAGAACAGGCCCCAATCCTTGGTCAATGAGGACGTCGGGGCATTGTCGTTCAGCGAGCTGCTGAGCCCGGCCGTACCGTGCATCCGGTGGCCCTCGACCTTCACGATCCAGTTGGGGTTTACGTCGAAGCGCAAGCTCACGGCAAGGTCATGCTGGTATGCGCCGCGCCCCAAGGGCGGGGCACCAGGTCGCAAGCTACTCGGCCGGTGCCCGCTGCGATCACCCACATCACCGAACAGCACGGAGTAGTACAGCCCGGGCGAGAACCAGGGCCGTACGTGGTAGGACGACATCAAATAGAAGCGCTCGCTGGTGCTTGCTTCCGTAGCGAACGCCGGCACCGGGCTCTCGACGCTCGAACGCCAGCGGCTGTACTCCGCCGCGACCAGCAGATCTTTTGCGTTGTATTCGGCGGAGCCGACGCCGAGCAGCGCAGGGATCCGAAGTGGCAGCACGCCAGTGATGCCAGGCGGCAAAGCGCCGGACATCTGTAACTGAGCCACCTGATCCGCCGGAACTTGTGCGTCCAGGCGCAGCTTCTGAGCGCTGCCGCCAAGCTGCAAGCCATCCAGCGGGGTTTGCCACATCAGCCGGCCGCCGATGAGGTAAGGCACGCTCACGTTGGTTAGCCTAGTGGCTGCATCCGCGGTGTCGAAGAACACCGTGCCGCCATATACCCGGTACTCCAGCACTCCTGCGGCGCCGAGAGGCACGTTCCCGTACAGTTCAGCGCCGGTTTGTGCGAGCAAGAAGTCGCGATTGGCGACCGGATACACTGATTGGGGCAGCAAGATGGGCACCCGCGCCGCGTCGATGTCACTGCTTTCGTTGTACAAGCCGAACGGCAGCTTGGTGCGCCCCGCGCGCACCCCGAGCCAGTCCCAAAAACGGTAGTCCAGATAGAACCAGTCGAAGCGGGTGCGATAATTACCGAGCGGCCCCAAATCATGCGAGAACAGCTGCATGCCAACGCGCATGCGGTCGGTTAGATCTTTGCTGAAGTTGAGCGCAACCTCGCTAAATTCAAAGCTGCCGCGTTTGGACTCAGCAAGGTAGTTGTTCGCGGTGGTCTTGATGAACCCTTGGCTGACGAAGCCGTGCACTTCTACCGGAAGCGCGGAATCATTACCCGTGCTGTCGTCCGCTCGTGCGCGCTGAGTACAGAGCGCAGCTGCGCTGACCGCACCCGCGATGAGCAGCGCAGCAGCGCCGCGATTCGTCGGCCTCCAGCGCAGCACATTGGGCGCACGATTTCCCACGTTGGATAGTGTCTCTCGCGCGCGCTACCGACGTCAACCCGGTAGCGGAGCCCGTCTCTCTCACGTTCCAACACGTTCCAATGCCTCCGCGCTTCCCCTCAGAGGGCTCGCAAAGCCTCGTAGCAAAGGCGCCACATGGCGGATTTCGACACGGCGTTTCGTGTGTAGGATACCATTAGGGTGATGTTCGATCAGGTCGTGAGCCGTAGCGCGTTCACGGGGCGCGCGCGCAACGCACGCCGATATAGCCAGTGGCCTTGCTCGGATCGTAGCTATTGCGCGTGGCGGCAAGCAGGAAAGCGGCCGTATTCCCGGCGCTCCCGCCGCGAAACACGCGCGGGGAGTTTACGGCAGTAGTGGTATTGGCACAGTCCACACAAGTGGTCTGTAGGTAGGTGGGCGCGTACACGTCCAGGTTCCACTCCCAGGCGTTCCCCGCCATATCCATCTGC
>JBDTYJ010000278.1:0-7823 GCA_040005755.1 Pseudomonadota bacterium
GTATTTGCCGATGTATTCCGCGCCGCGCTCTTCGGCGTTGCCGCCGATTTCACCGATCATGATCACGCCTTCGGTGTCCGGATCTTCGTTAAACATCTGCAAGACGTCCACGAAATCAAGCCCCGCGACCGGATCACCGCCGATGCCGACACAGGTCGATTGCCCCATGCCGAGCGCGGTCAATTGCCCGACCGCCTCGTACGTCAGCGTGCCCGACTTGGAAACGACGCCGTACTTACCGACGCGGTGAATGTGCCCCGGCATGATGCCGATCTTGCACGCACCGGGCGTGATCACGCCCGGGCAGTTCGGCCCGATGAGCTTGGTTTTGCGGCCTTCGATGATGCGCCGCACACGCACCATGTCCATCACCGGGATGCCCTCGGTGATGCACACGGCGAGCTTCAGCTCCGCGTCGAACGCTTCCAGAATCGAATCGGCCGCACCCAGCGGCGGTACGAAAATGCAAGAAGTGTCCGCGCCGGTTTGCTTCACGGCTTCGGCCACCGTGTCGAATACCGGAATGATCACCTTCTTGCCGTCCGGGCCTTCGGCTTCGAACTTTTCGCCGCCGCGGTTGGGTGTGACGCCCGCGACGACCTGCGTGCCGTAGGCGATGCATTGTTTGGCGTGGAAGGAGCCCGCGCTGCCGGTGATCCCCTGGAAGAGGACCTTGGTGTTCTTGTCGACGAGAATTGCCATCTATCGGATTTCCTTCACGCAGCGCGCACAGCGGCGACGATCTTCTTGGCGCCGTCACTCATGGTGTCGGCGGGTTGAATCGCGAGGCCGCTGTCTTTCAAGATTTGCTTACCGAGCTCGACGTTCGTGCCTTCCAAACGCACGACCAGCGGCACCTTGAGGCCGAGCTCCTTGGTGGCCGCGACCACGCCTTCGGCGATCACGTCACACTTCATGATCCCGCCGAAGATGTTGACGAAGATGCCTTTGACCTTGCTGCTCGACAAAATCATCGAGAAGGCTTTTTTAACCTGATCCTTGGTGGCGCCGCCGCCCACGTCCAAGAAGTTCGCTGGGCTTCCGCCCTCGTGCTTGATGATGTCCATCGTCGACATCGCCAGCCCCGCGCCGTTCACCAGGCAGCCAATGTCGCCGTCCAGCGACACGTAGCTCAGGCCCGAGTCGTGAGCTTCGAGCTCGACCGGATCTTCTTCGGCCTTGTCCATGAGCTCGGCCCACTCTTTGTGGCGACCGGCGGCGTTGTCGTCGAAGGTGATCTTCGCGTCGAGCGCGACCACTTTGCCGTCTTTGGTGACGACCAGGGGATTGATCTCGCACAGCGAGCAATCTTCCTTCTCGAACAGCTCGCCGAGCTTCATCACGAGCTTCACGAACTCGTTGACGGTGTCCTTCGGGCTGGGCGAGCCTTTGCCGATTTCGAGCGCGTAAGCGAGCTTTCGGGCTTGGAACGCGGCCAAACCCGTCACCGGATCGATGTACTCGGTCAGGATCTTTTCTGGCGTGTGCTCGGCAACCGCTTCGATTTCGACGCCGCCTTCGGTGGAGGCCATCACGACGACGCGGCGCTCTTCACGGTCGACCACCAGTGACAGATACAGCTCGCGGGCAATGTCGAGCCCCTGCTCGATGTACAGGCGCTGCACCTTTTGGCCCTCCGGACCGGTTTGGTGCGTGATCAGCTGCATTCCGAGCAGCTTCTCGGCGACGGCTTTGGCTTCCGCCGCACCGCCCTTGACCACCTTCACGCCGCCGCCCTTGCCGCGGCCGCCGGCGTGAATTTGCGCTTTTACGACTACGACCGGGATCTTGGTCTCGTCGATCAGCTTCTTGGCGATGCCCTCCGCTTCGCTCGCCTGAAATACGGGGTATCCCTTGGGCGTGGGGATGCCGTAGCGCTGAAAGATCTGCTTGCCCTGGTATTCGTGAATTTTCATGTGGCTGAGGGCTCAGGACTTGGCTTTGACGATGTCGACGACTTTTTGAACGCTGTCTGCGCTGGTTTTGAGCATCGCCTTCTCGGCAGGTGAAAGCTCGATCTCGATGATCTTCTCCACGCCGCCAGCGCCGATCACGACTGGCACGCCCAGGTACAAGTCTTTGTAGCCGTACTCGCCTTCGAGGTACGCGGCTGCGGGCAGGATGCGCTTCTCGTCGTTCAGGTACGCTGCCGCCATCGCGATCGCGCTGGAAGCGGGCGCGTAGTAGGCGCTGGTGCCCATCAAGCCCACGATTTCGCCGCCACCTTTGCGCGTGCGGTCGACGATCGCCGCCAGGCGGTCCTCTTTGATGAGTTGCTGCACCGGAATGCCGTTGATCGTCGTGTAACCGAGCACGGGCACCATGTCGTCGCCGTGGCCGCCGAGCACCGTGGCGCGCACATCCTTGACGCTGGCGCCGACTTCGCGCGCCAAAAACAGCGAGAAACGCGCGCTGTCCAGCACGCCAGCCATGCCCACGACCTTCTCCCGAGGGGCGCCTACGCGCCGCTTGTACTCGTACACCATCGCGTCTAGCGGATTGCTGATCACGATCACAAAGGCGTCCGGGCAATGCTTCTTGGCGTTGTCGGCCACGTTCTGGATGATGGGCAGATTCGAGCCGACCAAGTCGTCGCGCGACTGACCGGGCTTGCGCGGAATGCCGGCGGTGATGATCAGCACATCCACGCCTGCTAGATCCTCCCAGTTCGACGTGCCCGTGACTTTGGCGTCACTGCCGGAGAGCACGCTGGCTTGCTCGAGATCGAGCGCCTTGCCTTGCGCGAACTTCTCCTTCGCAGCGATGTCGAACAACACGACGTCACCCAGCTGCTTCGTCGCCGCGAGGTTCGCGAGCTCTCCACCGATGTTGCCAGCGCCAATGAGACCAATTTTCTTTCGTGCCATGGGTCGATAACTCCTGATTGGATTCTGCAACTGCCGGAGCGGCGCGCGTGTGGCGCTGATCCGAAATTTTGGGGGGAGAAGGTTACGTCGAGCTAAGCGTCGGCGCGCGGCACGTTTCCGGGCTTCGGCGGCAAAGAGCGCGCTTGCAGCGGGCCGTGAGGTTAGCGCCAACGCGTCAGCGGAGTAGTCCAGCGCGAATCGCGCAGCAAGAACCCATCCGCCCCGGCTGAAAGTTCGCGTTTCCGCGAGTATTTCGTGCCCTGTTCTGCCCTGGTGTATGGTCGGCTCGGTGAAGGATTTTGCGCTGGTGCTGGCGGTGCTCGCCGGGGCGGCATTGCCCGCGTGCGGCGGCGCGCCGGAACCGCGCACCGGCGTTGCCTCCACGCACGCACCGTTGGCACCTGCGCCCGTGGCGAAAGCACCCAGCCTGCCGGGCGATTGCGAGCAAGAGCCGGAACCGCTCGAGCGCGTGTACAAGGGGGTCGCCGCGAACGCGCGCTGTCAGCGCGAGGTGTACACGATCATGAGCGGCGTCACCGGCTTTCTGGGCGTGAAGTGTAACTATTGCCATCTGGTCCCGGACTACAAAGCGATGACCCATCGCAAAGAGATCGCCAATTGGATGGCCTCCGAGCTGATCCCTACGCTGCAGAGGAAGAAGGACGGCGCCCAGCCCTGGTGCAACAACTGCCACACGGCGGACGGCAAAGGCGTCGCCAAAATCTTGGGCGATCCGCGCCGCCCTGCGTTTGCGATGGAGTGGATGACCACGCACTTAGTGGAAGACTTTCAAACCAAGACTGGCAACCCGCTGCACTGCAAGAGCTGCCACCAGGGCAACGTTGGGACGCCCGAATTTCAACGGCAAGTGATCCTCACGAAGCATCTGCCCGCGGACTGAGCCGTGGATCGTGCGTCCGGAGCAGCCAAAGCTCTGCAGATACCCAAGTGACTCGCCGCGCGTTAGGCTCGAAATGTGAGCGACTCGAGCCCGCCTGGCACGACCTTTCTGCTGTTCGCCTACGGCTCGCTCAAGCGCGGTCAGCGCCATCATCATGAGCTTGCCGCGGGGCGTTTCTTAGTCGAGGCGCGCACGGCCCCGCGCTTCGCGCTGCGCCTTCTCGAGGGCTATCCGCTCTTGGTGCCCGGCAAGAGCGCCGTGCAAGGTGAGCTGTTCGAGCTGCCACTTACGAGCCTCGGGTCCCTCGACGAGTTCGAGGGCGAAGCGTACGAACGCCGTGAAATCGAGCTCGAAGGCGGGCGTAGCGCCATCGCCTACTTGGCGCGCGATGTGAGCTCCGGAGCGCCGTACGCCGGGCGTGACTGGCGCGGGCCAGGCTAGCCGCGCGACTCGTACACGTTCATCGCGGGCAGCTCGAGGGCGGTCAGAAAGCCGCCGTTGCCGCAGCCAGTGTCGATGCCGACCACGTTTTCACCTGCCCACAAGTCCGTGGGATCTTCCGGCGTATAGCCGGACAATTCGGGCGGCAGGTATTCCGTGCGCGTGTGACCGAAGACCACCAGCTTGCCGCGATAGTTGCGGAAGAAGTGATCGTCACGCAGCCACAAGAGCACGATCGGGTCGGGCACGGCACTCGGGTGCATGAAGCCGACGGGGGCGCGCGGCAAACCAGCGTGCACGTAAATGGCATGCTCGTCTTCGTACCAATAAGGTAAGCCGCGGAACCAATTCACCACGGCCTCGGGAAAGAACTCACCGGAGCGGAAGATCATCGCTTCACTCTGCGCGGGGCGCTCGTGCTCACTCGGCACCGGGCCGTTTACGAAGGAGCGATACGCGGCCAGGCAGCCGTTGCCGGGTGGGGACACGAACTCATCCCAGCCGCGATCGATCACGCGCAGCCAAGCATCTTCATGGTTGCCGCGTAGGGCGACGATCTTGGCCGGCGTTTTCTTGGGCAACGAGCGCACGAAATCCACCACCTGCGCGGACTGCGGGCCGCGATCCACGTAGTCGCCCAGGAAAACGACGGTGTCTTGTGCATCCAGCTTGGGCAGGCAGGACATCAGCTTGTACAGGTGCTTGGTTTCACCGTGAATATCGCCGATCGCGAACGTGCGCTGCGCCATGTTCGGCCAAGCTAACACAGCGAGCTGGGCCGTCGAAGCCGCGAAAATCAGCGCTTTTCTGGCTTTTCACGCGGCGCGCGTCGCGTTCATTGGCCTCGGCGGGCGTCGGTGTTAGGCCGGCGCCTTCAACGTGTCCATTGTCACCGCACAAGGCGTCCATCGGTCCTTCGGAAATCACACCGTTCTGCGTGCCGCAGACATGTCCATCGATCCCGGCGAGCGGGTCGGAGTGGTCGGCCTGAACGGAGCCGGCAAGAGCACCTTGTCGCGTATCCTGGCGGGAACCGAGCCGGCGGATTCTGGCACGGTGGCGCGACGCCGGGGTGCGTCCATTGCCTACCTCGAACAAGTGCCGAGCTTCGACGGTGATCCCACGGCCTTCGAAGCCGTAACTAGCGGGCTCCTCGGCTGGTCGGAAGCCGTGGCCCGTCATGAGGCCGCAAGCGCCGCGTTGTCCCGTGGCGACGGCAATCTGGACGCACTACTCGCGCAGCAAGAGGCCGCGCAACACGACGTTGAGCGCCTGGGCGGCTGGGATCGTCAGCACAACGTGGCTGCGTTCCTCGAACATTTGAGCATTCGCCGCACTGAAGCCAAGGTATCCAGCCTGTCCGGTGGCGAGCAGCGCCGTGTCGCGCTGGCCCGCGTGCTGATCTCCAGCCCTGATTTGGCCATCTTGGATGAACCGACCAATCATCTGGACGCCGAGACCATCGAGTGGCTCGAGGAGTACTTGATCGACGAATACAAGAACGCGATCTTGCTCATTACGCACGATCGCTACTTGTTGGATCGCGTCGCGCAGCGCACGGTCGAAGTCGCGAACGGTGAGGTGTACAGCTACGACGGCGGCTACCAGCTGTACTTGGAGCAAAAGGCTGACCGCCTCGCGCACGCCGAACGCACCGAATCCAACCGCCAGAATTTCCTGCGCAAGGAGCTGGAGTGGCTCAGCCGCCAGCCCAAGGCGCGCAGCACCAAACAGAAAGCGCGCATCGACCGTGCCGAGACCGCCAAAGCGGTCGTTGGCCCGAAGTTGGATCGCACGGCAACGCTAGAGCTGGATGTGGTGCGTAGCGGCAAGACCATCCTAGAATTGCGTGATTTGCGGGTCGAAATCGGGGGCCGCACCCTGATCAAGAATTTGAGCCTGTTCCTGACCGAGGGCGAGCGCATCGGCATCGTCGGCCCGAACGGCAGCGGCAAAACCACACTCTTGAAAACGCTGCTCGGCGAGCTGCAACCGGCTTCCGGCAGCGTGGTGCTCGGCCAGAACACCAAGGTCGCCTATTTCGATCAGCGCCGCTCGGGTTTGGATGACAGTAAGTCCATCTTCGACAACGTGGCCGGCGATCAATCCAAGATCGAGCTCGGCGGCGAGGTGATCGAAGCGCGCTCGTATCTAGAACGCTTCGCTTTCGATCCGCATAAACAGCGCCAGTCGGTTGGGTCATTGTCCGGTGGTGAGCGCGCGCGCGTGGCGCTGGCGCGCTTGCTTCGTCAAAGTGCCAACTTGGTGATCTTGGACGAGCCCACCAACGATTTGGATACCGCCACGCTCGGCGCGCTCGAGAGCATGCTGGTGGATTTCGGCATCACCGCGCTGGTGGTCACTCACGATCGCTGGTTCTTGGATCGCGTGGCGACGAGCGTGCTGGCGTTCGAAGAGGGCGGCACCGCCACCCGCTATCCGGGCAATTACGAAACCTATCGTCGGTTGCGCGCCCAGCGTGAAAGTGAGCCAAAATCCGCCCAAAAACCGAGCGCTGCAGCGGCGGCCTCTGTCGCACCCGCGGCGCGCTCCGAGCGCCCCAAATCAAGCAAGAAGGGCCTCAGCAACGCCGAGCAACGTGAGCTCGGTACGCTGCCGGACGCGATCGAGAAGGCCGAAGCGAGAGTGTCCGAGCTCGGCTTACTGCTCGCCGACCCGAAAACCTATGCCGGCGGCGGCAAAGAAATTGCCAAGGTGACCGCCGACTTGGCAACCGCCAAGGCCGCGGTCGACAAGCTCACCAAGCGCTGGGAAGAGCTCGAGCTCAAGCAGGCAGAGTGAGCCCTCGCTCGGGTGGTCTCGCTCGCGAGAGGGTGGGCGCGCGTGCGGTCGCGAGCGCGGAGCTGTACGCGCTGACCCACCGCGGCAACCCGGGAGATGTCGAATTTTACGAGCGGCTCTGCCGCGGCGCGCGGCGTGTGCTCGAGCTGGGTTCGGGATCGGGGCGCGTGGCGATCGCGCTGGCGGGCGCGCGCAGGAACGTCGTGGGGCTCGAGTTGGATGCGGGGTTCTTGGCGCTGGCCCGGCGCAACCTACGCGGCGCGAGCGCGGCCAAGCAGCGCTACTTGCGGCTAATTCACGGGGATTTTCGCGATTTCGAGCTAGGCGAGCGCTTCGAGCGCGTGCTCCTGCCGTACAACGCGCTGTATTGCTTGCTCACGAAATCGGCTGCGCTGAGCTGTTTTCGCGCGGCGCACCGAGCGCTCGAGCCGGGCGGTTTGTTCGCGTTCGATGTCTGGAATGCCGCGCCCTTCGCGCGCTCGCGGACGAGCGAGGCGGCCGAAGACGACGAACCGGTGGTCTCGTTTCGGCACGGAGCGCGCACCTGGGACGTCTTCGAGCACTCGCGCGTGCAGCGCGCGCGCCAGCGCTTGCAGGTGAGCTACGACTACCGCGCGCGCGAGGACGGAAGCTCGCTGCATATGGTGATTCCGCAACGCTATTTTCTGGCTGCGGAGCTCGATGACCTGCTCACGCGGGCGGGCTTCACGGTGCAGGCGCGCTACGGTGATTTCGCCGAAGCTCGCTTCACGGCGCGTGCGCCGCAGCAAATCGTGATCGCGCGAGCACGCTGACGCGCTCCTTAGGGCCCG
>JBDTYJ010000279.1:0-7746 GCA_040005755.1 Pseudomonadota bacterium
GCTCGGGCGGCTCAGGGGGCTCAGGGGGCTCAGGGGGCTCGGGCGGGAACGCCACGAGCGGGGCCAAGCATCCGTTCCCGCAAAATAGGCGAAGCCAGTTCTGCAGCTATCCGGCGGCTGCCAAGAGTGCGGACGTAGCGGCGGCCTATCAGGATTGGAAGAACACGGTCATTACCGCTGAGGGCGCGGGCGGATTTCGGCGCGTGAAGAAGCCCGACTCGGGCTCGGTCATTGGGTCCACGGTTTCCGAAGGTATCGGCTATGGCATGCTGCTCGCGGTGTACCTGGATGACCAGCCGCTATTCGACGGCTTGTGGAAATACGAGCAGCTGCATCTGAACGAAAATGGCCTGATGAACTGGGAGATTGCGCCGGATGGAACGGTCACGAATGGCGGGCTCGGGGGCGCGACGGACGGTGATGAAGACATAGCGTGGGCCCTGGTCATGGCGGATCGGCAGTGGGGCGGGCAGGGGACGCTCAGTGCTTCCTATCTGAACAACGCCAAGAAGCTAATCGACGCCATCTGGAACTTCGAGGTGGATCACACCCGTCAAGACATGCTGAAGCCGGGCGATCAATGGGGCGACATGGACATCACCAATCCATCTTACTTCGCGCCCGCCTACTACCGTGTATTCGGCGAGGTCACCGGCAAGACGGCTGAATGGGCGCGGGTGGTGGATTCGAGCTACTCGATTTTGGACAAGAGCCTCAACGCCGCCAGCGGCAATGCCAGCAACGGCTTGGTTCCGGCGTGGTGTAGCTCTGGCGGGGTGCCTGGAGGCGCTTCGGGCGCGCCGCTCAATTTTCAGAATGACGCGACGCGCACGCCGTTTCGCATCGCAGAAGACTATTGCTTCTTTAATGAGGCACGCGCCAAGGCGTACTTGAGCAAAATTACCTCATTTTATGTCGGCGTTGGCGTGGCCAACATCACCAACGGCTATGATCTGAACGGCACTCCCGATCCCGATAAAGTTTTCCCGGCGGGCTTACAGGCGGCCTCGTTCGTGGGCCCGGCTGGCGTGGGCGCCATGCACAGTGCGCAGTATCAGCAGTTCATCAATGACGCGTACGCCGCGGTTGCCACGCTGAAACTGAGCGCAGGCACCATCTACTATCAGAAGAGTTGGGCAGCGCTGTCTCTGCTCATGCTGACCGGCAACCTAGTGAATTTTGACGCGCCTTGAGTCATTGCCCAAAGGCCTTCTCTATTGAACGACTACGACCGCATCCACCACCAACGTGCCGCTCAGTTGGCACCGCCCTGCTGGCGCGCGCCAACGGCCGCGTCGTTCTTACCGCGTTGAAGGCTATGCTTTCGAACGAGACACTGACGCTGCCGCAACGACGCGAGCACAGCGTGCGCTGAGCGTTTGCTGCGGTCGACTGTGGGAACGCACCCCGCGCGCGGCGCAGCTTTGCTGATTTCTCAAAGTGGCGCGCACCGAAGTGGCGCGTGCCAACGAAAAGGCGTGAAGGGGTGCGTCACGCCTTTTTCACCGAAACGCGCGGCGTGCTCGCAAGTGAAGGCTGTTGGATGTCGCAAGCTCGGCGCGCGAGCGTTAGGCCAGCCGCGGCACCTGTTTGCGGATCTTCTTGAGAAAGGTCTTGGTGCACAACCCGTGACTCGCCTCATGCTCGATGATTTCGCGGATGAGGCGAGCCTTGGTGTCAACGGCACATTGCGCGCTGTCGCGGATCTCGCTCGCCAGGCGCACGCCTTCGGTGGTCGACGGCCAAGTTTGCTTTGCGACCACCGCCACTGAGCCATTCGTACCGCGGTGATGAGCCGGCTTGGTCTTCGTCACGTCGTGAAAGCCCGTGTCGGCGGAGCGCTTGCCACTGCCGTGGCAGCCTGGGCAGGTGGTCGTCAGCCCGAACGTATTGCCGATGCGGCCGTCACCCCCACACACGCCACAACTTTCAGAGCTCAAGAGAGACGCTCATTCCGGAAGCGTCGCAGCCTAGATTGATCATTGTTGCAGCCTAGCCCAAGCGTGGCCATTCGCACCCTGCGATTCGACTCACGGCGCCGCGAGCGGGCTCGACCCCGGAATTCGCCAGCAGCCCTCGCTGAATACCACCTCGTCATCCAGCAAGACGCGGCTAGTTGCTGCAAATGTGTCCACGTGGTGACGCGCAGCGCGGCGATCGAGGTGGGGCTTCTTGTAGACACCGTGGCGGGCACCGAGTGAGAGGTGCACTCCGCACACTCGCTCGAACGCGCCAACGTCACTGACGCGCCGCTCGCGCGAAAACGCCCGATTCATCCCGAAGCCAAGCTCGCGCAGCCAAACCTCGCCTTCGTCGGCCCGAATGGCACTCAACACTTGCTCGAAGTCAGCCGTGGAATCGCGCGCGCTGAGCACGCGGCCCCGTTCGATGAGCAGCGTGATGGGCGCCGCGGGAACGTTCAGGCGGAATGTCGTGTCGGTGAAGGCATAAATTCTGACGCGACCGTGCACGCTCTCGAGGTCTCGCGCTTCACTGAAAACTTCGCCAATTGGAAACAGACTGCCCGCGTTTTTCAGGCCGTCGAAGTGGCCAATGTTGAGCTTTGCGGATTCCAAACCTGCGAAGTGGAGCTGCTCTCCCTCGCTCTCGATGCAAACGGAGGAGGCGACGTCCATGCGCGCCTTCAGGGCGTGACCTACGCCGCGGTAATACGCGGGATCATAGGCCAGCGCGGCGATGTAATGCGCGATCTCGCTTTCGGTCATGCGTTCCAAGTTGGAGTGCTCGATCACCTTGACGCCGTGCCGAAATAGCTCGACCCGCGTGCGGAACTCCGGGATGCGAAAGACGCTCGACTGGATCAACACGGCGAGATCCGGGGCGCGGAGTTGTGCAAGCGCCGCTTTCACCGTTTCCGTGCCGGCTTGATCGAAGAGCAGCACCCGGGCGTCCGGTAAGCATTCACGGTACGCCTGCAGCAAGAGGCGCGCGAGGGGGCAGCCTTCGTCCGCAACGACGATCGCGGCGGCCTCGTTCGTGTGCGACAGCGCGATAGTCAGTGTATCCCGGACGTTCCGTAACGCTTCCGCGGCAAGCGCAGTCATTGGCGCGGTCTAGCACGCAGCGGGGAGCCGGCGCGTGCGCCCGGACGCCAAACCGGCTGAATTCTCCCGATCATTGAAACACCTGGCCAACAGCGGGTTTTTTTAGGGGCGCCGTTGCGAACCCTCGCTGCGAATGCCTATGCTCGCGACCACGATGCGCGTGGGGAATGGCACAAACCGTTACTGCCAGTGGCCGAGTTGAGCGCGACACGCCGCGTGGGGCGCAACGGTGGGATCGATGTGCTCAGGGGCTGGGCTGTGCTGTCGGTCATTCTGCTGCATCTGAACATCCGCATTCCGTTCGACGGCAGAGACCATCACCGCCCAGTGGCCGCTCCAAAACAGAGCGCGCTCGGCCAACGCTTTCCGAAGCCTGTGTCACGGCTGCTAGTAAGCGGGTTCAGTGATCCTGCACCTGCTGCCTCGCTCGCGGCCACGGTGTTTTCCGCGCTCACGTTCCGCCTGAACTTACTCGAGGCCCAAGTTGGCTACCTGCCCGGAGCTTGGGATGTGCTCTGGTCCTTGTGCGTGGAGGAGCTGTTTTACTTGGGCTTTCCCGTGCTGGCGCGGGTCGCGCGGCCTCGGGCCGTGCTGTATGCGGTGCTGATCGGTTTCGTCGTCGCCGGGCCGTTCGCGCGCGTCTCGAAAAGCAGCAACGAGATCTGGCAAGATCATTCGTATCTGTCGTGCATGGGTGAAATCGCGATCGGCTGCCTCGCGGCGACGCTGTCGCGTCGTCTAACGCAGTCCAGGCGTGCAGCCGGATTGCTGCTCTTCGGCGGAGCGGGTCTGATGATATTGGTCCTGTACTTCCGGCACGCCGCAAAAGCGTTTCGGCTGTATGAGTTTGGGCTCGACGTGACCGTCCTGAGCTGCGGCACGGCTGCTGTCCTGATCGCGATGAGCGCAAATCCAGCTGGGGGGCGCGCGCGCGGCAGCCGGCTGCTCGTGCCGCTGCGCTGGCTGGGCAGAAACAGCTACGAAGTCTATCTGTCGCATCTTTTCGTGGTGTTCCCGGCATCGCTGGTGTGGAAGCGGTTCGGAAATTCACTTTTCATCCCATCTTTCTACGTATTGGTCGTGCTGACCTGCGCCCTACTCGGCGAGCTCATGGCACGAGGCTTCTCCAAACCACTGAGCAAACGCCTGCGTCCCGCAGCGCTGTAAACTCGCCACCGCGCAACGTGCCGCTTCCTCTTAGGGCGGGGCCGCTGTGGTCAGTATGGCCCCGACGAGCTCGCCGAGTGTCGTCATTGCGAGCAGCGCCACGCTGCACAAGGCGAGGCTCTCCCAACGCTTCGGATCTCGAAACGCGCCTCGCGCGAGCCTCGCGGCTTGCCAAAGGCCGAGCGGCGCGGGCAATGCGGCGAAGATCACCATTCGTGCCGGCAAACCCAGCAGGAATAGCATCGGTAGGGAGCCGAAGGCCACGATGAGCGCGGCGGCTGAACAGCGCGCTCCCCACGCGGCGCCGTGCCGCACGACCAGCGTGCGCTTGCCTTGCGCGGCATCGCCAGCGGCGTCTGGCAGCTCAATCGTCAGCAGCATGCTGAATTGCAGACAGCACACTGGAAAACAGGCCAAAAACAGCACCGGTTGCAGGGTGCCGGTCTGCACATAGAAGCCAAGCAGTGGCGTCAGCAGCGTGACCACGAACGCGGTCGTGGCTTCCCCCAAGCCATGACTCAACAGACGCAGCGGCGGAGCGCTGTAAAACCAGGAGAGCGCGATGATGAGCAACGCGACGGGCAACACGAACCGCGGGCTCTCGGGTCGAGCTGCTAGAGCACAAGCACTGATCAGCGCGGCTACTCCGAGTACGGCGGAGGCCACGAGCGCCGCGCGCGGTGCGACACCCCCGTTGACCAACACGCGGCTCCCGCCGGACCAGCGTGTCGGTGTTCGGTTGGCCCGGTCGGCGTCCAAATCGAAATAATCGTTCGAGTAATGCGTCATCCACTGAGCGCCTGTAATGGTGGCTTGACCCCAGGCATAGCCTTGCCAGTTGATGCGCACGCCGCACGCCTTGGCCAACAGCGAGCCGAGCGCGAACAGCAGCAGCCCGCCGAGCAAGAAGTGCGGCCGACCAAGCTTCAGGAAAGCGCGAAATCGCGCGGCATCAGCCATCGACATCCAGGGTTAGCACGCGCGCATGCGGATCGTTTAGAGTCGCAAGCTGACACGGCTGCGCGAATTGCCTCAGTGTGTAAGCCGCTCAGCGCGCTGAAAGTCAGCAAATCGGCGTTGAAAGGATGCCCTGAAGGGGCACGCTCTTTGCAGCACGTCGGGCTTCGCGCCGTGCGTTCAGCCACATGTTCATGCTAACGAACTTTTCGATGCGGCGACCTCAGTATGAGATTTCGCAGCGTCGTGCATTAGAGTGGCTGACTGAAGTTCACGCGACTTCCGAGGCGAAGGCGCAGGCAATGTCGGAGCGCGAGCGCACGGCGTTTGCCGTCCGGTTCTCAAAACTCGTCGAGCGCTGTGCTTGCGGTCCTGCGCAGATCGGCGCGCGCGGTCACGTGACCGCCGACCTGGGCGGCTCCGAGGACCTCGATCTTTATGATATTTGCAACCACCCCCGAGGCAAGGGCTCGGCTGCGCGGTCCCAGGCGTTCGCGCGAGTCGTGAATGCCTACTTCGAACATGAATTCGCGACTGAAGACTCAGCGCCGAGCGAGCTGATTCACGTTACCTGTACCGGGTACGTTTCGCCCAGCGGGGCCCAACGCATCGTGGCCAAGAAGGGGTGGGGAGCGCTAACCCAGGTGACGCACGCCTACCACATGGGCTGCTATGCCGCGTTTCCCGCACTCCGAATCGCCGCGGGCCATTTGGGAGTTCCCGCAGCGCTGGGCGGGTCACGGGCGGAGCGGCGAGTGGACATCGTGCACACGGAGCTATGCACTTTGCACCTCGATCCTAGCGATCACTCGGCGGAACAGTGCGTGGTACAAAGCTTGTTTGCGGACGGTTTCATGCGTTACTCAATGCGCGACTGTGCCGCTGGCCCAGGCCTAGAGCTACTCGCGCTGAGCGAGGAAATTCTGCCAGGTTCTGCTGACTCCATGGCTTGGGCCGTGGGGGATTTTGGCATGCACATGACGTTGACTCGCGACGTGCCGGAGCGCATCGCGGCGGCGCTGCGCGCGTTCGTGACCGGGTTGTTCGCGAAAGCGGGCTTGAATCTGGCTGCCGAATTGCGGCATTCTGTGGTGGCGGTGCATCCCGGCGGCCCGAAAATCATCGATCGTGTGCGTGAGACCCTCGAGCTCGAGCCAGCGCAAGTGCAGGCGAGTCGAGACGTGCTGTTCGACTATGGAAACATGTCTTCCGCCACACTGCCTCATGTTTGGCAGAGGATCGTATCCGACGAGCGTGTGCGGCCCGGAACCACCGTGCTGAGCCTGGCATTCGGCCCCGGGCTGAGCGTTTGCGGCGGCCTTTTCAGAAAGCACTAACTTTGCTCGCGCTCCTGCTGCTGCCCGCCGCTTTGCAAGGCCTAGTCATGCTGGCGGATGAGCTGGTCTTTCACCGCAAGCGCGGCCTGCCGCGCTGGGAACGCTTGGGGCATCCACTGGACACTCTGACCGCGGCGCTCTGCTATGGCTGGCTCGCAGCGGTGCCGGCTACGGGCGCGAACGCAATTTCAGTTTACGTAGCGCTATGCGCGTTCTCTTGTCTGTTCATTACCAAGGATGAATTCGTGCACGCGCGGTTGTGTGAGCCGCTGGAAACGTGGCTCCATGCGCTTTTGTTCGTGCTGCACCCGGTGGTGTTCTTGGGCTTCTTTTTAATCTGGTATTCAGGCAACCAGGAATGGGTCATCAGGGGCGAACTGGGCGGGACCCTCGCCTTATTCACCTATCAAGTGGCGTACTGGAATTGGCGCGGGTCATCGCCAACCGCGAGCTGAGGGGACCTGCATGGCTAACCATCCGACGCAACTAGCGCGTGTCAACAATGATATCTATGAGTCACTCGGTGAACGTTGGTATGGGGCCGAGGATGATCCCATCGCCTTGCTGCGCGCGGAGTCCCGCCTGCACAACCCTTGGATCGCCGCGGAGATTGCGCGCGCTCTGAACGCCCGCAGCGGGGATGTGCTCGACATTGGTTGTGGCGGCGGCTTTCTAGCAAACCACCTCGGCTCGTTGGGACATCGCGTCACGGGTCTCGATGCGTCTCTCGACGCGTTGGCGATAGCGCGCCGTTATGATCGGACCGGGCTAGTGCATTACCGACATGGCGACGCGCTGAATTTGCCCTTTGACGACGGGTCATTCGACGCCGTGTGCGCGATGGATTTCCTCGAGCATGTCGAAGACCCGGAGCGGGTGATCGCGGAGGCAGCGCGAGTCCTTAGACCTTCCGGCTCGTTCTTCTTCCACACGTTCAACCGCACTTTCTTGTCTTGGCTGATTGTGATCAAAGGCGTCGAGTGGAGCGTGCGAAATACGCCGCGGAATTTGCATGTTCTCAGGCTGTTCTTGAAGCCAGCAGAGGTGCGCTCGTATTGCGAAAAGTACGGCTTGGTCGTGGCTCAGATGCAAGGGGTGCGGCCGATGCTCGGTCGGCCGTTCTGGAAAATGCTGTTTACTGGGCGCGTTCCAGTGGATTTCGAGTTCGGGTTTACGAAATCCACCGGCCTCGGCTTCAGCGGAATGGCGAGGAAGCCTGA
>JBDTYJ010000280.1:0-7722 GCA_040005755.1 Pseudomonadota bacterium
GCGCGCAAAGATCGTCGCACTCGACGAGCCGGAGGCGCTCGAGCGGTCCGGCACGATGCTAAAAGCGTCCGCCAAGTAGTTCAATTGTCACTCCGCCGGGGCGGCATTGGATTAGAGTCCCCGCGACCTTTGTGGCTCGCGAGCTGTAGTTGCGCCCATCGGGGAGTGCCGAAATGCCTGATTCGTCCTGCGAAACAATCGCAACTGCCCCGAGCACCTTAGGTGCGTTAGGCCGTAGTCCGTTGCTGGGCGGAGGCTTGCAATGAGCGTGCGCGCGGCAACTCGAGTGCTGTTCGAAACGGGGGAGGTCGTCGGCGGGAAGTACCGCATCGTTTCGCTGCTCGGCGTGGGCGGCGTCGGCCGCGTGTATTTGGCCCGGCACATCGAGCTCGACACCGAGGTCGCGGTCAAAGTCCTCAAGCCCGAAATGCTGGACCGCCCAGACATCGTGCAGCGCTTCAGCCGCGAGGCACGCGCCACGGTGCGCCTACAGAGCGAGCGGATTGCCCGCGTCGTAGACGTTGGCTCACACGAGGGCGCGCCGTACTTCGTGATGGAGCACATGGTCGGCTGCAACTTGCTCGAGTATCGGCAGCAAGCCAACCCTGACATTGCGACGCTGTGCGAGCTGTTCATTCAAGCGTGTGAGGGCCTCGCGGAGGCGCACGCGCACGGAGTGGTCCACCGCGACATCAAATCCGAAAACCTGTTTGTGGTGCGGGACGCGAGCGGTTGGCGCAGCCTCAAGGTTTTTGACTTCGGCATCTCCAAGTTCTCGCTCACCGGCAGGTTCTCCGACATCGACCTTTCGTCCATGCGCACGGAAGTGATGATGGGAACGCCCCACTACATTTCCCCCGAGCAAATTCGCTCCAGCCGGGACGTGGATCACCGCACCGATCTGTGGAGCCTCGGCGCGGTCATGTTCGAGGTCCTTTCGGGAGGAATTCTGCCGTTCCGTGAGGAGCGCGAGGTGACCACGCTCGTTGCAGAGGTGCTGGAGCGGCCGCACCGCTCACTGCTGGATATCGCGCCCAACGTGCCCGAGCGCCTGGCGACCATCGTTGACCGTTGCCTCGAAAAAGACCGCGAGCTTCGTTATCAAACTGCCGCCGAAATTGCGCTGGATCTGCTGCCCTTGGCGCCGGTGCGCGCGCGCGCCTCCGCCGAGCGCGCGGTTTCTACGATGCAAGCCGCTGGGTTGATGGCTGTGAACGGCGACATGGAAAGCCTACGCCCCATGCCGGTCGAGCACTCCGGGCGCCTGAGCAGCACCCCGCCGCCGCGCCACTCGACTCCGTTGTCGGGGGATGCGCTGCCGGCGCCAAGCAGCGGCCTGCGCCCGAGTGAGTCGAAGCTATTGGCTGCCGCGTTTCTCGGAAATCCGCCGCTCGCATCGATTCACCAACGTGGCACGCCGGCTCCCAGCGCGGTCCGGCCGACCGCGGCCGGCCCGGTCCGCCACTATGCCGAGCACGCCGCTCCACCGCTCGCCGCGCCGCCTTCGGTCGTTGCTCCTGCCGCCTTCATGGCGCGTTCGATGGTCGTCACACCGCCGCCGGTTGTTGCCCCGCTGGCGGTCGCCACGCCGCTGCCGCTGGGCGCCAACGCCAAGGCTACGAAGCGCAATCGCTGGCTGCTATTGCTCGTCGCGCTCGCTTGCGTTTTGGGGCTCGCGCTTTTTTTCAGTCGTCGCCCACAATCGCCGGAACGTGCTGCGGTGGCGGCTCAAGCCCTGCTGCCAACGCCGACAGCCGCACTCGCCGCGTCGAGCATGAGCGCCTCCGCGCACGCGCCGTCAGTGGTTCCGACCCCCAGTGGCAGCGCGAGCGCCAAAGTCGTGCGCCCCAAGGTGTATTGGACCGCGCACCCTGCCGCAGCGCCTGCTTCCGCGAAGGCTCCTGCTCCCAAATCCACTACTGATTCTCCCCCTCCGCCCCAGCCCAACAAGCTCGAGCTTCGCCGCGAGCGTTGAGCACCTCCTCAGGAATCTCGACACATGCCAACCGCGCCATCTGCGCGCATGCTGCGCCTCAGTTCTGTCTTCGCCCTGGCCTTTAGCGCGCTGTTTTTTAGCCTGAATTCGGCCTCTGCCGCGTCGGAAACAGCGGACGAAGCCGATCTTCAGTTTCAACTCGGCAACGATCGCTACGACGCGGGCGACGTCAAGTCAGCGCTCGAGCACTTTCTTGCCTCGAACCGCCTTGCCCCTAACAAGAACGTGCTGTTCGACATCGCCCGTTGTTACGAGCAGCTGAAGCTTTTGCCCGACGCCTATCGGTATTACTCGGCCTCCCTCGAGGCGGAGACGAATGAAGCCGGCAGGCGTCGTACCCAGGAGTCTCTCGACCGTTTGAAGCCGCGCGTCGCGCTGCTTACCATCGCAAGCGATCCACCCGGCGCTACGATCTATCTGGATCGCAAGGATCTCGGTTCACGCGGCGCGACGCCGCACACCTTGGCCTTGTCTGAAGGGGCGCACACCGTGCTCGCCGAGCTGCCGGACTACGAGCTCGCACAGTCTGAAAAGCTCGAGCTTCGCTTGGGTGAAGAAACCCATGCCACGCTCAAGCTGAAGCCAATCCTCGGTACGCTGCGCATCATCGGCACCAAACAAGCGACGGTTCGGCTGGATTCACAGCCGAAGGCGCTGTGCAGCGTGCCGTGCGCCGCGGGCGTGCAGGTCGGAAAGCACACCGTGTCCGTTTCGCGCGATGGCTTCCGAACTCAAGAGCTCCCGGTTGAAGTGACGGCGCACGAGGTCACGTCTGTGCGTGCGACACTCGAGCCCCTGTCCGGCACAGCGGTCGTGAACGCGGACGTGCGTGACGCGCTGATCACCGTCGATGGCAGGCCGCGCGCGTTTACGCCTGCGGTGGTCAGCTTGCCCGTCGGCAAACACGAGATTGTGATCTCGCCCGCGGGCTACCGGCCTCTGCGGCGCACGGTGGTGATTGAGACCGACAAGAGCTCGCCGGTCGATTTCGAAATGTCGGGCCAAGAAGAAGTGCTCGGCGCTTCGCGCAGCTCGGAAGCAGTCGAAGACGCTCCGGCATCGGTGACCATCATTTCTCGACAAGAGCTGAAAGCCATGGCTTACCCGACGATCGCCGAGGCGATTCGCGGGGTGCGGGGCATTTATCTGAGCAACGATGACACCTACGTTTCGACAGGCGTGCGTGGCTTTTCGCGCCCGGGCGACTACGGCAACCGCATCTTGGTGCTGCTGGACGGGCACCCCACCAATGATGATTGGGTCGGCTCCTCCTACGTCGGCTTCGACGCGCGGGTGGATCTCGACGACGTCGAGCGCATCGAAGTAATTCGTGGTGCCGGCTCCGTGACCTACGGCAATGGTGCGTTTTTCGGCGTCATTAACCTCGTGACACGGTCCAAAGACCAGCCCACACACGCCGAGCTCGGCGTCTCGACCGCGCTCGGCGCGGGCCGCGCGCGTGCCACGGCAGTTTGGCACGCCTCGAACGAGGCGGGCGTTTGGGTCTCGCTGTCTGGCGCCAAGTCACCCGGCGTTGATCGCTACTACCCAGAGTACATCTCCACCCCGGCGAGCCCGATCGCGGATGTTCGCGGTAATCCAGCGACAGGCACGGTCAGCGGCGCGGACGGCTTCGAAGCTGCAACGCTCGGCGGCCGCGCCTGGTACCAGGCGCTCTCCGCGGAGTGGTTTCTGACCTCACACGATAAGCACTCGCCGTCGGCGCAGTACCTGACACTGTTTGGCGATCCGAGCGCGAACAACCACGACACGCGCGGCTTCGTGGAGCTACAGCTCGAACCCAAGTGGGAAAGTGTCGAGTCGCTGACACGGGTGCACGGTGACTACTACCGTTACTCGGCGCACTTGCCGTATACCCCGAACGCGCTCGACCCCGCCTCGTTCGGCACCGAAAACGATAATTATACCGGGTTTTGGGCTGGCGTAGAGCAGCGCTTGGTGATCAAGCCTTCCGCCGACGTCAAGCTGACGATTGGCGCGGACTTCACGCGGCATTTCAAGACACGGCAGTTCAACATCGATGACCGCTCGCGCCCCGGGTACACCGGCGCGGACGCCGGCCCCATTTTAGACACGGACAACCCGTACAACAATTTTGCCGGCTACGCGCAGCTGGATTGGGTGATTTCGCGCGCGGTGCGCTTTTCCGCCGGCTCGCGCGTGGATTACTTCGACAACTTGAAATTCGACGCGGGTGACGCGCTGAGCCCGCGCTTCGCGTTGATCATCAAGCCCTATGAGCGCGGCAACTTGAAGCTGACGGCCGGTAAGGCGTTCCGCAACCCGAGCCAGCTCGAGCGCTTCTACGCTTCGCAAACGCAGATCGCTTCATACAGCGTTCGGCCCGAGCAGGTGGTGTCCGCAGAGGCGGAGTTCACGCACCGCTTTTCGCGCGTCGTTAGCGGCCTCGTTACGGGTTACACCAACTACGTTACCAACCTGATTGAGCTCGGCACCACCAGCTACCAGGGCATGGACGTGAACCAGGATCAAAACTCCAACGCGCCAATTTTGGTCGTGGGCGCCGAAGCGGAGCTACGCCACGAGTGGCAGCAGGGCTGGATGCTTTCTGCCTCAACATCGCTGCAAAAGGCGAGCTACCAGAACGACAGCAACCGCCGCAACGTGCCTAATTCGCCGCTCTTGCTGGGCGCCGCGAAAGCCATGATGCCATTGATCGGTCGTACCTTGAAGCTGGCCAGCCGCGTCAGCGTCGAAGGCCCGCGCTACGACAACGCGATCTACAACAACGATCTAACCTGTGATCCCAACGCCGCGTTGCCCGCCGCCTGCCCCGCGCAACGCGAAACGACCGCAGGCGTAATCTGGGATCTCGTGCTCACTGGCGCCATCGAGCGCTTCGACGCGAACTACGCGATCGGCATCTACAACCTGATGGACTGGCAGTACGACACCGTGCCCAGCACTGAATACGCGCAGCGCACCATTCGTCAGCGCCCGCGCTCAGCGCTCGCTTCGTTATCGCTCAAGTTCTGAACGTGAGCATGAACGAGCGCGGCGCCTTTGAAGCCTGGGTCCCGGGTGACTACCTGGCCGAGTACTACTCCGAGCTGCAGGAAGACGAGCGCAGCACGTTGAAGTACTTCGTCGAGCAAATTCCGGCCGCTCCGCGCGGGCCACTGTTGTGTTTCGGCTGTGGCCCAACGCTGCACCATGTGCTGCTCGCCGCCGAGCGCATGCCCGAAATCTACTTGGCCGACTACGTGCCTGAGAATCTCGAGGAAATCGCGCGCTGGCAGCGTCGGGACCCGGGCGCACACGATTGGTCGGCGTTCGCTCGCTACATCCTGGAATGTGAGTCGGGCGCCTCAGTCACGAGCGAGCAAATCAACGATCGCCTCGAACTCCTGCGCTCGAAGATAGTCGGCTTGGTGCACGCCGACGCGCACCTGAGTGACCCGCTCGGTCCGGAATTTCGCGGCTTCTTTTCCGCAGTGCTGAGTCCTTACTGCGCGGAGTCCGCGACTGGTGAGCGCGCGACGTGGACCTTGTTCTGTCGCAACATCGCGAGCCTTGTTCGGCCTGGCGGGCTCTTTCTGAGCTGTGCGCTCCGGCTTTGTGAGCGCTACAAGTCCGGCGACCGCTTCTTTCCCGCGACAGCAATCGACGAGCACGATCTCCGCGATGTGCTCCTGCAAGACTTTCGCACGGAGAGCGTTCAGGTTGAAACTCGCGAGCTTCATGATCATGCGAGCCAGGGGTTTTCCGGGATCTTGCTGGCGCGCGCGTTGAAGTCCGCGTGACGCCGTTGCCCGGCGCGCCTGCTCCGCAAGAGCGCGTCACTGAGTCATGAAGCTGTTCTGCATCACGGTGACCCGGCTGTCCTTGCAGAACTTGCAATCAGCGCCGAAGAAGTAGCTCTTCTGTGCCACGTCGCCCATGAGGTAGTAGCGGAACCAGGCCGTCATTCCAAAAAAATCCGGGCCTTTGGCGTCGCTCTGATAGAGCCACCCGCCATGATCCGATGCCAGATTGTCGATCATCATTGACGGCTGAGTGGTAATCGAGCTGTACGTGGCCGCGACGCTGGCACACTTGACCGTCATGTCTTTCCCGCCGCAGAACCAGAGCGAGGGCTGATGAAAGCCCGGATTCGCCGCGGAGCCCGAAACTGTGGAGATGGCCGAAATGCGGGGATCAGAGGCCGCCTTGCTGGTTGAGAAGCCGCCCTCCGAGTGACCGAAGGCACCGATGTGTGCTGTATCGAGGTGGTGATAGTACGGGCTGGTCGAATCTTCCGCCTGCTGCAACAACCAATCCAACCCGGTAATGGTGGGCAGCGGAGTGCCCTGCGAGGTGATCGTGCTGAGCGATGCGATGACTACGAAGCCATGCGATGCCATCTGTTGCATGAGCGTGAGGTAGCTGCCGCAGTACTTGGAGCTGACGCAATCTGGGGGATTGGGCTCGGGGTTATCCGTGTGCCCGTTGGCCCACACGAGAATGGGGTGGCAGTAGCCGCTCGTTGCCAGATCTTTGGGTCGGTAAACGTTGAAGTGCTGTTGCGTGTTGCCGTACACCGGGTCGGGAACGGCGCCGGCCAACGGTCCCACGCCTTTGTCCGCGGTAACCTCGAACGTGCCTTTGGCCGTCGGATCCGCAGTGGGCCAGGCCTTGCCGACACAATTGCTGACGACGCTGCCGCCACCGCTCCCACCGGCCCCGGCACTACCGCCACCGGCCCCGGCACTACCGCCACCGGCGCCGCCGGCGTGCTGCCCACCGGCGCCCGCGCCCGCGCCGCCGCTGACTCCCGAAGTGCCGCCATTCTGGCCAGAACCGGCCGTGCCCGTCGCTCCGCCATTGCTGCCGCCTGCCACCGCGCCAGGCGTCCCGGCGCTGGCACCTGCCGCGCTATTGCTCCCCGCGGTTGCGACAGGCCCTGTAGAGGCGCCACCTTGCCCGGCGCCAGCGGCGCCCGTGTGCATGCCATCACCATTGCTGCCCCCTGAGCTGCAGGCGGCGGCAACCAGCAACGATGAAGCGACGCTGCACATTGTCGAAAACTTGGTTCGGCGATCGTACGTCATGGGGCCCTCGGGTCGTCGCGAGCTCAAGCAGTGGCTCGGGTCAATTACTTACGCTCAACACTCGTTTCACGCAACGACTCTATGCCCAGCCAAATTGCATCGTTGACTCGATGTCTTCTCCCGGAGATCCCGCAGGCTAAGCCGCGCTGGAAATATCCATCGCCAATAGCAGGCCCAGCCATCGCTCCGCGTGCATCAAACCCGCGCTGCGCCGAGCGGCTCGGGCGCGACCGGCGCCGCGGGCGGCAGCGGTGGCAGCGTGCTGAGCAGTGGCGGGAATGCCGGTGCGTTCGCTGCTGCTGGGGCAAGTGCTGGCAGCACCGCAAACAAATCGGCACCGCCTTTGCCAACGTTGGCCCGCAGCCGATCCTCGAAGGGCTGAATGAGGAAGGCCGCTTCTACCTCGATGGCGACGAGAAGAAGGGCCCAGACTATGCGGCTTTGAATCAGCTCAATCAGCTCTTCGTGACCACGGTGCGCGCACAAGGCGGCTACAACACGAGCCGCGCGCTGCTCATCGCGGGGTTCAACACAGACATCGACCAAACCTGTGTGGATGCATTCAGCATTCCGACGGACCCCGCGGGCACTGGTATGCTTTTCCTGTCCATCCACTACTACAGCCCCTCCACCTTCACGATTCTGGATGAGGTT
>JBDTYJ010000281.1:0-7672 GCA_040005755.1 Pseudomonadota bacterium
CCCGAGCTCAAGATGACGAGCGGCGGGCAAGCCGTGTTGAAGTTGCGCCTCGCCACTTCGGAAACGTACCTGGACCGCAACAAGGTTCGCCAGGAGCGCACTGAGTGGCATAGCGTGGTGGTCTGGGGCCGCCGTGCAGAAGCGCTCGGTAAGTTCTTGACCAAGGGCTCACGTCTGTTTGTCGAGGGCGGCCTGCGCACCTCGAACTACGACGACAAAGACGGTAACAAGCGCTACCGCACTGAAATCGTCGCCAGCAATATCATCCTTTCCGGGGGTGGTGGCCGCGGCGGCGGTGGCGGTGGCGGTGGCGGTGGCGGTGGTGACTACAACGACGACTTTGGCGGTCCGTCGGGTGGTGGTGGCGGCGGCGGCGGCGGCGGCCGCGCTCCCTCCGGTGGCGGCGGAGCCCCCTCCGGTGGCGGCGGGGCCCCTTCTGGTGGCGGTGGCTACGACGACGCTGATTACGGCGGCGGCGGCGACGACGACATCCCGTTCTGAGCGAATGCGAGCTTGGCTGAAGCCGGTCCGGAAGCTCGCGTTTGCGAGCGCATGCGCGCTCGTCGCGAGCTTCGGCTGCACCAACAAGAAGCAAACCGCCGAGCAAGCTGCGGCAAGCGCGCTTGCCGTGCGGCCCGATCTGCCCGAGCCGCGCGGCCTGCTCGGCGAGCTCACCGCGCTGCACCCGGGCGCGTCATTTGCAGCACTACGAAACTTGGGAGGGCTTGCCGCGGCGCTGCTGCCCGCGGGCTTTCCCGTCTTCGTCACTACCGCGTTCGGCTTGCCGCCTTTGGCTGCGGATTCTTTTGATCCAGACCTGCCGTTGTTCGGTGCTCTAGTGCAGGGCACAGACGGGCAGCCGGGTTGGGTGTTGGCTGTGCACGCCGTCTCCGGTCCGGAGTTGGTTGCGAAGCTGAGCACCGGTGACCACGCGCCCTTTCGCGCCGCGGCCGGCGGCGCTACCGGGCTCACCGTGCTCCTGCCGAGCGCTGCCGGCGCCAGTTCGCCGCCGGCGGGGCGAGCACTCGCGGTATTCGATAATTACCTGCTCGCGGCCAGCAGCACAGACGCACTGACCTTGGTCGGCCCGTATGCGGCGCGCATGCTGCCCAAGCACGCCTTGCCCCAGGTGCCGATTGCGCTTCGCTTCTCGAAGCAGGCGCTCGGTAGCCAGGTGGTGCCGGCGCTGCGCGGCTCATGGGCGAGCTATCGCACGAGCTTGAGCCACTTGGATCAAGACGAGCGCGCCGCCCATGGCGGCCGCGCGCCTGATTTCGCGGACCCCGCGCAGGTGATCCTGGGCGCGGACACGATCGTTGAATCAGCGCTGTCGCTGCTCGACGACGCCGCTGCGCTCGAGCTGGATGTTGCGCCGTTCCCAAATCGGGTGGAGGCGACGTTGCTGCTGCAGCCGGGTGACAGCTCGGAGGCACAGGCGCGCCTCGCTTCCTTGGCTAATGGCACGGCGCAGCCGCTCCTGTCACTCCCCGCGGAGACGCAATTCGCCCTTGGTATTTCACGAACTGTGCAAGAGCGCGAGGTCGCGGGCACTGCCGCTGGCGATGACTGGGTGCGCTTACTGGGCCCACGGCTCTCCGTGGCAGGCGCCAAACAGGTTCGCGCTGCCTTGAGTGATTGGGAACTGGGTCGTGCTCAGCAAAGCAGCTACGGATTCTTGGGCGGAAGCGAGCCCGGCGCGTATTTAGTGACCGCCGTCGCGGATGCCGGGCGTTTGCAGCACGCCGGGTCGAGCTTGTTCGGCTTGCTTTCGGTGCCGGGCGTGCGCGCGCCGTTGGCTGAATTCTTGGGTGAGCCACACGTGTCGGAAGGCGCGCCACCGAAATCCGCGTCGTTGGCCGACGTGTCGCGTAAGCAGCTCACGTTTACGGCGAGTGGCGCCCATCAGGCGGCGTTGCCTGCGCTCTCCTTTGCTTGGCTCGTGGCCGGCCAGACCGCGTTCGCCGCGGCTGGCAAGAGCGCGGATCCGGTCCTGAAGAAGGTCGTCGATGCAGCGCATGGTCAAGCCGAGACGCTAGCCAGTAAAGCCAGCATCGCGGAGGCCGTGCAGCGCATTGGCGATCAGGCCGCGGTGTTTGCATACGCGGATGCCCGGCTGGTGGCGCCGACCGCGGTCGCTGCCGGCCCAGCAAGTGCCCTGGCGCCGCTGCTCTTTTCCCTCGGAAAACGCGGCCCCTCGGGGTACCTACGCGTTGAAGTCTCGAAGTCGGCGATCGATCTCGCGCTACATAGCGCGCTCGGGTTCTGACATGTCACACGCCGGGGAAACGCTGCTGGTCACCGGGTTTCCGGGCTTTCATGCGCGGAAGCTGAGCGCGTACCTGCTGGAGCAAGAGCCCGAAGCGCGCCTGGTCGTGCTGCGGCGCGCAAGCGATGCCGAACGCAGCGCCGAGTTACTGGCGCAACTGAGCGAGGCCAATCGGGCGCGCGTGACAGAGTTGGAGGGGGATCCGTGTGCCCTCGATTTCGGCCTCCCGGGTCGTGAGTACCGCGCGCTCGCGGGCTCCGTACAGCGCGTCTATCATTTCGCCTCGGTGCTTGAAGCGCGCCGTAAGAGGTCGGAGCTCTCCGGCTACAATATTGCCTGTGCGCGCGAGGCCCTGGCCTTCGCCGGTGCTGCGCACGCGCTGCGCGGCGTGGTCTTGCTCTCTACTGTTGCCGTGTGCGGCAATCGCACCGGCGTAATCCGGGAAGATGAGCTTGCCCGCGGCCAATCATTCCGCGGTCGATTGGAAGAATCCCTGGCCACGGTAGAATTGATGTTTGCTCGTCGCCCGCAGCTCCCCGTTGTCGTGCTGCGCCCCTCGCAGATCGTGGGAGATTCGCAAACGGGCGAGCTGGAAAGCCCCGGCTTTCCTTACCCCTGGTTGGTGTTCATCGATCGCGGCCCAAGCGAGCTGATTGTGCCAGTGCCGCACCGCCCGGAAGCGCCCGTACAAATTGTACCGATTGATTTCGTGCTGCGCGCGGCGCATTTCCTGGGCACCCGGCAAAGTGCCTACGGCAAGCGGTACCATCTGGTGGATCCGCGCCCACCGACGCTGAAGGAGTTTCTGCACATGGCCGCTCAAGCGTGCGGTAAGCGCTTGGCGGAGAATTTCAATGCTGGCGCGTTTACGCGCGGCTTGGTTGCCAATCAAGGGCTGCGCTTACTTTCCCAGGGTGCGCGCGGTCTGTTCGATCTGTTCGCCGCCACTCCGCAGTTCGACGCCACGAATGCAGGTCGCGCGTTGGCTGAAGGCGGCGTGGAGTGCCCGTCGGTGGCGAGTTACTTGGGTCGCTTGCTCGATCGCGCGCGCACGGGCTTCGCGGCGCACGAGGTCGAGCCGCTAGACTTCGCTCAGGCAGAAGAAGATGTCTGAACCGATGGAGCGCGGCCTTGCGTTAGGGTTGTCCGGGCTCGCCGCGCTCGTCGGCCTTGCCTGCGCTAGTCGCGCGCGTCTCGAGGCCAGCAGCAATCCTCCGCTTGCTGCTGTTGCTGCGCTGCCGGCGCCTCAGGCCGCACGGGTAGCCTCCGCCGCGTCGCTCGCTGCGCCCGCGCCGCCCACCGCCGCATCGCCCAGCCCCAGCCCCACCGCGGCCGATCCAACGGAGCTCAATCTAACGCACTTTTACGCCGATCTCGCGGGCCTTGAACAGCGCCAGCGCAAGACGCCCGTACGCATTTTTTGGCTAGGCGACTCACACACGGCGGCGGATTACTTGACGGGCGCTGTGCGTGCGCGCCTACAAGCGCGTTTCGGCGCGGGCGGGCCCGGCTTCATGCGCGTCGGCGTGAAGCCCTATCGCCACACCCAAGTGCGTTGGAGCTTTGACGGGCCATGGAAGATCGAGCCCCCTCAGCCGTCGCGCCGCACGCCGTTCGACGACGGCGTATTCACCCTGGGCGGGATGCGCGCCATGCCGAACGGCGCGCCCGCACAAGCGGGGTTCGAGCTGAGCCCCGGCACGGCACACGGCCAAGTCCATTGGCAAGTGTGGTTTGCATTGGGCGAGGCCGGCGGCTTTCGTGTGTCCCTGGCGGGCATGACTCAAGTGTTGTCCAAGACCTCGGCCGCCCCGGAATTGCCCGGCGCCCACTTCGCCGTTTTGTCGCTGAACGGCGCAATCTCGGACCGGCTGGAATTGGTGACGCTGAGCGGAGCCCCGCGCTTCTTTGGCGTGCTCGCCGAGGGTTCGGAGCCAGGCCTGGTGTTGGATGCCGTCGGCATTGACGGCGCGCGAGTTGCCACGGCATTGGCATGGAATGAGGCCTCGTTTGAGGCCGCGGTGCGTGCGCGCGCGCCCTCCTTGGCGGTCTTTGCATTTGGCACCAATGAGGCCTTCGACGCGGAAAAAATCGAGAACTACCGCGCCCAGTACCAAGCCTTGTTAGGTCGCGTGCGCCGCGCCGCGCCCGACGCGGATTGCTTGCTCGTGGGCCCGCCTGATGCCAACGCGGTCAGCGGTGGCTCAGAACCGCGCGTCGCGCAGATCGACGCCTTGCAGCGCGCAGTCGCGGGCGAGCTCGGCTGCGGCTATGTGAGTCAGCTCGAAATCATGGGCGGTCCGGGCGGGTACACGCGCTGGGCCAACAAGACCCCCTCCTTGGCGCGCGGCGATCGCTTGCACTTGTCTGTAAAGGGCTACGAGCAAATGGCAAACAGCATCGCGGATCGCTTGCTCGCGGCATATGGCCGAAAAGTGCCCGACAAGCATTGAACCCGCGCGTCGCGGGCTCGGTTCTGGGCTAGCGCGCGCGCGGAAGGCTTTGGTTGTAGGCTTGCATTAGAGCGCGAAATACCCAATTCCCGATCACCTCGGAGCCAACTCCGGTGGGGTGGGTCATGTCGGCTTGGCCCAGCCCGCGTCGGACCCAGGTGGGCATGGAGTGTGCCCCGCCCATCGCTGTGTACGTATCGAAGAACGCGCAGCCGGCTTCCGCCGCCGTGCTGCGTTGTTCGGCGACCAGTGCGGGCATCACGCGCAAACTGACGATCTCATCGCCGACCTTTGCTGCGCGATCCATGGCACCGATGACGAGGCAGCTGGAATTGGGCAAGGCGCGTTGGCCTTGGGTGAGCACATCTTTCATCGTGCGGTGATAGTCGGCCATCGAATACAGGAAGCCGTCGCCGCTTTCGTTCGCGCCGAATTCGTAGATCAATAGGTCCGGCTTGCGCCAAGCCAACTGCTCGGCCCAGTGCGCGTCGTCTTGCTTGTCCAGGAAGCGAATGCGCGCGCCTTGCACGCCTAGGGCGTCCAGCACCACGCCTGGCCCCTCTCGTTCCAACACCGCGCCGAACGCGCGCGTGACGCCGGCCGTCGTGAAAATCTCGAACTCGTGCTCGCCGTCTGGTACATCCAACGCAAAAAATGCTGATTTTTTGGCTTGCCCCCGGGTATCTAAGACTGCTCGCGGCGCCCCATCGACGCTGATCCGTAGCGTGCCGCCGTCCGGGGCTTGCAGGTAATCCAGCACGAAATGCGCGACGCTTCTGCCGAACTGACCGGTCTTGGCAGTGCCGAAACGCGCCAGTACATTCTTGTCCGCTTTGAACGATACGCCGCCTAGCCCGTACAAACCGTCCGCGGCATACGGCCCGACGATCCGGCTCACGCTCCAACCGGCCGTCGCATAGCGCGAGACGTCGTTGTGAAAATAGGCAGGCCAAGCGTTGGCGATGAGCATGAAGCCGTGGCCCGCGTCTCCAAATTCGGCCTGCAACTTGCGGCGCAGCGTGCCGGATACGAGATCGCTCACCACGATCGAATCGCCGAAATGTGCGATGCGCGTGATGGCGTGCGCTTGCTTGTGCGCGGTGGCCGTGAGCGCGCGGAAAAAACCATCGAGCGCATGGCCGCTTGGATCCGCAAGCCGTAGCGGCGGCTCCGCGGCATCGATTGTGGGCAAGGGGACATCGCCCGCTTGCGGGGCCGCGCGTAACGCCGCCCTCAGCGACTCCGAATCGGGCTGCGCGAGCTCAGCGCGTGTGCGCGTTTCGGTCGTGATTTCCGCTTCGCCCACGCGCTGGGGCGCATCCAAGCGCGCTGTTGCCCCGGCTTCCGCTTGCTTACGCGCGTGAAGGATCGCGAGCGGCGCCAGGAGCCGCGAATGTTCGGCGAGCAACCCGAGCGAGAACACGGTCAGCGCGGCGATACTGGCGCGCGAGGTGAAGGGCGTAAGGCGGAGCCAGGAGCGCCAGCGACCCTCGGGTTCAGTGGCTACAGGAGGCATCACCGAGCTGCTTGCACAATGCGTGCAGCATCTTCAGGTCGCGATCCGAGGCCTGCCCACTCTGCACCTTCTGCTGCAGCGATGCCTTGGCCGAGAGCAGCTTCGCTGACTGATCGGCGGGGCTTACCGTGTCATCGTCGAATGGGTTCTTGCGCACCAGCGTGGCCGGATTCAAGGCTTTGGCGCCGGCAGGGTCGTCGCTGCTGTTGACGCTCGGACGCGGCGCCAGGGCTGGCTTCGGCTCTTTTGGTGCGCTCGGTAACGCGCTGACCTCGACCGACTGTGCTCCCACGCCGCCCAGCTCGTTCGCTGCGCGTTTGCGACGAACGGAGTCGACCGTGGTCGCCCGCGCGATCTGATCGAGGAACGCGCGCTTCTGCGCGGGGTCGCTGGCGGCTGCTGCTTTCGCGAATAGCGCGTCTGCCCAAGCGCCCTGAATTTGGCGGTAGTCGGCGGTCTTGCGCGCGTTACTTGCTTCGGAGATCTGCGCGGCCTTGCGTTCGGCGCCGCCGATATCGCCCTTGTCGAGGAGCGCCTTTGCCTCCGCGAGCGTACGCATCGCGGAATCAGCTGGCTCGCTCGCGCCGGGCAGCTCCGGCTCCGTGCCACGCGTCGCAATCAAGACGCCTAGCGCGACCAGGAGCGCCGCGCCGCTACCGATGGCGAGGAGCTTGGCGCCTTGCGGAATTTTGCCGAGCCCGCTGCTCGGATAGGCGTAAGGATGGTGTGCGCTGCCGGCAAAGGTAAGTGCGGCAGCGTGTTGGCTTTCGTCGGCGCCCGGCACGTAAATATCCCCTGCCGGAATAAACTTGAGGATTACATCACCCAGCTCGATCGCATCGCGGGCGTCTAGCAGCGTGCGCGGCAGTTCGACGCCGTTCACGCGCACGCCGTTGGCGCTTTCGCGGTCGACGATCTCGTAGCGCCCGTCGCCAAGCGGCTTGATTTCGGCGTGCACTCGGCTGACAGAAGGATGATTGATCGCAACTTCACATTCTTCACCGCGGCCCAGGACCAGGGGGTGATCCTGCAGCAGCGGGTATTCAGCACCCACCGACGGACCCACGACCATGACCAAGCGATCGGGTTGACCGAGCAACCCCTGACTACGCGGGGCGGCCGGCATGGTCACCGCCTTGTCGAAGCTGGCTGGCTCGACGATCGAGTCATCCAAGACTTGCAGACGGTAGTCCCCGAGCTGCACCAAGTCCCCATGCACAATCTCGTGGCGCTCGTTGACGCGCTGGCCGTTCACGTAGCAGCCGTTGTAGCTGCTCACATCAACTAGCATCCAACGCTCGCCCGGCTTGGTGAGCCGCGCATGACGGCGCGAAATGTTGCGCTCCGTGAGCCGCACCGTGTTCTCTTCGGCGCGACCGATCGTGTAATCGTCGCGGACGAGGTGAACGACCGTCTTGCTCGCTTGGTCGTCCTCAA
>JBDTYJ010000282.1:0-7666 GCA_040005755.1 Pseudomonadota bacterium
TGGTGCGCAAAGTCACGACGTCGACGGGTGAGGTCGTGCGTGAGGTCGCGCCGCACGTGCGCCGCCGCGTGGTGTCAGCAGAGGTGGCGCGCGCCGTACGTGAGATGCTGGTGGCGGTGACCGAGGGCGAGGGCACCGGTCTCGAAGCCGCCATTGACGGTTACCGCGTAGCCGGTAAGACCGCGACCGCGCAGAAGACCGACCCCAAAACGGGCCGCTACTCGATCGACAAGTACATCGCTTCATTCGTAGGCATGGTCCCTGCCGAGAAGCCCGTGGTCGCGATTGCGGTTACGATCGACGAGCCGATGGTCGAGCATGCGGGCGGCGCGGTGGCCGCGCCGATCTTCCGTCATGTCGCGCAGATGGCGTTGAAGCTCGCGGGGTTGACCCCGAAAACGCCCGACCATACCGACGTTGCCGTGCTGGCGCGTTCGCCCGACCCCGCCAACATCGCCTACGAGGCGCTGCGCGAGGCGCAAGGCAAGAAGCCCGCGGTGCAAGAGGTGCTCGCGACGGGCGCGGTGCCCGCCGGAAAGATCCGCATCCCCAACCTGACTGGCGTGCCTGCGCGCCAAGCGCTCAGGCAAATGATCGAGCTCGGTTTGACTCCGCGCCTCCGGGGCACGGGGCTCATCGTCACTCAGCAGCCGCCGCCCGGTAGCATCGTCGACAGCAAGAGTGAAGTCTTGCTCGTGCTCGAACCCGCATCATGATGACTCCGATCACGCCCATTCCCTCGGCACGCGCCGGCGCCGGCTTTCCGGTATCAGCGCTGCTGGGCGTGCTCGCTGCCGAGGCGCCACGCCTGCTCGGCGACGAGAGCGTGCGTCTGTTCGGCGTGCATCAGGATTCGCGCTTGGTCGAGGCAGGGGATCTGTTCGTGGCACGCAGCGGCGGAAAAGTGAGCGGTGCGGCATTCGCGCAGGCGGCTGTGGCGCGCGGCGCCGCTGCGCTGATCGTGGAACGCGGCGAGGCCGTGCCCGCGCTGCCCGTGCCCGTGATCGAAGTCGCTGACGCGCGGCGCAGCTTGGCGTTCGCCGCCGAAGCCGTGTACGGCAATCCAAGCCGCGCGCTGCCCATCGTTGGCATCACCGGAACCAACGGCAAAACCACGACGTGTTGGTTGGTCGAGCGCGCTTTGGCCGGGATCGGCGCCAACCCCGCGCGCCTGGGCACCGTGGGCTTCGCCTTCGCGGGCGAGAGTGTCGAATCAGCGCTCACTACGCCTCAAGCGGATGACATCTCGCGTTATGCCGCGCGCGTGCGCGACGGCTTGGGTACGCACTTCGTGATGGAAGTGTCCAGCCACGCGCTGTCCTTGGACCGCGTGCGCGCTCTCCACTTCCAAGTCGCGGCGTTCAGTAACCTGACCCAGGATCATCTGGATTTTCATGCCTCTTTGGCTGAATACGGGGAAACCAAAGCGCAGTTGTTCACGAGCTACGCTCCCGAAGCTTCAGTCCTGAACGTTGACGACCCGTTCGGCGAAAAGCTCGCCGCGCGCGCCCAGGGGCAAGTGCTGCGCGTGAGTAAGCGTGCTGGCGCTGATTTGTTTCCCAAGCAGGTAACGCTCGACGCGCGCGGCATCCGCGGCACGTTTCACACTCCCTCGGGTGACGTGGCGCTGGAGTCGCGCTTGGTTGGCGAGCACAACCTGGAGAACTTGCTGCTCGCGCTCGGGGTACTACAAGCTTTGGGCGTGAATTTGCGTGCCGCCGCGCGCGCTCTCGGTGAAGCGCCGCAGGTCCCAGGCCGGCTCGAGCGCTGCGACGAGCCGAGCGACGACATTCTGGTGCTGGTCGACTACGCCCACACTCCGGATGCTCTGGAGCGCGTGCTCATCGCGACGCGCACACTCACGAAGCGTCGCGTATTGTGCGTATTTGGCTGCGGTGGCGATCGCGATCCGCAGAAGCGCGCGCGCATGGGCGCTGCGGTCGGGCGTCTGGCTGACTACGCCTTTTTGACCAACGACAATCCGCGCACCGAAGATCCGCAGGCGATCGCGGCGGCGGTCGAGGTGGGGCTGCGCGAAATGGACGGCAGCTACGCCGTCGAGCTCGACCGCGCGCGCGCCATTGACCGCGCAGTGGCCGAGGCAAAATCCGGGGACGTGGTCCTGATTGCCGGCAAGGGCCATGAGCCATACCAGCTGATCGGCGCTCAATCGTTTGCCTTCGACGATCGCATCGAAGCCCGTCGCGCGCTCAGTCAGCGGCGCCAGCGAGGGGGCACGTGGCCAGCCTGATCCCTGAAAATAGCGCGCAGTTTCGGCTTTCCGAGCTGGCCACGATTTGCGCGGGTGAGCTCTCCGGTGAGGACCGGGAGTGCCTGGGTGTGACTACCGACACGCGCGCGGATCTGCGCGGTCGCTTGTTCGTTGCGTTGCGCGGCGAGCGCTTCGATGGTCACGACTTCGTGCTGCAGGCGGTCGCGGCCGGGGCGCGTGGTGTGGTCGTTGAGCGAGAAGTGACGGGCCTGACGGCGCCGCATGTCAAAGTCGCCTCAACGTTGCGAGCTCTCGGTGCTTTGGCCGGTGCTCAGCGCCAGCGCTGGGGTAAGCGGGTGGTTGCGGTCGCGGGCTCCGCCGGCAAGACCACCACGCGCAGCGCGATCACCGCCGTACTCGGCGCGCTGCTGCCGGGCGCAGTGCACTTTGCCGCTGGCAACCTGAACAATCTGATCGGCGTACCAATGGTGCTGCTCGGCTTGAAAGACGAGCACGCGCTGGGAGTGGTCGAAATTGGCACCAACGCGCCCGGTGAAGTGCGCGCGCTGTCGCTGATGGCAGCGCCGGATTTGGCCGTTTTGACCCTGATTGGCCTCGAGCATAGTGAAGGCCTGGGGGATCTGGATGGCATCGAGCGCGAAGAGGGCGAGATCTGGAGCGGCCTCGCGCCCGAAGGCGTGGCCGTCGCCAATGCGGACGATGCGCGTGTGCAACGCACGGTCGAGCTCATCAAGCCGCACCGCGTGCTCAGCTACGGCTACGCCGAGGGAACGAATTATTGCCTGCGTTCGCGCACGGCGAGCGCGCTCGGCGGTTCGCTGCTGAAAATCGACCGTCGCACCTCGTTTGCTCAAGATTCGATTCAACTGCAAACCTCGCTGCTCGGTGACGCAGGCGCCTACGCCGCGCTCGCCGCCCTGGCCGTGGCGGAATGGGTGTCGCAAACGGCGCTCGAGCCTGCGCGCGTCTCGGCGGCCTTGTCCGGGGCCGGCGAACCGGGTCGGTTGACGCCGCTCGAGCTTTCGGACGGCACGGTCGTGCTGGATGATAGCTACAATTCCAACCCCGCGAGCGTGCACAGCTCGCTGCAAACAGCCCGGGAAATTGCCGCAGCTCGCGGCGCGCGCCTGGTGCTCGTGATCGGCGAAATGCGCGAGCTAGGCGCCCTTTCCCAAGAGCAGCACGCCGAGCTGGGTGAGCTCCTGGGTACGGCGGGCGCAGCGGTGCTCGTCGCCGTGGCGGGCGACGCGCGGCTGTTCGTTCCACCCGCGCAGCGCGCCGGCATGGATGCAAGCTTCGCCGATACCGCTGAGCAGGCACTGGCGCTGCTGCTCGGCCGGCTGGAGCCGAAAGATGTGGTGCTCGTCAAAGCTTCGCGCGGCGTGCGCGCGGAGCGCCTCGTGCAGGGCCTACTCAAAGCCAAAGGGCGCGCCGCGTGATTTACGAATTCTTCTATCCTTGGAGTAAACAGTACGCCTGGGCAGGCGCGCTGAACGTGCTCCGCTACACGCCCTTCCGCGCGATCATGGCCACGATTACGGCCATGCTGATGAGCTTCCTGGTCGCGCCTTGGTTCATTCAAAAACTGCGCGGCAAGCAAATCAGCCAAATTATCCGGGAAGAGGGCCCCGCTTCGCACTACGCCAAGCGCGGCACGCCGACCATGGGCGGCGCCTTGATCTTGCTCTCCGTGTTGGTGCCGACCGTGCTCTGGGCGGACGTGCGCAACGTGTTCGTGGTGGCCACCACCGCGGTCACCGCAGGTTACGGCGCCGTTGGCTTCCTTGACGACCGCCTGAAGATTGAAGGCAGCAACACTCGCGGCTTGCCGGGGCGCTACAAGTTGATGGCGCAGGTCATCATTGGGGGCTTTGCGCTGTGCTACGTGTTTCTCAACACGCCTGCGCTGCCGCCCGGGTGGCTGGAGCTTCGGTCACGGCTGGCGATTCCGTTCCTGGCCTTTCACAAGCATCCGGTCTCGCTGCCGCTCTTGGTGTATGTCGCGTTCGCTCTGTTCGTGGTCGTAGCCATGAGCAACGCGGTGAATCTGACCGATGGCCTGGACGGGCTCGCCATTGGCCCGGTCATGATCAACGCAGGCGCGTACATGGTCTGGGCGTACGTCGCTGGCGCCATTCTTTTCGGTCGCCCGATCGCGCAGTACCTGGATATTGCGGGCATCCCAGAGATGTCGGAATTGGCGGTGTACGCCGCAGCGGTGATCGGCGCGGGCATCGGCTTTCTTTGGTACAACACCTATCCCGCGCAAGTATTCATGGGGGATGTCGGATCGCTCGCGTTGGGCGGTGGTTTGGGCATGTTGGCCGTACTGACCAAGACGGAGCTCTTGAGCTTGGTGCTGGGCGGCGTGTTCGTGGTCGAAGCCGCCAGCGTGGTGACGCAGGTCACCTCATACAAGCTGTTCGGTAAGCGCGTGTTCTTGATGGCGCCGATTCACCATCACTTCGAAAAGAAGGGTTGGCCCGAACCGCGCATCATCGTGCGTTTTTGGATCATCTCGATCCTGCTGGCACTGGTTGCTCTGTCGTCCTTGAAGCTTCGCTGATGGAACTCTCCGGAAAACGTGTGGTCGTGGTCGGCCTGGGCAAGAGCGGCGTCGCTGCGGCGAAGCTGTGCCTGGCGCGCGGCGCGCGCGTCACCGGTACGGACAGCGCGCCGGCCGAAAAAGTATCGGCTGAGGCGAAGGCGTTGGGCATCGAGCTCGTGCTGGGCGGTCACGCGCAGGCGCAGTTCGAAAGCGCGGACCTGATCGTGGTGTCTCCCGGCGTACCCAGCTTGCCAGCGCTTGCCACGGCGGAACTCGCGGGGGTGGAAGTAATTGGCGAGCTGGAGCTCGCCTCGCGCTTCATCGAGGCTCCCATCGTCGCGGTCGGCGGCACCAACGGCAAGAGTACGACGACCACGCTGCTCGGCGACATGTTCCTTGCCGCCGGTTTGAAGACGTTCGTGGGCGGAAACCTGGGCACGCCCTGCGCTGAAGCCGTCAGCGCCAGCTACGAGGTCGTGGTGTTCGAGGTTTCCAGCTTTCAGCTGGAACGGGCGCCGAGCTTCAAGCCGCGCGTCAGCGTGCTGCTGAACATCACCGAGGATCATCTAGATCGTTACCCGAGCTTCATTGCCTACGCAGAAGCCAAGGGCAACGCCTTCAGCGCGCAAAGCGCCGACGATTTCGCGGTGATTCCTGCTGGGGATTCGGAATGCGAGCGACAGGCGCGACGCGGCAAGGCCAAGCGGCTTAGCTTCGGAACCTTCGCGGATTACCTTGTCTCGGGCCGCAGCGTGACCGAAATACGCAGCGGTGAGATCTTCGACCTCGAATCGAGCGCCCTCTACGGTCGGCACAACCTGGACAATGCGGCGGCGGCAATCGCAGCGGCGCGCGCGCTGGATCTCGGCGTCGAACCGGTGCGGAAGGCGCTGAGTGCGTTTCGGCCGCTGCCGCACCGCATGGCGCGCGTCGCGAGCTTTGCTGGCGTCAACTTCTACGACGATTCCAAGGGCACCAACGTGGGTGCCTCGGTCACTGCGCTCCTTGGCCTGGCCGAGGAGCGCGGGGTGCTGATTGCCGGCGGGCGCGACAAGCAGGGCGATTACGAGCCGCTCGTCAGCGCGCTGGAAGCCAAGGGGCGCGCGTTGATCGTGATCGGTGAGGCCGCCGAGCGTATCGCGAGCGCCGTCGGCTCGCGCGTGCCGTTGGAACGCGCCGCGGGCATGGTTGAGGCCGTAAACAAAGCGTTTGCTCGGGCAAAACCCGGTGATGCGGTGCTGCTCAGCCCAGCTTGTTCGAGCTTCGACATGTTCAAGAGCTACGCGGATCGCGGCGACCAGTTCGTGTCCGCCGTTCAGCGCTTGGCCCAAAGCCAGCCGGAGGTCAGCCCGTGAATACCCTCAGCAAGCTCCTCACTCGCGGTCCCGATCGCGGTCCGGTCGACCTGGTGCTCGCGGCTTTGGCCATTGGGCTGCTCGGCTTCGGCGTGGTCATGGTGTACAGCTCGAGCGTGATTGAGGCCACGGTAGTCTTCCGTGACCCGCAGTACTTCTTGAAGCGCCAAGGGTTCTACGCCATTGGCGGCTTGTTCATCATTTTCCTCGTGTCGCGCTTCGATTATCGCAAGCTGCGCCGGCTGACGTACCCGATCATGGGCGCGGTCACGTTGATGATGATCTTGAGCGTCATCGGCTTCGGTCACAGTGGCGGCGGCGCTGCGCGCTGGCTTTCGATTGGCCCGGTGCACATTCAGCCGTCCGAGACGGCTAAGCTCGGCCTCGTGCTCTGGCTCGCGTACTCGCTGGAGAAGAAGCGCGAGCGCGTGAAGTCCTTTTCCATCGGTATGCTGCCGCACCTGCTCATGAGCGGGTTCCTGATGATTCTGTGCCTCAAACAGCCGGATTTCGGGGGCGCCTCCGTGCTGCTGCTGCTTACGTTCACGCTCTTGTTCGTCGCGGGTGCCCGGCTCGGCTACCTACTCGGCTTGGCCATGTTGGGCTCGCTGTTCGCGGTCTGGGCGGTGCGTTTCACGTCCTATCGCTGGGAGCGCATGTTGGCGTGGTTCAACATGAGCGAGCACCGCCAAGATCTCGCCTACCAACCGTTTCAATCGGTGATGAGCTTCGGCTCCGGCAAGCTGTTTGGGCTCGGGCTGGGGAAGGGCCTGCAGGTGCTGTACCTGCCCGAGGCACACACCGACTTCATTTCGGCCATCATTGGCGAAGAGCTCGGCTTCATCGGCATCTTGGCGCTGTGCACGGTGTACCTGGTGATCGTCGCGCGCGGCGTGCGCACCGCGCTGGCTGCGGAAGATGAATATGGTTCGTACATCGCGTTTGGCATCTCGGTGTTGTTCGGTGTGCAGGCGCTGATCAACCTGGCCGTGGCGATGTCCATGCTGCCCACCAAGGGTTTGACCTTGCCCTTCGTCAGCTTCGGCGGCTCGTCGCTCTTGGTGTGCGCCGCAGCCATGGGCATTTTGCTCAGTATTTCCCGGAAAAACCCCGGATCTGGCAACGAGCGCGTCGCTTTTAGCGCCGGTCCCGATCCGGAAGCGAGCGCCATGCTGGTGACTGAAGCGAGCTTTGCGCCGGACCTCACGGTCGCGCCCGACGCGCTTCGTGATCCCCGAAGGGGGGCTACCAAAAAAGCACCCCGCAAACCGCGCGTGCCCACCATGCCGAAGGAAGCGCTGTGAGCGGCACTTTGATCTTTGCCGGCGGTGGCACTGGGGGGCACGTGTACCCCATGATCGCCGTGGCGGACGCCGTGCGCGCGTTGGCCCCTGATTTGCGCCTTGTGTTCGTCGGCACCGAGCGCGGGATGGAAACGCGTGTCGTGCCCGAGCGGGGTTACGAGCTCGAGCTGATGCGCGTGCTGCCGATTCGCGGCGGTGGGCTGGGCGGCGCGCTGCGTGGCATCGG
>JBDTYJ010000283.1:0-7620 GCA_040005755.1 Pseudomonadota bacterium
GCAGGCCGGAGGCCGAGCACGGAATATGGGGGAGGCAGGAAGCGCGCAGCTCGCGAGCACTGGACGGTGAGCACCCGTCGGCGCTTGCCCGCTTCGCAGGCTGCGCGCCGCCGACCTCCCCCCGATCCGTGCTCGCGGCCGCAGCGGCCGCTGCGCGACGCGCTTCGTGACACCCGAAGGGGTGCGGATCGGGGAGCTCGCCGCATTACTGGCTGAAAATGAGCCAACTGAGCGGCGCGCCAGCGCGCATTTGCGAAACAGCGCTTTTCCGTGGAGGCTAGGGCCGTTCATGAGCGAAGCCGAGTTTTTCAGTGCTGAGGCGAAGCGAGCGACTGCGGAGTCCGTCAAAGCGGCGGAGGCGCAGACCTCGGCGGAGATCGTGGTCGCCGTACGAGCGCGTTCGGGGCGCTACGGCGTGCTGTCGTACCACTTTGGCTTGGCGCTCTCAGCGGCGGTCGTGCTGTACCTGCTCGTGGCGCCGAGCCTGTACGACGTTGGCGCGATAGCGTTGGACGCCGTGCTGGCGTTCGTGCTCGGCGTGTTGCTCTCGATCAAGCTCGAAACCTTGCTGCGCGCGCTCGCCCGCCGCGCGACTCTGAACGCGAACGTGGACAGCGCGGCCCGCGCGGCTTTCTTCGATCTCGGAGTTTCGAGAACCACGGGTCGAAGCGGCATCCTGGTCTTCGCCTCGCTGTTCGAAAGGCGCTGTGTGGTGCTTACGGATATTGGGCTGAACGTGAAGCCGCTTGCGCCCGCCTGGCCGGCGAGTCTCGATGCATTGGACGAAGCCGTAAAAAAGCGGGACCTGCGCGCATTTCGACAAGCGCTGGAGAGCCTGGGTCGTGTGCTTGGGCCAGCCTACCCGCGCCGTGCAGACGACGTAAACGAGCTCCCAGACGAGGTGCAGTGATGCCCACGCGACGAAGGCGAGCACTCCGTTTGATCCTGCTGTGCGCGGGCACGGCGCTGTTTTGGTCAATGATCGCGGCGGCGCGCCCCGGTGGCGGCCACACCTATTCCGGCGGCTCGCACTCGAGCGGCTCGCACTCGTATTCGGGCGGTGGCGGTGGTGGCGGTGGCGGTGATGGCGCAGGGCTCATCTTGCAGATCTTGCTGTTGTGCATTCAGTACCCGGCCGTCGGTGTGCCGCTAATCTTGATCGCGATCGGTTTTTTCGTCGTGAAGGTCATGTACGACGGCGCGAAGAAGAGCTGGTCCACGACGCCGAACGTCACGGCGGATCAGGTGCGGGCCGTCCGCGAGGTCGAGCAAACTAGCGCCTTGTCGCGCATGGCTTTGGACGGCATTCGCCGCTTGGATCCTGAATTTTCGCTCGTGTTATTCGAAGATTTTGCGTACATGCTGTACGCGGCCATGCAGCGGGCGCGCGCCACGGGCAGCCAGAGCATCGCCGCGTACTTGGCGCCGAATTTGGCCGCAACCCTCGGCCACGCGCCGCTGGCGGATGTGCAGGGCATCGTGATCGGAGCCATGCGCTACGTGCACTTTTCTGGCACGCAGGGGCCAACGCTCGAGATCGAGTTGGAGATCGAGGCGAACTACGTTGAGGTTCTCAAAGCGGGCGGCACGCGGCGCTTCTATGTCGCCGACCGCATGGTGCTCTCGCGTTCTTCGAGCGCACGCTCACGCCCCTTTGCCCGATCCCACACGCTCGATTGCCCGAACTGCGGGGCGCCGCTGGAAGCCGTGCGCGGTACCGAGTGCAGCTACTGCAGACAAAACGTCGGCTACGGTCGCTTCGACTGGATGATCACCAGCCTCGAGAACGTCACCCGCGAGCCGCGCGGGCCGCTCTTGACCAGTGATACGCCCGAAGAAGGCACGCAGCTTCCCACCCTCGTGGACGCGGGCGCGACAGCCCGCTTTACCGCACTGCAGCAGAAGGATCCGGACACCGCTTGGCCGGCGCTTCAGGGGCGCGTGGCCTTGATCTTCAACGAGCTGCAGGCGGCATGGTCTGGTCGTGAACCGCTGCGCATTCGCCCGTACGTCACGGACAACTTGTTTCAGTCCATGTATTACTGGATCGACTTGTACACGCAGGCGCGCTGCCGCAACGTGAACGAGAACGCCGCGATCCTCCGCGTGGATTTGGCGAACGTGCTGAGTGATGCCCACTACGATGCCATCACCGTGCGCCTGTTCGCGAGTGGCCTCGACTACACCATCTCGGACGACGGCAAGGTGCTCAGCGGCAATCGCCACCGCCCTCGCACCTACTCCGAATACTGGACACTGATTCGCGGCAGCTCGCGCAAGGGCATGCCGCGCCAAGAGCCGAATTGCCCGCACTGCGGCGCACCGTTCAAGGTCGGCATGAGCGGCCAATGTGAATATTGCCGGGTCAAAGTGACCGCTGGCGAGTTCGACTGGGTCCTCTCGCGCATCGAACAAGACGAATCCTACGGCGGCTGAGCATGCCGCGGACGCGCGTCAGGCCCTCAGCGCGTCGTGACAGTGCAATCTGCTCGGCGCGCGCGCGCTTTATTTTTGGCGCGCGCCTCGCCACTCGAGCTGACTCTCACTCCACCTGGATGGTCACCGCTGGCAGGTCGCTCGGGGGCACGATGCTGGTCGCGTAGTAGTCCTGCGCCGGCGAGAGGCCGCCCTCGACGCACTCGAGGCCGTTGAGCTCGTAAGTGTGCACGGGAGTGGCCGTTTTTTGGCCGACTTTGAAGATTGCTTCGCCGCCGTTCGTTTGCAGGCTGCCGACGTAAACGAGATCAGCGGGCAGGGGCGTGCCGGCAGCCGTAGCAAAGATGGCTTGCTTGCACTCGTTGTCGCTAAATAGGTTGTTCGTGAATGCCGTGGCAGGCAAGCAACGCTGCTGCAGATCTGCGGCTGTCCGCGCGTAGCAGGGCCCGGCGAGCGTGCTGTCGTAAAACTGCTCGTAGGCCATTGCGCCACCTTCGGGGTTCCTCAGTACTTGAACTCGCATTCGCCCAGTGCCTTCGATGGTCAAGCTGAACGGCGCGAAGGCAGATGTTTGCACCGGCGCGCCCACGCTGTAGAACGAGGCGAATAGCGAAGCGGGCGCGTTGTATACCGGACACGCCGCGCCGTTGTCGTTGTGCACGGCAGCGTCGAGCTTGGCTCCGACCTCGAAATACGTACTCGTGAAATTGGGCGACGTGTTTTGCACGATGTCCGGCGTGAAACCGCATACCTGTTGCGCGTAGCCGGGGTGGAACGCCGCGGGAACCGTGCAAGCGGCGTCCGCGAAGAAGTATTCGATGTACGCGCGCGCGTCCGGCACGCAGCTCCACGCCGCGCTGCGCACCTCAAGCGGATTGCACTCCGTTTTTCGACTCAGGTCGTAGAAGGCGGTGACTTCGCGTGAGCCGTCACTGGCTATCCGAACCGAAGCCGCCAGACGTGCGTCGCGCGCCTCCGTCTCCACGCCGCTTACGCCCACGAAGGTGCTGTCCGGCACCACAGCGCCCAATTGATGCGCTATTTGTCCGGCAGCAATGTCATAGGCGGGGCCGCAGTTCCCGGCGTCGTCTTTGGAATGAATCTCGGTCGCGCTACTGAGCGCGCCAACCGACAAGAAGCGCGGCCCAATGCCGCACGTGAACTCGTACCCCGGGTCGGCGAAGTAAGCGCTGGGTGTCTCCGCTGCGTCGTAGACCACGATTGGCTGCCTGCAATCGGTATCCGCGAACCCGGCGTACCCGACCGTATTACCGGGCATGCAGCGCTGCACGCCCGCTGAGTCCACTCGGAAACTGCAGTCGAAGCCGAGCATCGAGTCATGCCAACTCACGAAGCGGCGGGCCGCGCCGGCCACCTGCAGCGCCGCTTTCAGGCGCGTTCCACTCAGGTAGCCATCCGTCATGGCGGTCGCGATCCCGCCGCCATCCCCGCCGGATGACGCTCCGCCGGCGGGCGCGCCACCCTCGTTTGCTATGCCGCCTTCGCCAACGCCGGCCTCGCCACCGCCCAGCGCAGCGCTCTCGCCCGCCACGCCGCCATCGGCTGCGCTCGCGGCAGTGCCGGAGCCGCCAGCGCTCGTGCCGCCCTCGCTGGTGTCGCCGCCTTCGCCAGCGGCGTTGGAGCTGACGGGCGGCGCATGCTTCTTCGTCGCGTCAGACGAGCAGGACGCGGCCACTACACCCAGGACAACCAACGACCCAATTACCCTCATGCCCATCGAGCCATATTGGTACGATTCGACTGCACGCACGAGCGCAAACAAGCCGCGCCGTTCCGCCTAACAGCGGGCTACATGGTCAAATGTTTTGCGCCGCGCGGCGACTTTGCCGGGTTCCGGGGTGCGCCGCTGGATTGCGAGCGCCCCAATCCCAGTCGGGAGACAGGCTTTCAGTATGGGCGTAGCCTTCAGTATGGGCGTAGCCTTCCCAATCCGCGCGTTGGCCTGGGTCAATGCTCGAGTAGCTTCAGCGCCCGCGCTCGAAGGCTTTCCAGGACACGCGCGCTTTGGATAGGCACTCAGCGGACGGGTTTGCGGAACCCTTCACGTACTCGAGCAGTGCGTCGAGGGTGAGGATCTCACGCGGGAGCTTCTCGTCCTTCAAAACTTCACGCGCGAATTCGCCCACGGGGGTGCGCTGAGTTTTGTGTTTGACCAACCAATCGTAAAACGGAGTGAACGCTGCCATCTGGTCGAACCCTGTAGCATGCTCCCGCCGTGCTCGGCTCAGTTCTTTCCGCCGGATTCCGCCGCTTTCGCGGTTTGCGCAGTGCCTGAGTCGTCCGAGAACAATGCCGGTTTCGCCAAAAAAAAGCGAAATGGACGTTTGACCTCCAACCTGCATTGGGTCGCCTACACGAGCCAGCTGAATTTACGCGGCCTCCCCTACAGGAGAAAATTCAAGTTTGACGTCCAACGTCGATTTTCAGTTTTGGAGGGGCTCGGGGATGCGGCTTCTTGGTCGACCAGAGCGCGCGCCGGCCCGCCCACGATGCTGCCGGGTCGAGGTTTGATCTGCGGACCTTCAACCCGGATTTCGATTTTCACGGATTTCGGTTTTCACGGCTGCCGCTAGGTCCGCTTTCGGTCTTGGGCTCGGTCTTGGGCTCGGTCTTGGGCTCGGTCTTGGGCTCGGTCTTGGGCGCGTGCAAGGTGAGGCCGCGCTTTTCCAATAACGGTTCGATGTCTGGCGGGTGGCCGTAGAAGCTTTCGAAGAGCGCCAACGGCTCTTCGGTACGGCCGCGCGATAGCACCTTTGCGCGCAGAATATCCCCGTTCTCTCGCTTGAGACCGCCGTGCGCGTGCATCCAGCTTTCGGTGTCGCGCGCCAGCACGTCACTCCACAGGTAAGCGTAGTAGCCAGCGGCGTAGCCATTGGAAAACACGTGGCTGAAGTAGGGCGTGTGGTAGCGCGGCGGCACGGGTGGGAAAGCCACTCCGGCTTGTTTGAGGGCGCTGGCTTCGAACGCCATTACTCCTGAGGGTGATGATGAGATGGCGTTGGCGCCGGACACGGATAATTGGTGCCAGTTTTGGTCCAAGATCGCCGCAGCGATGTACTCACTGGTGATGAAGCCTTGGTTGAACTTGCTCGACGCCAAGACCTTGTCCAAGAGCGCTTTGGGCATTGGTTCCTGGGTTTTGTAGTGTTTGGCGTAGTTGGCCATCACCACGGGCTCGCTTGCCCACATTTCATTGTATTGGGACGGGTACTCCACGAAATCCCGCGGGGTGTTCGCGCCCGAAAGCGATTGGTACAGGGTGTTGGACAGCATGCCGTGCATCGCGTGCCCGAATTCATGAAACAGGGTCACTACTTCGTCGAACGTGAGCAGTGTGGGCTCGCCTTCGGCAGGCTTCGGAATGTTGAGGTGATTGGCGATCACAGGCCGTGTGCCAAACAGCCTGGATTGATCCGAGTATTGGCTGTCCCAAGCGCCGCCCTGCTTATTGTCGCGCGCATAATAGTCGGTCATGAACAAGCCGAGCGCCGCGCCGTCAGCGTCGAAGGCTTCGAACACGCGCACGTCCGGGTGGTACACGGGCAACCCGTGAAGCTCCTTGAACGTGAGCCCGTACAGCTGATTGGCGGCGAAGAACACGCCGTCTTGCAAGACGCGGTTGAGCTCGAAATACGGCTTGGTTTGCGACTCATCGTAGGCGTAGCGCGCCTTGCGAACCTGCTCCGCGTAGAACGCCCAGTCCCAAGGCTCGAGCTTGAATGATTGGGTATGCTGCGCCTTGGCCTGCTTGTCGATCACGGCTTGGATGTCTGCGGCCTCTTGCTTAGCGTTGGCGATGGCGGGCGGTGCGAGCTCACGCAGCATGGCGTTCACCGCGCCCGGGTTGCCTGCCGTTTCGTCCTCCAAGATTTCTGCGGCGTAGTTCGGGTAGCCGAGAATCTGCGCGTGCTCGGCACGCAGCTTCACGATCTGTGCGACGATTCCCGTGTTGTCCGCGTCACCGCCGTTGGCTCGCGCGATGGACGCTCGATAGATGCGTTCGCGCAGCGCGCGGTTCGTGAGCTGCGCGAGCGGCGGTTGAATGGTGGTGTTTTGGAGCGGAATGAGCCACTTGCCTTCGAGGCCACGGGCCTTGGCGGCCGTTTTCGCCGCGCTGACTTGTTCAGCGGAAAGGCCATCCAGTTGCTTTACGTCGTCCACCAACAGGGCGCCGTCCTTGCTGGCTTTGAGCACGTTTTGGCGGAACTTCGTGGTGAGGGAGGAGAGTTGCTCGTTGAGCTCTCGCAGCCGCGCTTTGCCGGCCTCGGAAGCGTTGGCTCCCGCGTGAATGAAGGTCAGGTACGTGCGACTCAGGAGCTGCGCCGATTCCCGATCCAAATGAAGCGCGCTAGCTGCGCTGTGGAGCGCTTTCACGCGCGCGAACAGCGCCGCATCCAAATGAATGGCGTCATCATGCTGCGCGAGCTTGGGCGCGACTTCCGTAGCTATCGCGTCGAGTTCCGGGTTCGTATTGCAGCTTTGGAGGTTGAAGAACGTTGTGCCAACGCGGTACAGCATGCGGCCCGACCGCTCCAGCGCCACGATGGTGTTGTCGAAGCTCGGCGGCTCCGGGTTCTTGGCGATCGCAGCCACTTCTTTACGCTGCTCGGCCATGCCTGCGGCGAAGGCCGGGCGGAAGCTCGCCTCCGTGATTTTGTCGAACGGCGGAAATTCATCGAGCAGTGCGCTGGGCTGCGCGAACACGTTGCCGCTGGGCGCTGCCGGCAGCACCTTGTGCGCGGCTGAGGGAGCCGCGACCGCGCGGCTCGGTGCGGGAGCGGTGGCCGCGCAGGCACTGAAAGCAAGAACGAGGGTAACCGGCGACAGCGCTCGTGAAAACTTCATGATGGGCAGCTACCTTCGCGCGCCTGAGGGCGTTGTCGCCCCAGGCGCGGCGTGAGGCGAGCCTACACCAACGAAGCTTGGCGGTCTTTCGACCGCCAGAGCGATGTTACTTCACCATCGTGGACTTACAGCTCGAGCAATTCAGATTGCCTTCGCACTCTTCGAAGCTGGCCTGAACGTGCCCATCCCCGCAGAACGGCGCATTCTTGCAGGTCGTCGTGCACACGCCGGGGCCGTAGGCGGTGGCAAGGGCGACGTTGCTTGCGCCCTTGTCGCACTGTTCGTTGCCGTTCTTCACGCCGTCCCCGCAGTGCGGCG
>JBDTYJ010000284.1:0-7613 GCA_040005755.1 Pseudomonadota bacterium
CAGGGCACGCCCAGCGTGCTGTTCTACATGTTGACGTACACGGTCTCGACCGTGGGCGCCTTCGGCGCTCTCATCCTGTGTGGTCGCCGCGGCGCGGAGGCCGTCAGCTACGAGGATTTGGCAGGGCTCGGCAAGCGACACCCCGCGGTGGCGCTTGCCTTCTCCTTCTTCCTGCTCTCGCTCGCCGGCGTGCCGCCCACCGCCGGTTTCTTCGGCAAGCTGTACGTGTTCAGCGCCGCCGTCGATTCACAGTTGAACGTCCTGGCTGTCATCGGTCTGTTGAACAGCGTGATTGGCGCTTACTACTACCTGCGCGTCATGGTTTACATGTACATGCGCGAGCCGGAGCCGGGGGCGCCCATCGCAACGCCCATGCGCTCGGGCTTCGTGGTTGCGGCGCTAATCGTGGCCGCGGTCTTCGTGCTCGCTTTCGGCATCTTGCCCAGCACTTCGTTGGACGTGGCTGTCGCCGCCGGTCTCAGTCACGTGTGATGGCCGGCCGATTCTTTCTCGGCGGCGCGCCGGCCCTGATCGGCCTGTGCGTGGTGAGTGGGGTCGGCTGCAAGAGCAAGTCGAACCCGGAACCAGTCACCGTCGGCAGCGTCACGCTGCCGGCGCCGATTGCGTCGTCATTGCCAACTGATCCCAAGCTGGTGAGCGCGGCGGTGAACCCGAATGGCGAAGCGCCATACAGCGGCCCAACGGGCACGATCTCCGGAACCATCACCGCGAGCGGCGATCCGGCGCCCGACATGCCGGAGATCAGCTCGCACATCCCCGCCGATTGCTCATCTGCGAAGGACATGTACGGGAAATTATTTCGCGAGGGCCCAGAGCGCGGCCTGGCGGACGTGGTCGTGGGCGTTACCGGCTATTCGGGTTACTTGGCAGAAGACACGCCGGCTCAGCTGGCCGATGCCAACGGCTGCGCCTGGAACTCACGTACGTACGTGATGACTTTTGGCCAAAGCTTGGATGTGCGCAGCCGGGATTCCCGCCCCTACGTTCCAGATTTGATGGGCGCGCGCCTCAAAGCACAGCTCGTAGCGATGCCGCGTGGCGATGCGATTCATTTGTATCCCGAGCAGCCGGGGCGCTATCAGCTCGTCGACAGCATGCGCATCTTCATGTTGGCGGATGTGCTGGTCGTGAAATTCCCGACGCACGCCGTGACCCGCAGTGATGGCCATTTCGTTATCCCGCGCGTGCCTGTCGGCAAAGTGACCGTCTCCGCGCTGCTGCCGGCGACGATGGCCCAGGGCGCGAAAGACGTGGAAGTGCACGCCGGCGAGCTCGTAGACGTGAAGATCACCTTGCCATTCGATCGAAAGGCGTGGGATGCGCGGCGGGGGTCCGGTGGTGCCGGACCCATGCCCGCGCACTAATCAGCGCAGCTGTGACCGGGCCGGGCGCGCTTAAAACGCAATCGGCTCGCCTGTGCGTCGCGCCAGGAGCTCACGCAGAAAGCGCAGCGCGGTTTCACTGGGGGGCAGGCTCGGCGTTTTTAGGTTCGTGAGCGCGCTTTCGAAGCATTGCGAGTCCCGCAGCGTGTCGCAAGCGACGAGCGCGGCTATCCAGGCGTCGGCGTTGCTCGGATCGGCGGCCAGCTCGAGCTGGGCTTGGTTGCGTGCGCGTTCGGCGCGACCGATGCGCAGTTCTACGAAGGCGGCAGAGCGGGCGCCGACGGGATTCGGCAGTGCGTTGAACGCGCTCGGCGCGCGCGTGGCCGGCAGCGCGCGGCTCAGCGCCGCCGACGGTGCACGGTAGGTCTGAAACGCTTCTAGCCAGGTACGAGCCTCGTTTCGGCGCCCAAGCGCGCCCAGCATGCGAGCCACGAGCAGGTTCGCCGGTTCGTCCTGTGGGCGGCGAGCCACGGCGGCTGTGCCGTCTGCCAGCGCTGCCTGCAGCGCGTGAGCGCGTTCTGCGCAGCGCGCGCGTTCCAAATAAGTGCCGAAGTATGCGGGGTCGTTGCGCACGCCGCGCTCGAACGAAACCTGCGCGGCTTTCGGACCGCGCTCGGGGCTGGTCGAGATGCATTGAATGGCGCCGATTCGGGCCCAGACCTCGGGGCTATCCGGATCTTCCGCGTGGGCTTCCAGATAGGAGGAGAGCGCGTTCTTGTAGTCGCCCTGGGCTTCGCGTTCGACGCCCTGCAGGTACGCGGCGTAGGCTTCCGGGTTCACGAAGCGGCCCTCATAACGAACGCCGTCCGCCATGCGCGTGACGGTGTTCGAGCCTTCTGTGCAACCCAGGCAGAGAGCCATGCTGGCTGCCAGCGCGGCGAGCGCGCGAGCGACGCTCACGTGAGCTCGTGCAGGCATGCGAGGAAGCGATCGTTCTCTTCCGTAGTGCCGATGGTGACGCGCAATTGATGAGCAAGCCGCCCACCGCGAGTGTGAAAACTGCGCACCAACACGCCGCGCTCACGCAGGCCTTGGAATACGTCCGCCGCGGGGCGCTCCGTGCGAAACCACAAGAAATTCGCGTCGCTGGGTGTAACGCTGATGCCCGGCAGGGCGCTCAACGCCGCATGGACCCGCGCGCGCTCGGCCACGACATACGAGACGATGCGCCGGATTTCGGGCTGCAATTCCGTGGCTGCGAGCGCCCCCAAGGCTTGGGCAGGGGCGTTCATGTTGTACGGGAGGCGCACCTTATCCAGCTCAGCGGTGAGCGCTGGGCGTGCGATGAGCCAGCCGACGCGCAGGGCAGCGAAACCGACCTTGGACAAGGTGCGCATGATAGCGACGTTCTCATAGCGACGGTACAGGTCCAGCTGATCGTGATCCGAATACGGAATGTACGCCTCGTCGATCACAACGAGCGATCCGGGAGCAGCTTGAATCAGCTGTTCTAGACGCGCGCGGTTTACCAAGTTACCGGTCGGGTTATTGGGCGTCGCGATGAAGATCAGATTGGGCGGCGACATTTCCACGGCCCGCAGCATGGATTCTGCCGAGAGATCCCAGTTGGCATCCAGCGGAACCTCCAGCACGCGCTGTCCGCGCACGCGCGCGCTCATGCGGTACATCACGAACGTGGGCGTGGTGGTCATGACCACGGCGCCACCTGCCCGGTCCCGCGCTTGCGAGAACGCGGACAAGAGCATGGTGATGATCTCATCACTGCCATCGCCGACGAGGATTTCCTCAGGGCTCACGCCGCTGTAGCGCGCCAGGGCCTGACGTAAACCGGCTGCAGTGGCGTCCGGGTAGCGCTCCCAGATTTGTTCGGCGCACACCTCCGCCATGCGACGCCGGGTATCCGCTGAAAGCAGCACCGGCGCTTCGTTCGCATCGAGCCGCACGGGATAGTTACCCGCCACTGGCGTGTACGAACTGAGCTCGGCGAGCGCCGGGCAGAGCAGATCTGCGAAGGGAACGTCTGCCATGTTGGTTCTTGCAGGTTCTACTATTAAGTCGCGCAGCGTCCAGGCACTATCTGCCCCCCGCGCCATGGCTTTTTCCGACATCCTCGGGCAGCAGCCCGCGCTCCAAACGCTCGAGCGCGCGCTCGATTCGGGGCATGTACACCATGCCTACCGCTTCGAGGGGCCGCCCGGCGTGGGTAAAGAGCTGGCGGCTTTTGCGTTGGCGCAGGCGCTCGTGTGCGAAGCCGCGACCACTCGGGCGTGCGGTCAATGCAGCGCCTGCCAGCGCGCTGTGCGCCTTCAGGAAGAAGAACCGCACGTGCCCGCGCATCCAGATGTGGTGCTGCTGCAACGCGGTTTGTATCGAGGGCGCATCAGCGCCAATGAAGCCACTGGTATCAGCATCGAGCAGGTGCGGCGCATGGTGCTGGAGCGCGCGGGTTATCGTCCGCACGAAGGCAAGGCCTTGGTGTTCATCGTGCGCGATGCGGATGAGCTCACCGTTTCGGCCGCTAATGCGCTGCTGAAGACGCTGGAAGAGCCGGGCCGAGACACGTACTTCATACTGCTCACCAGTCGGCCGAATCGGCTGCTCGATACGATTCGCTCGCGCACGATGCCGGTGCGCTTCTCCCCCCTTTCGGACGCCCTGGTGGCGCAGATCCTCGCCAGCAAGGGGCTTGCCACTGACGTCGCGGTCGTGGCTCAGGGCAGCGTGGCCTTGGCGCTCGAGCTCGCCAGCGAAGACGCCATCAAAGAGCGCGAGGAGTTCGTGGCCGCGGCTCGCTTCGCGATTCAGGCCCGCGATCTCGCGCCCGGGATCAAGTTTGCCGAGGCTAAGCGCGAGCGCGACAGCTTGCGTGGGTTATTGTCCTACTTCGCGCAATCGATGGCGCTCGCCGGGCGCGAGCAGGTGGTGACGAATGCCGCCGAAGCGGAGCGTTCTGCGGATCGTCATCGTATCGTGCTTTCGGCGATGCAGGCCGTCGAGCGCAACGTATCCCCGGCGCTCGCGTTGGAGGCGATGATCTATCGTCTGCGTCAGGGTTGAGCGAGCGCGGCTTGCAGCGCGAGCGCGGCTTCTGTCACGCCGCGCAGGCTGCCAGGGTTGGGTTGTAGCGCCGCGATCACCGAAGCGAGCTCGCAAAACGGCGCCACCTCCCGCGCGCGCTCGAGGTTGATTCCGCCGATAGCGACCAGCGGAATGCCGCGAGCGCGTGCCGCCTCGTGCGCCTGCATGAGCAGAGCGACGCCCACGGTGTCATCCGGCCGCTCTTTCGAGACGGTACCGAACACCGGCCCCAGCGCCACGTAGTCCGGCCGCTCAGCGAGGGCGCAGGTCAGCTGCACGAGGGTGTGTGTCGAGACGCCGACCAATAACCCGGGAGCGATTTGGCGCACCACCTTCAGGGGAAGATCTTCCTGACCCACGTGCACGCCATCACACTGCGCTAGCAGCGCGAGGTCCGGCCGGTCATTGGCGATGAGGCGCGTGCCCGCGCGAGTACACAGCGGTCGCAGTGCGCGAAGCAACTCGAGGGTATCCCGCGCGCCGCGATGCTTGGCGCGTAGCTGCAGCAGCGCAGGCCGGGCGAGCAGCACTTGCTCGGCAAACGCCAGCACGGACAACGGTGCCGCGCCGTCTGCGCCTCGCTCCAGGCTGTCCACATCCACGATCGGGTATAGGCCGCGCACGGTGGATATGTTACGCCGCCGGCATGCGTGCCGCGAGCTTATCGCTCGGTTTGGGTTGGTGCTTTCTTGGTCTCGTCGGCCTGGGCTGTGCAGGTGGCAAAGCGGCCGTAGTGGGCTCGTCGCTGAATGACGACGGCGGGCCGCCTGCGCGCGCCGATGCCGGGCTGGGTGACGCCTCCGCTAGTGATGCCGCGGCTACCGTCGCGGAGCCACCGGGGGACACCGGCGCCAATCCGCCGGCGGTCGACCCAGCGGTAGCGAGCGCGTTGCTGGCGAAAACGGGCGAGGCGAGCGGTACTCCGCCGCTCGGGCTGCGCTTCGAAATCGTGGAGCTGGGGCCGGAATTGCCTTGGGGCTTCACGGTCGTCAATCGCGGCACTGAGGCCGCGGTCGTGGCTTTCGACGCGCGATTGCTTACGCTCGAGATCATGCCGCCGCCGGATCCGGAGCCGGACGCGAACGCCTCGCCCGCCGTGAAAGCCAAGGCCAAAGCGAAAGCCAAGAAGCCGCGCAAGCCCGTGATCTGTCAGCTTCCCGCCGACGTCGCGCCGGCCTCGGTCGACCCCGCGCTGGCGCTCAAGCTCGAGCCTGGTGAAGGCCTGGTGCAAAGCTTCGATCCGCGCTTGTACTGCGTGGGCAAAGCGCCCTGGCCGCTCGTTTCCGGGGCAGTCATCACCCCGCATTTGGGCTGGCCCGAGAAAATGAAGGTGAGCTGGCACGCCGGCAAACGCGAAGAAAAGCCCGGCGTTCAAAAGGAGCCGTTCATCGCGGAGCCGAGTGAAGCGCAAGGCTCCTTGCCGGCTGGCGCCGCGGCGGAAGCGAACGAACGACGCGTCAAACGCCTCAACGGCACACCGCTCACGCTCGGTTCTGACTTTGCCGAGCCCAAGGCTGAGCCAAACCCCGCCGAGGTTCAGGCGGCCCAGGGTTTGGTCCTCACGATCAGCGGCGGCGACGCACAGAACGAGGGGACTGCGGTTGCCAGCACGACATTTGCCAATCATGGCAAGAAAAAACAAGACCTCTACTTTCGCCGTGAGCTCGTCAGTTACGAGGTGAGCGGTCCTGACGGCGTGTTCCAATGCGATCCAAAGCCGGATCAGCGCGCGCCGGTGGATCGCTCGGGGATTCAAACGCTTGCTCCGGGCGGACACTTCTCCGCGACCAGTCGTTTGATCGAAATGTGTCCGGCGCATGCGTTCGCGCGTCCCGGCCTGTACCTTGTGCATGCACGGTTCGACAGCGCGAGCGCCGGGGAAGAGCTCGGGCTGCACGCTTTCATGGGCCGCCTGGTTTCGGCGAAGCCCGCATTGGTGCGCATCCGCCAGGGTGAGCTGCCCTTTACGCCGCTCAGCAGCCCGGTCCACGTGCACGTGGGTGAGTAGCGTGTAGGTGGATCTGCGCCGGTTCCGTTGCGCGTTTCCGCGCGGCAATTGGCAACATTCGCAAATTGCCATGAGCCACTTGAGAGGCGTTCGTTACGGGCCGTATCGTTCGGAGAATGTCGCGTCTGTTACGTGCGAAAGTACCGCGAGCTCGCGGGCTACGGCTCGAGGTCGGTGAGGTCATAGACCGCCGATATCGATTGAAGCGGGAGATCGCGCGTGGCGGCGCGGGCGCCGTGTTTGAGGCGGTGCACCTGTACACGACGCGGCCGGTCGCCATCAAATTGTTGATCCCCGAGCAATTGAACGCGACCGAGACGCGACAACGGCTGCTGCTCGAAGCGCGTGCCCTCACAGTGGCTCGACATCCGGGCATCGTACTCGGGTTGGACGCGGGCGAAACGGATGAGGGCCTGCCGTACTTGGTGATGGAGCTACTCGAGGGCCGCACGCTCGAGGGCATCTTGGCCGTGCGCCGCCGCATTGGTGTAGCCGACGCGGTGTACGTCGGTATGCAGCTGTGTGACGCGCTAGCCGCGGCGCACGAGCGTGGCATCCTGCATCGCGACATCAAACCCAGCAACGTGTTCATCTCGCGTACCGAGGCCGGGCGTGAGGTCACTAAAGTGTTCGATTTTGGCATCGCGTTCTTACCGAACCAAGATCAGAAAATTACGCAACAGGGAGCCGTTCTGGGCACACCTGAATACATGGCACCCGAGCAGCTTCTGGCCCGAGACAACGTGGATGCGCGTTGCGACATCTACGCGCTCGGCGTGAGCTTGTACGAGGCTCTCGCGGGCGTAGTGCCGTTCGAAGGCAATTTCGGGGAAGTTTTGCTCAAAGTGTCGACGCAAGCGATGCCGTCTTTGGTAGCCCGGGTGGCGCAAGTCCCGATCGAGCTGGAGCAGGTAATCGAGAAGGCTCTTGCCCGCGATCCAGAAGACCGCTTCCCAACCATGCGCGCGTTCGCCGAGGCCTTGAGCCGCGTGCCCACGGGCGATGCGCAGGTGAGCTCCTTGCTCGGCATTCGCGCCGGTGCGCCGCCGGTATTGCCGACGCTGCCAATGCGCAGCCTGCAACGTGGTGCGGTGCCGCCGGCTCCCGCAATGGTACCGCCGCGCCCCAACTCGTCACGGTGCCCTCCCGCTTCGAGGTCGCGG
>JBDTYJ010000285.1:0-7579 GCA_040005755.1 Pseudomonadota bacterium
CGCAACGGGCATCACCACGTCGGACACGACGAGGTCGAAGGTTTGCCCGCCGAGCAGCCACATTGCCTCGGCGCCATCTCGCGCCTCGGACACGGAGTAGCCCTCAAGCTCGAGGTTGGCGACTAAACCGGCGCGCACGCCGTCATCGTCATCAGCCACCAAGATCTTTGGGCGGAGGTACCTGGCAGCTGTCGGAACGGTAGATGACGACGGTGCACCGTTCACTTGCGATCTCCGAGCGCCGCGGCGACGCCATTCCTAGCAGGCATCCTGCTGTATCTTAGCGCGCGCGTTCGCGCCGGTCGATACGGAACGGCACGCGCGGTAAGGCAGCAGACCCTACGTTCTGATTCGGCAGAACTGCCTCAGCGAGGCAGCTCTGTCTTCGTGCACTCCTCCCGCCGTCGTCACGTCGCGCAGGTCGGGGTGGAAACCGCCATAATCACCTGCAGCAGCCACGCGGTCGGCCAGGCGGCTCCGATCGCGCCAATCCTGCGTCGCTGGAACGGCGCGCGTGCACGCGCGCGATCAGCAACCAGAGCAGCGTGACCACGAGCAACCCGAACAGTAGCGGGCGAAGCAAGGGCGCAATCGCGCTGGCCAGAGGCGCGCCCATACCCACGAGGGTGAGCAAAGCCGCGACACACAGCGGGCACTTCGGCACTAACAGCGCCGCAAGCGCCGCCCCGAGACCGGAAGCGGAAGAACCACTCAGGAACCGGCGCGACCGAGAGCGCGCTTCAAGCGACTTTGCCGTATTGATCACGGTGTTTGACCCAACTCATGCTGTGTGCGAGGCCCGCTTCAGCGCGGCCTTTGGGCACCAAATCCAAGTAGTGATAGGCGGTGTTCAACATGTCGATGCCGCGCGAGAAGCACGAGTAGGTGTGAAACAGCTCGCCGCGTTCGTTCTTGAAGAACACGCTGACCCCGGGCATGTCTGCGCCGCCTTTGGTCAAGCCGTAGTTGTAGCTGGTGGGGTCGTCGTCGGGTCCGAAGGAGACGCGGTAGTCGAAGTTGAACGAGTTGCGGGAAGAAGACACCCAATCGAACGACCAACCCATGCGCTCACGAAAGGCCAGTAGCCGTCCGAGCGGGGCGCGCGACACCGCCAGAAACGTCACATCGCGCGCCGCCAAATGCGGCCCGATGTGATCGAAGCTGTCAGCCCAAAAGGAGCAGCCATTGCAACCGGCCTCTGCCTCCGGCTTGAACATGAAGTGGTAGACCACAAGCTGCGAGCGGCCCGCGAACAGCTCCGCCAGCGTTTGCTCGCCGCCCGGCCCGTCGAACATGTAGCTGCCTTGAACGCGCTCCCAGGGCAGCGCACGCCGTGCCTGCGCGAGTTCTTCCCGCAGACGAGTAAATTCCTTTTCCTTTTCGAGCAGCGCTTTGCGCGCCAAAAGCCATTGTTCCGAGGTAACGATTTCATGTTTCATCTCGATGCTCCCTTTGCTTGTGGCGCGCTGTGCGCGGCCACGACCCAAGCTGTAGCCGCGACTCGCGAAGGCCCGGGAGTAACAAGTTCGGCGTGATCGACTACGCTGCGGACATGGATTCGGTCGTGGAGCAGGCGGCACGGGCGTTGGCGGCGGGCGATCCGCTGCGTGCGCTGAAAGGCGTTGCGCTACGCGAAGACCCGCCGGCACTCGCTTTGCGCGGCATCGCGATGGCGCAGCTCGGCGAGCTCCGGGTCGCCCGTAAACTGCTGCAGCGCGCCGCCCGCGGCTTCGGCGCGCAAAGCCCCATCGCGCGCGCTCGCTGCATGGTAGCGGAGGCGGAGGTGGCTTTGGCCAACCACGACCCGCTGCGCGACGAGCGCGCTCTGCACAGCGCCGTCGCCGTGCTCGCCGCTAACGGGGATCTTACGAACGCAGCGCATGGGGCGCTGGTAAGCGCTCGACGCCTGGTCCTGCTCGGCCGCCTGGAAGAGGCCGAGCGCGTGCTGTCGGGCATGAATTTGAGGCGTGCTCCGCCGCGCCTGGTGGCGAGCGCAGGGCTCGTCGCAGCTGAGATTGCCACGCGCAGGCTTGCGCCCAGGGCAGCACGGGTGTGCCTTGGGAAGGCTCGCTTGGCAGCGGATCGCGCACGCATCCCAGCATTGGCGGCGGAGATCCGCACCGCCAGCGCGCGCCTGAATGCCGTCGCGGCACGCCAGCTGGAAGCAGGCGTAACTCGCGACCTGCGGCTAGAAGAGATCGAAGCACTCAGCCACAGCCCCGCGTTCGTCGTGGATGCGTGTCGGCGCGAGCTGCGGGTGCAGCGCGCGACCACGAGCCTCGTGGATCGACCCGTGCTGTTCGACCTGCTGTGGGCGCTTGCCGAGGCGTTTCCGGCGGGGGCCACCCGCTCAATGCTGATTGAGCGCGCGTTCGGCTTGAAGCGTGTCAACGAATCGGCACGCGTTCGCCTGCGCGTTGAGATTGGCCGATTGAGGAAGGTATTGGCGCCACTGGCGGGCGTTTCGGCTGCCCCCGAAGGCTTCATCCTGCGACCGGCCCGCGGCGAGCGAGTGTGCGTACTCACCCCCCCTTCGGACGACGACGGGGACGCGCTCCTGGGCTTGCTGAGCGATGGGCAGGCGTGGTCCACCTCGGCCCTCGCGCAGGCTTTGGGCAAGAGCCAGCGTGGCGTGCAGCGCGCGCTGCAAACGCTCGAAAACGCCGACAAAGTGGCATGGTTCGGGCGGGGCAAGGAGCGCCGCTGGCAAACTCCGACCTTCAGTCGCTTCGCGACATCGTTGTTACTCGTGGCAACTCCGGGTGCGAGCTAACGTGCGCTGATGGCAAACCGTTCAGCGACGCACAAGGAGCCCAAGCAGCTAGCCCGCATTCTACGGGAGTACGGCCCGTTTCCCAACGCCCCTCGCGCGCACGGGGTCACGTTCGACGGCGAGCGCGCCTGGTTTGCCAGCGACGGCCAGCTGCAAAGCTTCGACCCAGACACGGGCACGGCGGGCGCGACGCTCAGTGTTCCGGCGGACGCGGGCACCGCCTTCGACGGGCGCTTTTTTTTTCAGCTCGCCGCGGGTCAAATTCAGAAGCTCGATCCCGAAACCGGCCACATCGTCGCTAAATTCCCCGCGCCTGGCGGCTCGGGTGAGGCATCCGGCCTGACCTGGGCCGAAGGCACGCTGTGGCTCGGGCAGTACAAGAATCGCAAGGTGCTTCAGATCGACGCCAGCACCGGTGAGGTGCTGCGCAGCATCGTTTCGGATCGCTTCGTCACCGGGGTCACTTGGCACGGCGATGAGCTGTGGCATGCCACCATGGAGGGCGACGAAAGCGAGCTCCGCCGGATAGATCCGATGTCTGGTGCAGTGCTCGAATCCTTACTCATGCCGGAGGGCACGCTCGTGTCCGGTCTGGAGTCAGACGGCAAAGACAGCTTCTTCTGCGGGGGTGGGGGTTCGGGCAAGGTGCGGCGCGTGGCCCGCGCAGGCTGAGAGCGGATCCTAAAGTCTTGAACCGAGCCCGCCGCACAGGCGCGAGTTGCCTCAGCTTTAGAGATCGCGCGAGCCGACGAGCTCAACCACGGCTTGATCCACGCTGTACGTAGACGGCACGCGAAGTTTGGTCAGTGCGACGCGCACGCGCAGGGCGGGTGTTTCGGTCAATAGCCGATCCAGCAGGCGTTGCGCGTACACCTCGAGCAAGCGGTAGGGCTCGGCGAGACCGACCTCCACCACTAGCCGCACGACGAAGTCGTAGTCGACCACCTCACGTTTGGTGTCGCGCTTGGGCAGGGAGCTCACCGGAAGCTCGAGATCCACGTCGACGACGAGGTCCTGCGGAATCGCCCGTTCTGCGGCGGAAGCGCCCATGTTGGCGCGAAAGCGAACGGCTTGGAGGCGGAGGGTATATTCACGAACCATTTGGAGGCACCGGGGCTGGAGCCAGAGGCAGTACGGGAACGGGCGCCGGGCGTCCATCGGGGGACACCGCAACCAGCACAAACCGGCCCTGGGTGGCGAGTTGCCGTTCGCCGGTGAGCAGATCCTCCGAGTACAACTTCACCTCCACGGTGATGGAGGTGCGGCCCGTAGCCACCACTCGCGCCAGCAATTCAACGAGCTGACCTTGACGCACGGGGACGTGAAAGTCGACACGCTCACTGCTTGCCGTGACAACGGCCCGCCGCGCGTAGCGAGAAGCCGCGATGAACGCCGCCTTATCCATCAAGGCCAGCGCCTGCCCGCCGTACAGCGTGCCGTAATGGTTTGTTTGCTCGGGAAACACCATTTCGATCAGGCGCGCTTCAGTGAGATGCCCCGCCGAGATGGTCTCCACTTCTGAGCTGTTCATCTGGGCCTCTCGTAACACTTCGCCTGAGCGCACGCTGAGAAAAACGGAGCCGGCGGTCGCCGCAGCTTCATGCGCGGCGGGCTCCGTGCTACCGCTCGGGCCATGAAAATTTTTGGGAACCCGGTAAGCACCTGCACCCGCAAAGTGTTGATGACGCTGCACGAGACGAACACGCCGTTCGAACTCGAGGTCATCGATTTCGCCAAGGGCGAGCACAAGCAGCCCGCTCACCTCGCCCGCCAACCGTTCGGTCAGGTCCCCGCGCTGGATGATGGCGGTTTCCAGCTGTACGAGTCGCGCGCCATGGCCCGATACATCGATGCGAAGGCAGGCGGCACGCTGACGCCGAAAGACCTGCAGGGCCGCGCCCTCATGGAGCAGTGGCTCAGCGTCGAGACTTCGAACTTCACGCCGCACGCCATGAAGTTCATCTACCACTCGGTATTCAAGCGGGAGCAAACTCCGGAAGTGCTCCAGGCCGCGGGCGCCGGGCTGGATACCGTTTACGCCACCCTGGAGAGGCAGCTTGCCTCGGCGCCCTACCTGGCCGGCACAATGTTCTCACTGGCTGAGGTGTGTTTCGCTCCGTACTTGGAGTATCTGGCGCTTACCCCGGCGGCAGGCAAACTGGCCGACCACCCGCGCGTCGCTGCGTGGTGGTCCGCGACCAGCGAACGGCCGGCGTGGCGCAAAACAGTCGGGCGCTGAGCTCGGACAGCGCGTCAGCGCCCAAGAGGCGCCCTCGCCAGGCTCGAACGAGCAGGAGAGCGCGCCCGCTGCGCAGCTCAGCCCAGGCAACGCCGCCACAAAACGGCGTTCCCTGGGCTGAGTGCATTTCCTGGCCCGCATGTTGCTCTGGACGGAGGAGGCGAGCGTTTCCGCGCGCCGATTCGCCGCGAGGCGTAAAGGAACCGTCATGACCGTCTATCGCATCGCACTTGTTGTCGCCTTGAGCACCGGCTGCGCCAGTGTGGGCCCGGGTGCGCGCGGACCTCACGACGAGGGGCACCTGGCCGGCCCAGCCCTCAGCAGCCCAACCGTCGCCAGCAATACGGCCACCGAGGGTGACGCCCCGCGCGACGCTTACTCCGCTAGCACCGACGCCCGAGCGGGCGTGGTAGGGCATGGCACCGAGGCGCTACGGCACTTCTACTTGCTGTCGCCGGGGCCGAACGCGACGCTCGTAGTCACGCGCAGCGATTTAGCGACTCACTGAACGCGAGAGCCCTCGGCAGTGTGGTTTTGCGTGCCGGTTTAGCGCGGCACGCTCAGCACAAAGCGAATCTTCTCCGCTAAAGAATCGGGGGAAAACGGCTTCTGAATGTAGGCCGCATCCGGCGCGAGCGCGCCCGCGCGGTCCGACACCCCGCGCGGATATCCAGACATGTACAACACGCGCAGGCGCGGGTAGCGCTCGCTGAGCTCGCGCGCCAACTGTGGGCCAGCGCATTCGGGCATGATCACATCCGTGAGTAGTAGATCGATCTTGGCGCCGTGCGCCGTGAACAACGCGCGGGCTTCGACCGCCGAGCGCGCCTCGAAGACGTTGTAGCCGCGCTCACGCAGGATACGCGCCGTGACCTCACGCACGGCGGCGTAATCTTCCACGACCAAAACGGTGCCACCGGCAGTCGGTGCTTCCGCACCCGCCGTGCGACCGTCCCCTGCTTCTATCGTGCCTAGGAGCCGCGGGAAGTAGACGTTGAAAACGCTGCCGTGCCCCAGCTGGCTGGACACTCGAATTTGGCCGCCCGATTGCTGCACGATGCCATACACCGTGGCCAGCCCGAGCCCGGTGCCCTTCCCCACCTCTTTTGTCGTAAAAAACGGCTCGAATATCCGGCGTTGGGTCTCCGCGTCCATGCCGATGCCCGTATCGGCGACGGAGAGCACCACGAACTCCCCGGGGGTGACGCTGTGGTGGGCTACGGCGTAGTCCGAATCGTAGCTGACGTTCATGGTCTCGATGACGAGCTGCCCCCCCTCTGGCATGGCGTCGCGAGCGTTCACCGACAAATTGAGGATCACTTGGTCCAGTTGCCCGGGGTCGGCGCGCACCAAGTCCAAATCCGGTGAAAGGCGCGTGGAGAGTTCAATGTCCTCGCCGATGATCCGGTGCAGCATCTTCTCGATGCCCGATACCAAGTCATTGAGTTGCAACGTCACCGGCTTGATGGTTTCACTTCGGCTGAACGCCAACAGCTGCTTGGTCAAGGCCGCAGCGCGCCGCGCTGCCGACAGCACTTCACCCAGGTCCGTGCGCCCGGGATCGTTGGCGGGCAGGCCGTCACGGACTAGCTCGACGTAGCTCTGAATGACGACCAGGAGGTTGTTGAAGTCGTGCGCAACGCCACCCGCGAGGCGCCCAATCGCGTCCATTTTCTGGGATTGGCTGAGCTGCACTTCCAACTCACGCTGCCGAGTGACGTCGCGCAGCACCGCGACGCCGCCCGCGATTTTTCCGGGCGCACCACCCAGCGGCGTCGCGGTCATGCTCACGGTGGCACCGGGCACCGCGGCGTTGCGCACGAACACCTCCGCCTCGGACGACGCTTCCCCCTGAATCGCACGAAGCAGCGGGTTTTGCGACGCAGGTAGTAGATCCACGCGGTTTTCGGTGAACACGCCGTAGTGCGATGCCCACGTTTCGGGATCCACGTCCCGCGCGCCCATGCCCAAGATCGCCTCGGCTTGGGGATTGAAGAGCAGGCAATTGCCGTCCGGGTCTGCCGCGACGATGCCCTCGTGCAAGCTGCTCACGATCGAATCCAGCAACTGCCGCTCGCCCGCTAGCTGCTGCGCCAGCCGGAAGTGGTCGGCTGCCTTGTGCACCTTCTGGCGTAAGTCATCCGGATTCCAGGGTTTGGTCACATAGGCGAAGATTTTGCCGTCGTTCACGGCGCGCACGACCGCTGTCAGATCAGCGAATGCAGTCACGAGAATTCGCCGGGCGTCGGACGAGGTGCCGAGTTTGGCCAGTAACTCGTCGCCGGTCATTTTGGGCATGCGCTGATCACTGATCACCACGGCGATACCGCGGTCGCGTTGCACGATCTCCAGCGCCTCCTCAGGCAGGCACGTCTTCAACACGATGAAGTCTTCACCCAGTAAGTCCTCCAATGCCACCAATACTTGCGGCTCGTCATCGACTAGGAGAACCCGTTCTTTCACTGCTGCTCGCATGATGCTCTCTACCTTGCTTCGCTCTGGTCCAGCGGGATGCGGATCACTCCGATGTTGTCGATGCCCTCGGCGCCGAAGGCCGCGACCGTCTG
>JBDTYJ010000286.1:0-7564 GCA_040005755.1 Pseudomonadota bacterium
GCGGCCACGCCTGCGCAGCCGGCAAACGACCGGAAACACGCGCGGGCGCGGGGTGCGAGGCTGGATTCGGGGCGCCCCCCAGGGAAAATGCGGTTTTCTCGCGCTGAAATCGCGCCGACCGCGAGGGGCTCTGCCAAACCCGGGAACTGGTGTTAGTTTCCGCCCGATTTCGCCATGCACAGTGAGCCCCAGCGCGTTCCCGTGGCCATTTTGGGCGCCGGCCTGACCGGCCTCAGCGCGGCCATCGAGCTCAGCGAGCGCGGCGTTTGCTATCGAATCTTCGAGAAGCTCGCCGCACCGGGCGGGCACGCGGTCACGCTCGAGGACAATGGTTTTCGCTTCGACCGCACCGGCCACTTGTTACACCTGAAGAGCGATGCCCTGCGCAGCCAGGTGCTCAGTTGGATTGGTCCGGATCACCTGCAGGTCGAACGGCGCAGCGTGATTTGGTCGAACGGCGTGTACACACGCTACCCGTTTCAAGCCAACACGTATGGCCTGCCGCCGGCAGTGGCCTACGAATGCCTGCACGGCTTCATCAGCGCGCACTTCAACCCGAACAAGCCAGAGCCTACGAACTTCGAGGAGTTCTGCCTCGTGCATTTTGGGGAGGGCATCAGTCGGCACTTCATGATCCCGTACAATTCCCGGCTTTGGGGCGTCCACCCGCGGGAAATCACCAGCAGCTGGTGCCAGCGCTTCGTGCCCCTGCCCCGGCTGGAAGACGTTCTCGCCGGCGCCGTGGGCCTGAACGACCGCGAGCTCGGCTACAACACGCATTTCATTTACCCGCGCTTGGGCATCGGTGCACTTGCGCAGGGCATGGCCCGGCGCGTGCCGAACCTCGAGCTTTCACGCGCTCCGCGGCGCATCGAGCTCGCGCGTCGGCGTCTAGTCTTCGACGACGAGGCGGTCGACTTCGACGTGCTCGTGAGCTCCATTCCGCTGCCCACGCTGCTCGGGCTGATCGACGAATTGCCGGCGCCGGTACGCGCGGCCGCAGCCAAACTGCGCTGCTCGCACTTGGACTACTTGGACGTGGCGCTGCGCCGGCCGTCAGGCAAAGATTTTCACTGGGCGTACGTGCCGGAGGCGAAATACCCTTTTTATCGAGTCGGTCACTATTCGCACTTTTCCCCCGACCTGGCTCCGCCTGGCAAGGCATCGCTGTACGTGGAGCTCGCGGAGCGCGGGACTCCGGATCTGAACGAGCTTCTGCCGCGTACCGCGCAGGGCTTGATCGAGATGGGCATCATCGATCGACCGGAAGACATCGAATTTGCGCGCGCGCGACGCATCGATTTCGCGTACGTGATCTTCGACCACGACTATTTCGCGGCGCTCGAGCTGATTCGGCCTTTCCTGGACGAAGCGCGCATCGTATCGAGCGGGCGTTACGGCGCCTGGAACTACTCCGCGATGGAGGATGCGATCCTGTTCGGAAAGACGGCCGCCCAGCGCGCGCTCGAGCTGTGCCAAAGGTGACATGAGCGCCCCCGAAATCTCGATCGTGATCCCCGTTTACAACGAAGAGGGCATCCTGCATTCGGCGGTGGTGGATTTGCGCGAGCGTTTGCAGCCTTTCGGCTGGAACTACGAAATCCTTCTGGCTGAGAACGGCTCGCGCGATCGCACGCTGAGCATTGCCGCCGAGCTGGGCGCGAAATACCCCGAGGTACGTTGCATTTCCGCGGGCGAGCCCAACTATGGCAGGGCCTTGCGTATGGGCATTTTGGCGGCCCGCGGCGAGCTGATTTTGGCGGACGAGATCGACCTGTGCGATACCGATTTTCACCGCCGAGCAATCGAGCTGCTGCGGGCGGATCGCGCAGATTTGGTGGTCGGCTCGAAGCTCATCGGCGGCGCGGAGGACGAGCGTCCGTTTTTCCGCCACGCAGCCTCACTGTTTTACACAGGAATGCTACGCGCGTTGCTCGGCTTCCGGGGCACGGACACCCACGGCCTCAAAGGCTTTCGCCGCTCGCTCTTGGTTCCGGTTGCCGAAGCCTGCTTGGTCGACAAAGACGTGTTCGCCAGCGAGTTCGTGATCCGCGCCTATCGAAACTCATTGCGTGTGCTCGAAATTCCGACACGCGTGATGGAGAAGCGCCCCCCGACGATCAACCTGATGAAGCGCGTGCCGAACGTGCTGAAGAGCATCGCCAAGCTCACCTGGGCGATTCGCGTTCGCGGCTAAGGGCCCTAAGCTCACCAGTTTTGTACTTGCCAACCGCGTGCTCGAGCGGCGCGCAGTAGCCGCCGATCCGGGTTCACGGCTACGGCCACGGCCACCTTGGAAAGCAGCGGCAAATCCGTAATGCTATCGCTGAAGAACGTCACTTTATCGAAGCCGATGCCGTGCTTCTCGAGCAGGCTCGCGGCGCGGATTATCTTGCCTTCCCCGTAGCACAGCGGCTCGATGGGCTTGCCCGTGAAGCGGCCGTCTGGGGTGACTTCCAGCTCCGAGCAAACGACGTGATCGATGCCGAGCTCGCGGGCCACCGGGTGAGCCACGTAGGACGTTGCCGCTGTGACAATGGCCACCAAGTCACCCGCGTCACGGTGGCTCTTCACTATCTCGCGGCCACGCGCTTGGATCTCCGGCAGCACGTACTGCGGAAACCATTCATCGCAGATTTTAATGAGCCAGCTCTCTTCTTTGCCGGCAAAATCTTCCAGCGCTTTGCGCGCGACGCGCGGCGCGTCGATCACGCCCGCGGTGTATTGCAGTACCCACCAGGCCACCTGCAATGAATCACGCCACGTGGCCTGCCCCTTGGCCCTGCGGTATTTCGTGAACAGACGTGGTGTGTCCACTCGCACCAATGTCCGGTCAAGGTCGAAGAAGGCAGCACGGCGTTCGGACATGACGCCGCCAGCATAGCCCAGAAATGCTAAAGGCTGGGCCGGATGCAGCCGCTGCCGATCGATCTCGTTTTGCCTGAGCTGGAGCGCGCCTTGCGCTCGGCACGCGCGGTCGTGTTGGAAGCGCCGCCCGGGGCCGGTAAAACGACGCGCGTGCCCTGGGCCGTGCATCGCTGGCTGGGCGATGCAGAAGTGCTGGTGACCGAACCGCGTCGGCTTGCCGCACGCATGGCCGCACATCGGGTCGCGGCAGAGCAAGGTGAAACGCTCGGCGAGCGCGTTGGCTACAGCGTACGCTTCGAAGAGGTTTCGAGCGCGCGCACCCGCGTGCGCTACGCGACCGAGGGCATTGTGCTGCGCCGGCTCTTGGCCGACCCCACGCTACGCAACGTGGGCGCGGTGATTCTTGATGAATTCCACGAGCGTCACCTGGCAAGCGATCTGCTGCTCGTGCTTTTGCATCGTCTGAGCCAAACCGCCCGTCCTGATTTGAAGCTCATCGTCATGAGCGCAACGCTGGATGCCGAGCCCGTCGCGAAGTACCTCGGGGATTGTCCGCGCGTGCGGAGCGAAGGTCGCATGTTCCCCGTGTGCATCGAATTCTTGGCGAAGCCCGACGATCGGCCGCTCGAAAAACAAATCGTGAGCGCGGTGCGCCAGGCGGTAACGAGCGAGGCACAGGGCGACGTGCTGGTGTTCTTGCCTGGCGCGGGCGAGATCCGGAAGGCAAAGGCCGCGCTCGAACCGCTCGCGCAAGAAGCAAAACTGCTCGTTTTACCCTTGCACGGTGACTTACCCATCGGCGAACAGGCGCGCGCAGTGGAACCGGCCAAGGAGCGCAAGGTCGTGCTCGCCACCAACGTGGCTGAGTCGTCCGTCACGGTCGATGGCGTCACAGTGGTCGTGGATTCGGGGTTGGCGCGGGTTTCCGGGTATTCGCCCTGGAGCGGCTTGCCCACGCTCGCACTCGAACCAGTGAGCCGCGCGTCGACCACGCAGCGCGCAGGACGCGCCGGCCGTACGCGCCCCGGGCGCGTGCTCCGCCTTTACACCAAAGGCGACCACGAAAGCCGTCGCGCCCACGACGCGCCGGAGATCGTGCGCAGTGACTTGGCCGAAGCGTTCCTGATTCTGCGCGGCGCCGGCGTGACGGATTTCGAAGCCTTACGATTTCTAGACGACCCGCCGGAACCGCGCGTGCAAAGCGCGCATGAATTGCTCGCCCTGCTCGGAGCCGTGAATCGCACCGGGGCGTTGACCGAGCTCGGTAAGCGCCTGCTGCAATTTCCCGTGCCACCGCGCTTGGGGCGCCTGCTCGTTGAGGGTGAACGTCGCGGCATCGCCAAACACGCCGCGCTCGCCGCGGCCCTGCTCGGCGAGCGCGACATCCTGCTTGGCACGCGCGCCGGCTTTGGCACGAACAACAGTGGTGGCGGCGGTGGCGCGCGTGGCCCGAGTGACGTTTTGGAGCGCATCGAGCGCTACCGCGAGGCGGAAGACGCGCGTTTTGAGGCGCATCGACTGCGTCACTTCGGGCTCGATGCCCGCGCGGTGGAAAGCGTGCGCCGCGCCGAGCGCCAGCTGTCCCGGCTCGTGAAGGATCACATCCTGGGCCCGGGCAGCTTGGAAGGCGTCGAGCAAGAGTTGCTGCGCTGCTTGCTGGCCGCGTTCCCAGACCGCGTGGCGCGGCGCAGGCGCCGCGGCGAGCGTGAGCTGGTGCTGGCTTCGGGCGGCGTGGCGCGCCTGTCCGAACAAAGCGTCGCGGTTGACCCGGAGTTCTTACTGGCTCTGGATGTAGACGAGCAGCGCGGCGCGGGAGGAAGCTTCACGACCGTACGCTTGGCCAGCGCCTTCGAGCCGGATTGGCTGCTGGAAGATTTTCCCGACGCGATCAAGCTCAGCGACGAGCTGGAATGGAACAGCAACGCCGAGCGCGTGGACCGCGTCGAGAAAATGGCCTTCGGCGCGGTTGTCTTCGACGAGGCGCGTGGTGCGGCGCCGCCTTCAGCGGAGGCCAGTGCTGTGCTTGCGGCCGCAGCACGGCGTGGCTCATCGCTGTCGTTCGCGAAGAGCCAGACCGTGACCTCGCTCAGCTTACGGCTGCGCTTGCTTCGTGAACACTTCCCAGAGCTGAACTTCGCGGCGCTCGACGAGGGCACCGTGGACGAGACGTTGAACCTAATCTGCGTCGGGTTGACCAGCTTTGCGGAGCTGAACGCAGTAGACGTGCCGAGTGCCTTATTGGCGGGGCTGGATGCTAGCCAGCTTCGTGCACTCGAAACGGAAACCCCCGAACGCGTTCGCATTCCAGGTGGTCGTACTCTAGAAGTTCACTACGAGGCCGATCGCCCCCCCTGGATAGAGTCGCGCTTGCAGGATTTTTTCGGCATGCCTCACGGTCCGCGCATCTGCCGCGGCAAGATCGCGCTCACCGTGCACCTGCTCGCGCCGAACCAGCGTGCCATGCAGGTGACTACGGACCTATCCGGCTTTTGGGAGCGTCACTATCCCAGCATTCGCCGGGAATTGATGCGTCGCTACCCGCGGCACCCGTGGCCTGAGGACGGACGCAGCGCCACACCGCCCGAGCCGAAGCCGCCACGGCGCCGATGAATCAGCTCGCAACGAGCACCGTGCTCACCCGCTCGACGATCTGCTCGGACGACAGTGGGCGGCAAGCAGCTGCCCCACGCTGGATTTGCCGCTGCCGGCCATCCCATCACGATGATGAACATTCGCGCGTCGCTTTCGAGTGCTTACAACTTCTGTTTCATACGCGCCAAGAACTGCAACGCATCAAGCCCGGTCAAGCGATCCAAATCGAGCGCGCGCAGCGTCTCAATCAGCTCGGCGTGGCCGCGCGTTTCCGGGGAGCGCCCGCCAAACAGCGACAGCTGGTCGTCATTCACTCGCACTTTTGCGCGTGTTTTTTGGGCATCGGGGGCGATCCCTCCACTCTCCAGCGTGACCAAGAGCCCTTTGGCTCGAGCAAGGACCGCCTCGGGCAAGCCGGCCAGCTTCGCCACGGCGACGCCGTAACTGCGGCTGGCCGCGCCCGGCACGAGCCGGTGCAAGAACACGACGTCCCCGTCCAGCTCACGCGCACTCACGCTGTAGTTGGCGGCGTTACGACTGCTTTCGCCCAGCGCGGTCAGCTCGTGATAGTGCGTCGCAAATAAGGCGCGACAGCAGATCGCTTCGTCCAAGTATTCCGCCACCGCCCAGGCGATGGCCAGCCCGTCGAACGTGCTCGTGCCGCGTCCAATCTCATCCAAGATCACGAGCGAGCGGCGCGTCGCTTTGCGCAAGATTTCCGCGGTCTCGCGCATCTCGACCATGAAGGTGCTCTCGCCGCCGGCCAAGTTGTCACTCGCGCCCACGCGCGACAAAACGCGGTCCACGATGCCGATGCGCGCAGAGCGCGCGGGCACGAAGCTGCCCATTTGCGCCAAAATCACGGTCAGCGCCACCTGCCGGAGCAACGTGCTCTTGCCCGCCATATTCGGACCCGTGATCAGCCACAGCCGCTCGCCCTCCAGATCCAAGCTCACGTCATTGGGCACGAAGCGCCCCTGCGCAGCCAAACGCTCGACCACCGGATGCCGGCCATCTCGAATCATCAGCTCGTCCGATGAGTCCACGGTCGGCCGCGTGTAGTCGTGGCGATGCGCGGTGTGCGCCATGCTGGCTGCCACGTCCCAGCGCGCGAGTTCGCGCGCTAACGCCTTGATGCGTTCGCTCTCGCGCGCGGCGGTCTGACCGAGCTCGCTCAGTAGCAATAGCTCGCGGTCGCGATGTAGCTCTTCGGCATGCGCAATGCGGTCCGATAGCTCTTCCAGCTCCGTCGTCGCATAGCGCTCACCGGTTGCTACGGTCTGTTTGCGTCGGAAGGCCGCTGGCACCTTGCCGCTTTGACCGCGACTGACCTCGATGTACCAGCCAAAAACCCGCGTGTAGCGGATCTTGAGCGTTGGGATACCCGTCTCCTGCTTCAGCCGAGTCTCGAGCTCAACCATGCGCTCGGTGCCGCTCTTTTTGAGTGACGACAGCTCCGCGAGCTCGGCATCGAACTCGGGCTTGAAGATTTCACCCTCCTTGGGCTGCGCGGGCGGCCGGGGCACGAGCGCGCCTTCCAAGAGCGCCGCTAGCTCCGAGACCGTGTCCACGCCGCTTGCACTGACGCCCAACGTTTCTCGAAGGCCCGGATCCGACACGCCTTCCAGCACGGCTGCGGCGGCCCGCGCCGCAAGCAGCCCGTCGCGTAGCGCGCCCAAATCGCGCGGCGTGGCCGCGCGCAATGAGGTGCGCACCGCTAGGCGCTCGATGTCGCCCACGTGCGCGAGCTGCTCGCTGAGCTGGTCGCGCACGCGGGCGTGCACCACTAGCGCTTCGACCAAGTCCAAGCGCCGACGGATCCGCTCCACGTCCCTGAGCGGCGCCAGCAAACGACGGCGCAATAAGCGCGCGCCCATCGGCGTATTGGTGGCGTCGATTACTCCCAAGAGCGTAGCCTCCGGCCGCCCGGAAACGGACTCGACCAGCTCAAGGTGGCTCTGTGCCACGCGATCGATGGCCAGCAGCGACGTGGGCTCCCAAAGCCCGATGCGCCGGGCGGGCAGCTCGACGCCCGGGTTGCATGCACGGGCAAAGCGCAGCGCGCGCGCCACCGCCCGCCGCGCCGAAGGCGGCAGCGCCGCGG
>JBDTYJ010000287.1:0-7483 GCA_040005755.1 Pseudomonadota bacterium
CGTGCCGGACCGCTCGAGCGCCTCCGGCTCGTCGAGTGCGACGATCTTTGCGCGCTTCACCGAGTTGAAGTCGTTCGCCGTAACGCATGTATAAGCGCCCATCACGTGAGCGACGACCACGTCGCCGATGTGCAGGTCGGGCAACGAAACGCCGTCAGAAACCATGTCTCCGCTATCGCAGGTGGGACCGGCCAGATGACTGATCTTCTGCGGGCCTGGACGGGCGCCTCTCGCGAGCACACTCAACTGATAGTAAATGCCGTCGAAGACCTGGGCACCGAACGATCCGTAAATGCCGTCGTCCAGGTAGTACCAGGGCGACCCTTCACGGTTCGCCTTGCCGACAATTGCCGATGCCGTGTGCCCGGCCGAGGCGACCAAGTAACGCCCCGGTTCGGAAATGACCCGGACACATTGAGGCAGCTGCTCGACGGCCTCACGGATCGGCCCGCAAAATTCCTCGATCGTTGGTACATCCACGGTGTAAGGCGCGGGAAAGCCGCCCCCCATATCCATAACCCGCAGCGGCGGTAAGCCCGCCGCGCCGACCGCTGCCATGAGCTGGGCGCAGGTACGAATGGCACTCACGTGAGCTTGCGAGTTCGCACACTGCGAGCCGACGTGAAACGAAAATCCGATCGTGCGCAGGCCTAGCCTGTGCGCCTGTTTGAGCAGCGGCAGCACGTCGCACGGGGCGGCGCCGAACTTTTTCGACAGGTCCACCGTGGCATCCGCGTTGCGAAAGCCGATGCGCAGGAGCAGCTGAATTCGGTTCTTGAACGGTTTGAATTTAGCCAGCTCGTCGGCGTTGTCGAACACGAACGTGTTGCATCCATATCCTAAAGCAGTGCGGATTTCGGCGAGTGTTTTGATGGGGTGCGTGTGCATCACTCGGCTCGGCGCTACGCCCACCTGCCGCAGCAACTCCAGCTCCCCGATGCTGGCAGCGTCGAAGTGGCTGCCCTCCTCGTGAAGGGCGCTCAAAACAGCGGCTTCGGGCAGCGCTTTGACCGCGTAGTGCACTTGCACCGTGGGCAGCGCCGCGCGAAGCCGGCGATAGTTCTGACGCACCTGCCCGCAGTCGAGGATCAAGAGAGGTGTACCGTGGCTCGCGACGAGCGAACGCAGCCGCCTTTCAGACAGACAATCGCGACAATGACTGAAGTCATCGCCTCCCAGCTCCAGCCGTCGTACGCCACTCGCATGCCGCATCCGGTATTCCCTCCAACAGTCACCCGGACTATATCGCTAAGTTTGGCCGGCTGCCGAGCCTGATTGCGGATCGAGCAAAGCGGGGAGCATCACCCCCAAGGCATGAGTTGGCCGGACTGCCGGAAGGGTGACGAGTGCCTGGCGGCGTGGCGACGTTTATTCCGGGGCGTGGCTAAGATCGGGAACCTCTTCCAGCCCGGCATCGGATCCAGAGCGGGTGCGGAGCAACAGGGCGGCAGCGGTAACCAAGACAGCGCCGACGAGCAAGCGCAGTGATACGCTTTCGTTGTCATACGGAATTCCCGCGAGTTTCGCGAGCACGGCGGGCAAGAACAGCGCGAGCATACTCGCGAAGACCGGCTCCGCCCCGTAGATGACGCCGGCTTCCGACGAGGAAACGTGCCGCTGATAGCGATTCATGAGTACGAACGGGAGCAGCGTGGAAAAAACCGCCAGCAGGCCCAGCAGCCACCACAACGGCTGGGACCCAGCAAAATGCGAAAGATCCTGCGCCCCGGCCGTGGCGGCTGCCAGCGGAAGTGAGCCGAGGCCGACGGTCAAGAACATGACCACCGTGACCGGCCCGGCTTCGTTGTGCAGATAGCGCGGCCGTGAAATCGAAAAGATCTGACCCGCAAACAGCAGCGCGGCGAGCAATGTTTCGGCTTCGCCGCGACCGAGGCTGAGCGTGCGAGGGTCGAAACGCGCGAGAACTGCCAGCCCGATCAGGTTGACGAGCACGGCCCACAGCACCCGGCGCTCGGGCCGCGTGCGCGTTTCGACGGCGGCAAGCAGCGGCAACACCACGACGTACCCCTGAGTGAGGAATGCGCTGGTCGACGCGTCGGTCCAGCTCAAACCGTCAATTTGCAGGAGGTGCCCGCCCCCCGCGAAAACGCCAATCCACACCCCCTGCTCCAGCTCCTTTCGGTTGGGCAGCTTGCGCTCGAAGCAACACAGGACCAGCGCAGCCAGCAAAAAGCGGCCCGCCAAGAGAAAGGCCGTCATGAACCAACTGTTTACGCCAGGGGCAACGCCGCCAGCGCACAGCGCAAACGCCTTCATCAGCGGGAACCCCAAAGCCTCCCCCAAACACGCCGACAGCAGAGCAAAAATCGCAAATCGCATACCAACCGCGCGGGACATTGAAGCGCGCGCAACATACTCCGAATTCCATCAGCCGCGCGGCGAGGAGTCGCTCCTTCGTCCGCAGCCGTCGCAAGGGAGCGGGCGAGCAGTCGAATAAGACTGCCCACCCACTTTTGGCGCCAAATGTTACACGCTGACGTGCGAAGCGTTGAACACAGCCTCTTCCGCGCGCCGCGACTCCGCCATATGAATCCCCCCGCCCTACCCAATCGCCTTCGGCCGTTCTCGTGGCACTTCTTTCGTCAGTTTCCGTGGGGCGTGCTCGGGCTCGTCGTTTTCCCCGTGCTGAGCCGGGGTGTGTTCGCCACAATCGCTTATGCCACTAAGCGCCTGACGGACACCGTGCTCGGTTTGCACGACGCCGCGCATGAGACGGCCAAGCTGACGGGGCCGTTCGCGTTCTTCGTGGGGCTCGTGGTGGCGCGCTTTGCGGTCGATGCAGGGGCTTGGTTCAGCTCTTACAACACGCGCTCGCCGATGCTGCGGCGTATCAAGCAAGAAGTGTTCGCCTACACACAACGGCTGTCGAGCTCCTATTTCGAGAACACGCTCTCGGGAAAGATCGCACACCGGGCCATCATGCTGCCCGAGCAGATCCTGCAGCTGTTCGACATGATCGTGTTCGATTTCTTGCCCAGCTCGGCGTTCTTTGCGTTCGTCGCTGCGTTCTTTTACCTCGCCAGCCCCGCGTTCTGCGCGGCGGCGGTGCTGGCGGTCGCAACGTACTTTTCATTGAGCTTGCTGGTCGGACGAGAATGCACGCGCCGCGCGGTTGCCAGCAACGAGGCGAAGGCGGCCGTCACCGGTCGCATGGTTGACGTGCTCACCAATATTCGCAACGTTTTCTTCTTTGCCAACCAAGCGTTGGAGGATGAGCAACTCGAGCAGTACACGGGCGAGGAATTCAATCGGCGGCGTGCTTCCTACCGAGCGGTGGTGCGGCTGCGCGTCGTGCAATACGCCATGGATATTTCCATGTGGATCGTGTTCGTCGGCGGCGCGCTGTACGCCTGGGTGCATCACCGCATCGGCGCGGGGGATTTCGTGATGACGACCACGCTCACGAGCTCTCTATTACAAACCGCGTACAATCTCGGGCAACGCATTCCTGAATTTTACGACCTCGTGGGGTCCGCACGCGAGGGCATCGATACGCTCATCGTGCCTGCCACCGTTACTGATCGGCCGGGCGCGCCCCCGCTTGCGGTGCCGCGCGGCGCCATCCATCTCGATCGTATCTCCTTCGCCTATGAGCTACCGGGTGAAGGCGAGCGCCGCGTGCGCAACGTCGTCGAAGATTTCGAGTTGATCATCCCCGCAGGACAGCGGGTTGGGCTCGTGGGGCCGAGCGGCGCAGGCAAGACCACGCTCATGGGCTTGCTGCTGCGCATGCACGACGTGTCGGCGGGCGCGATTCGCATTGATAGCCAGGACATTCGCGGTGTCACTCAGCAAAGCCTGCGCCAAGCCATTGCGCTCATCCCGCAAGACACAACGCTCTTTCATCGCAACCTGCTGGAGAACATTCGTTATGGCCGACCGGGCGCCAGTGATGACGAAGTGGAGCAGGCCGCTCGGCGCGCGCATGCCCATGATTTCATCATCGAACAGGAGCATGGTTATCGCACCATGGTGGGCGAGCGTGGGGTGAGGCTCTCCGGCGGGCAGCGACAACGCATCGCCATCGCGCGGGCCATCTTGAAGAATGCGCCGATCCTCCTCCTGGATGAAGCGACGAGCGCGCTCGACAGCCACAGCGAGCAGATCATTCAAAGCGCGATGCGTGAAGCCATGGTCGGTAAAACGGTGATCGCCATCGCCCATCGGCTCAGCACCGTCATGGATATGGATCGCTTGCTCGTGCTCGACCGTGGGAACATCGTCGCCGATGGTTCGCATCGCGAGCTGCTCCGTAAGGGTGGCCTCTACGCGGAGCTATGGCGTAAGCAATCGGGCGGGTTCAACCCGGTTACGCGGCCTGCCAGCGCGTCCGATGCCAGCCTCGAGCTCGACCCGCTGGAGAAAACGGGCGGCGTGATCGAGAATTGACCAAGACGGCCGGCCCACGCCCTCGCTTTGCTCACGGCTCACGCCCGCTACCCCACTGCCCGCAAAGGAGGGGAGCTCGAACGCCGTGCGCTGAAGGACACCTGGCACGACCCATGCTTGATCGCCGGCATGACCGAAAAGACTCCGCAAGAGTACGAGGCTGAATTGAAGGGCTCTGCGAAAGCGCACGCGCATGCTGGCGAAGCGGTCGGCGTTGGGGTCGGCGCGCTGTCGGGTGCGGGGCTCGGTGCCGCGGGCGGCCCAGTGGGGGCGGTCGTGGGCGCTGTAGCCGGGGGAATAGCCGGCGGTCTGGCGTCCCTGGCACTGGAAGCGAGCAACGCCGCGGAGGCCGCCGCCGAAGAGAAACTCGACGAGGAGATCGGAGTAGAGGGCGGTGATCTCGGCACGCCGAATCTGGCTCACCCGCCCGGGCAACGAAATGCCTATTCATCCGCCGCCACCGGAGCCGGAACCGCCACAGAATCCGCCGATTCCGAATTGGCAGAAGGCCCCATTCCGCCATCCGAGTAGACGTTTGCGCCCCACACGCGGAGATATGAGCACTCACGCCTCACCCTGCGGCATAAACAGCCGCAAATTGGAGAGTTCTCGTTCGATCAGCTAAAACGGCCGCGTGACCCAAATGGCGCTCGAAGCTCGCGACAGCGGGCGCACTCGCACCGTGCAAGCGTGGCCGCCCGCGTCACTCGCGACCGCAGATTTGCCCGATTGCGGCGAAACCGTGGGCGGTCACTGCGTGCTGCGTACACTCTTGGGTGAGGGCGCGTTCGGGCGCGTATTTGCCGCCGAGGACGAGGACACCGGGCAGCAAGTCGCCCTCAAGGTAGTGAGCTTGCGCCGCTACCCTCGAGAATATGCAGAGCACGAGCTGCGTGCTCTGGCGGCCATTGCCCACCCGAACGTGGTGCAACTGCATGAGCACGGAGTGGAGGCGCGCGCGAGCGAGCCTTACCTTTGGTACACGATGCCGCTGTATCGAGGCGTGGATTTGGCCGCGCTGCTCAAGGCGAAAGGAAGCTTGTCACTGCGGCGTGCGCACGCAGTGTTCACGCGCATTGGCGGAGGCGTGTGCGAGATGCACCGCCTCGGACTACGTCATCAGGACATCAAGCCGGACAACATCTACCTGGCGAGCATGGTGGGTGTGGCCGAGCACCACCCAGTGTTGCTCGATCTGGGTGGTGCCGCGCGCGAACAAGCGCAGCGGCCGCTGGTGGCCACGCTTCCGTTCGCGGCGCCGGAGCAAACCGAAGCCTTGATCGGCGGCATGCTCGGCGACGAGCACGCGCCACTCACCAGCAAGGTGGATGTGTACGCGCTGGCAGCCAGCTTGCTCTTCTCACTGATCGGCTCGGACCTGGCGGGCCATGACCTCGGGCAAGCGGACACTGACGCCGAGGTCTCGCCAGCCACGCTCCTCGAGGTGCGCGCGGCGTTGTCTGCCGTGCACGCCATTCGCGCGGAGCAGCCCCTGCCGCCAGGCGCTCTGGCTCACGTCACCGGCGCCGCGCGCGAAGCGCTGAACGACGCCTTCGCGCGCTGGCTGGCGGTCGACGCGGCCAAGCGCCCAACGGCACCTGAGTTCTTGGCGCAGCTATCCGTGCTCCTCGAGTGGGATGAGGAGCTCGGTCGAAGGCGCGCAGCGCGCGAGCTCCGAGGCAAGCTGCTGCGGGTCGCCGGCGGTTTGTCGCTGGCAACCTGCGTGGGCGGCCTCGCGGGCTATCAATGGCACAAGCGGACCATGAACGAGGCTCAGCAGGCCACGAGCGCGGCCGTGCGCAAGGCCAAAGAGGCGTCTGCCGAGCTGGAGCGCGCGGACACGAACCTCGACACGATCATCGCCGACTCCTCTTTGAGCGCCTCCGACAAGGCTCACAAAATTGCTGCGGTCGTGCAGTCGCTACAGGCGGAGACCGCTCAGTTGCTGTCCGCGAACGCGCAACTGCGGCGCGACGAACGAGCCGCCAGTACTCAAGCGCGCAGGGCGTTGCAGGAGAAGGCTGCATTCGATGCGGCGCTCGGCGTGGCGCAGGCGGAAAGCGAGCGCGCGCGCAGCGCCCAGACCGCGGCCGAGACCACGAAGTGGCAAGCCGAGGCCGAACGCGATCAAGCCCGCAATGACCAAGCCGCCGCTGAAGCCGCGCGAGGCAAATCCGAGCGTGAGCGGGTCAAGGCTCAACAAGACTTGACGGCTGCTGAAAGCGCCCGCAGCAAAGCAGAGGCCGAACGCGACCGGCTGGCACAAGAGAGGAGCGAGGCCGAGGCCGATAGGCGACGTGCCGAAGCCGAGCGTGATGAAGCGCGACGCGGCAAAGCCGCGGAGGGGGCGGCTCCGGTTGCAAAGGACGTCGAGGCGGCGGCCCCCAGCGCAGCAACGCCGGACGCCGCGAACTAAAAGCGCCCTTCGAGCGGCGGCCCGCGACGTCGCTTTCGCGCGTCGGCGCCCGCTTGCGCTCTCAGCACCCGGAAATAGTCTTCGCGCTGCTCATTCGGTAGGTGCGGAATGAGAAAAGGCGATCGACTACCCCTGCTGGGGGCATTATTACGCAGGAGGTAACGAATGCGCCAACCTTGGGTCTTTGGGATTGCTTGTGCCGGCCTATGTGCCTGCGGCTCCGCGAGCGAATCGCAGAACGCGAGTGGCGCTGGTGGCATGGCCGCCGCCGGAGCGTCCAGCAGCGGAAACAGTGGCGGAAGCGCTGGCACTGCGAGTGCTGGTGCTACGGGCGCTGGCGCTGGCGCTGCGGGCGCTGGTGCTACGGGCGCTGGCGGCGACCAATGCCCGGCAGCACCCGCCCTCCCCCCAGGCGGCACGAACGCGCTCACCTTGCCGATTCAGATCATCGGTGCTGGAGCGCCAATCACCACCGGCCAAGCGGTCACCCCTGCCCAGGGAGTACCGTACAAGTTATCGCTGCTCAAGTTCTACCTCGCTTCGCCCGTGCTGCTGGGAAGTGATGGGACTCGCGTGCCGGCCGCATTGGTACAGGCCAACGGCATGTCGCGTCCGTACGGAGTGGCGCTGGTTGATCTCGACGACCCGGCCAGCCAA
>JBDTYJ010000288.1:0-7461 GCA_040005755.1 Pseudomonadota bacterium
TGGTCATCTTCTTGACCACGCCGCCCTTCCAATCCTGCATCTTGTTGACGTCCACTTTGACGTCACCCACGCTGATACCCGCGTCACTGATGTGCTTCGACTTCTCCACGAAGTGCGCGTTGGCGATTAGCGCCTTGGAAGGAATGCAGCCCCAGTTGAGGCACACCCCGCCATATTCCTCTTCCTCGATACACGCGACTTTGAGCCCGAGTTGGCCGAGGCGAATCGCACACACGTAGCCGCCGGGGCCGCCGCCCAGGACGATGGCGTCGAATTGGTCCATGCGGCGCTGATGTAACGCGTGATCAGCGGGTTCACAAGGGTTTGTCCTGAATTTACCACGTTTTACTGCGCAGCCGCGTTCGCAGCAGGGGCGCTCGCGAGCCAGCAGCGCAGCTCCATGCATGCCGAGTTGCCGCCCGAGAGCGGCCGCCGACGGCTCCGCCGCTCTGCACGCGCTCGGCGAGCCACGAAATCCTGCCCGAACGGCCGCGCCAGGTCCCCGAGCTCGCTAACGCATCGACTCAGGCGTCTCGCTCGGTGCCCCGCGTTTGCGCAGAGTCAGCGCGCGGCGAACAGCTCACGGCGCTGTTCCAGCAAGTGTTCGGGCAGCTCGGCGTAGACGTCGTCGAACAGCGAGGCGCGCGCTGGCGCAGGCGCGCTTTCCACGTTCGCCAATGCGCGTTCCAGCTCGCCCTGCAATTCCAGATCGATAGCGAGAGCGCGCGCCGCGTCGAGGGTACCGTCGGCCTCGAGCTGCCGGCGCAAGCGCGCGATCGGATCGCGTAGCCGCCACTGTGCGACCTCAGCCTCACTGCGATAGAGCGTCGGATCGTCGCTGGTCGAGTGCGGGCCAACGCGATACGTCACGCACTCCAAGAACGTTGGTCCCTCGCCCGCGCGCGCGCTCTCGATGGCGCGCAGGAACGAACCGTACAGGCCGCATACGTCATTGCCGTCTACCCGCTCGCTGGGCATCGCGTAGCCGAGCGCGCGCTCCGCAAAGCTGCCCGCGCTGGTTTGCCGCGACGCGGGCGTGCTGATGGCCCATTGATTATTTTGGCACACGAACACGCAGGGCACGCGAAATACCTGCGCAAAGTTGAGCGCCGAGTGAAAGTCCGCGGAGCTGGTAGCCCCCTCACCCAGGCAGGCTGCAGCGACCATGCTGTCGCCCCGAAGTTTCGCGGCCCACGCAGCGCCCACGGCATGCGTCAGCTGAGTGCCGATGCAACTCGACCAAGACACGACGTTCGCCGCGCGGCCGCTCATGTGGCTCGGCATTTGACGGCCCTTCAGCACGTCCCGCTCGTTCCCGAACACCTGGGCCAGATAGGTTTCGAGCGAGAAACCGCGTACGAGCAGGATCGAGCTCTCACGGAGCGCGGGAAACACCCAATCGCTCGCGCGCAGCGCAAACCCGAGCGCCACCGGCACGGCTTCCTGCCCCGTGCACGTGCCGTAAAAGCCGATCCGCCCCTGACGCTGCAAGCCTTGCATGCGCTCGTCTAGGTTGCGGATGCGGCGCAACGCCCGATAGAAATCGAGCTGCAGGGCGGGCGTGAGCTCAACCATCACCGCTCACGGTAGCGTCTCGAGCTCGGACAGTGCCTCGGCGACCGTTTCCGGGTCAGCCTCCGCCGGAGTCATGCGCTGCAAGATGGCGCGCGCCTCACGCAGCCGCGCGCGGCCCGCCGCAGCCACGGCAATCGTACGCGCGTCGCGGGTAAAGGCAGATAAGCCACGTAAAATGGCCGACTTGGCTTGCTCGTCCCCGAGCCGCGCCAAGGCCACGCGTGCGTGCCACGCCAATGGGTCGCGAAACAAACCAAAGTAGCCAAAGGCCCGCCGCGACAGTGCCGGCCGAGCCTCACTGATCTGCAACTCACCGGCAAGCTCGAGCGCGGCCTGTTCGTCCTCCAATGAAGCGACGCGGTCCTTTCGCTCGACGACCGCGCGGATCACGTCCGCGCCGCACTTGTCACCGACGCGCGCCAGCAAAATTGCGGCAGCCAGACGCACGTTGGGCGCGTCATCACGTAGCGCTGCGCGCGCCCGCTGGCGCAGCGGTTCGGGAAGCGAAGTCGGATCGGCGAGCACGTGTTCCTCGGCGATGCGGTAGCTGATTTGACGCACTTCAGCGTCTTGATCGCGACTCGCGTCAGCGAGCGCCTGGAGCACAGTCGCGGGCGCTAGCCGATTTTGCGCGATCAGCGCCTGGAAGCGCAGCTCTGGCGCGGCATCTTTTTGGGCCTCCGCGACCAACGCGAGCACTTCCTGATCCGTGGCATCGCAAACCTCACCGAGCGCGGCCAGGGCCATTTCCCGCACTTGCACCGGGCCGCTCTGCGCGGCCGCGAACAAGGCGTCACGGGATTCTTTTGCGTCGGCATCGCCCAGGGCAAGCGCGGCCGCGGCGCGCACGTGCAAATCAGCGTCGCTGCTCATGACCTCGCACAGCGCGCTGAGCGCGCGCGGGCGATGTTCCGTTTCGGCGAGGCGCACGAGGTCACGCAAAGCCGAGATGCGCGTCTCGTTCTTGGCGTGGCGCATGTCGCGCAGCGCTGCTTCGAGCGTCCGGGGCAACGATCGAATGCCGAACATTGAGACCGAGTTTACTCGGTTCAGCCGCCCGTGCCGGCTTCATTCGAGCCGGCCGAGCCGGCCGAGCCGGCCGCGCCGGCATCCGCACCCGCACCCGCACCCGCATCCGCGCCTGGAGCGCCGCCAGCCCCGGTATCCGAAAGGGGCGGGCCGGCGTCTGGATCACCGGTGCACACGCCGCTCGCCATTTGCGCATCGGGACGGGTACTGAGCGACTTGACGACGCAGACCTTACGGTCACCTTGGCCGTCCGCGAGCACGCCGCCTACCGCATTGCTAAGCAAACAGGCGTAGCCGCCGCGGCAATCCCCGTCGTTCGAGCACGTCGCCATGCAGAAAGAGCGCTGGTACGGTGAATTGCCCTGACTAAGCGAGCACTGATTGACGGGCGAGAGCTGAGTGCCAAAGTTGATGCACGCAGAATCCTCAGGGCAGCTGCCCGGCTCGCAATTGAATACGGTGCAGTAGCCGCCAGGCTCGGTGACGTCGCACAAGCGATCACCCGTGGCCGAACAGTCCGTGGACGTCGTGCAGTCGTCCCCAATTTTCGGCGTGCAGCCGACGGCGAGCGCTGCCAGCAGCAGGACACCGAGCAGGCCCGGCCGAAGCGGCTGCAGCGGGACACGGGACAAAAACGCGCTATGATCACGACCAAGCATCGGGCGGCGGGACTGTACTCGAAGTTGACAGCACCGCTAGGCCATTCGTAACTTTCGCCGCTAAAACGCCGCTTCCGCCCAGACAAGCCCAGAGAACGGAACGCAACGTGCTAGCTGGCCACTTTGCTCGAGTGCCAGCGCGCGGGTTCTGGTCCTGCCAAGACGGATCAAGTAGTACTAAGCCAACCAGCACAGAAAACGCGCATGTCGACCTTCATTACTGACGATTGCATCAACTGTGGCGCGTGCGAACCGGAGTGCCCGAACGACGCCATTTCCGAGGGCGACGAAATTTACGTGATCGATCCAGACCTGTGCACGGAGTGCGTTGGGTTCGACGACCATGAAGCCTGCCAAGCCGTGTGTCCCGTGGAGTGCTGCCTGCCGGATCCCAAACACGTTGAACCGGAGCAGGTATTGATCGACCGCGCTGTCGCGCTTCACCAAGACGACGACGAGCTGAAGCAGCGCGCGGCAAACAACACATTCCCCTCGCGCTTTCGTAAGTAAAGCCAGCGTGCGTTTTCGGGGGCGCATGGGACAAGTTCGGCCGCGTACGCGGCCCGCGTTGCTCGTGGCACCGCTGGTCATTAGCCTGGGCGGTTGCGCCGGCGGCGTGCCGTTGCTGCACGGCGCGCACGTGTTGCCCGCGGGACACACCTCGTTCGGCGCGGGCATGAGCGATCGCTTGCTCCTCGGCGACGAAAAGCGCGCCCTCGCTGAGGCGGAGGCACGGCTGCCGGGCGCGCCGCTGCCCCCGCCGAGCGATGCGCGCTTCACGCGTGGGGTATTGGTGTCGCTCAGCGAGGGCCCCGCGGTCGCGCCTTGGGCGTCAGCCCGCGTCGGTATTCCCGGGGCGAATGAAGCCGGCCTCAGCTACACCGGGCGAGCGCTGCGTTTGGATGCGCGCCACGCTTTCGAGTGGCAGCACAGTGCGCTCTCATTGGGCTTGGGGCTGGCCGGGCGCGGCTTGGGCCAAAATGCGCCTCAGCTACCCAGCGCAGAGCTCGACCACACGCGTGGCGTGGGGCTGGATGTGCCGATCCTATTCGGCTATCGCACGGACGCCGATTTGATCTGGGTTTGGGCGGGGGCGCGCGTCCAATATGACCACTGGTCCGGCAACCTGACGGTAGATTCGAACCCCGCATTGGCGCTCAGCGCGCAGCGCTTCGCGGTGGGCCCGGTGCTGGGCTTCGCCGTTGGCCTACCGCCACTCTGGGTCGCGGCCGAGCTGGAGGTCGACTACGCGCACGGTAGCGGCGCGCTGGATGGCGCCGGTGCGCACTACGACGCGCAAATCAACGGTCTGTCGGTCCAACCGGCCGGGGCACTGATCGCCAAATTTTAGCCGGTTATCGCTGGGCTTACCGGCCTGCCCCCCTCGGCCAGCGCCGCAGCCTGTTGAAATCCCGCGAGCGATGCTACCTTCTGGCCGTGGTGCAGTTTTTCTTGCAGTCGCCTTCGTGGATCGCAAAGTTGCGGTTTGCTCCGGCGCTCGCGCTGACGGCGCTTTCCGCGGCCTGCTCGGTGGCGCCCGCTGACTACAGTGCCGACGCAGACACCGGCAGCACCCACGCGCTCATCACCATCGAGCGCAGCGCGACCGAGAACGCGCCGGACGCGCCGCGCGCGGCCGCCTTCGCCGGCTTCGTGCGCACGCCGCCAGAGGTCGACGCCGCCGCTGTGTTGCGCCTCGCGGGCTTCGGTTTGGATTTGCCCGCGCTCGGCCAGTGCGCAGAGCCAAATCGCGAGCGCACTGCCAGCATGCGGCTCAGCCCCCTGGGTCGTGTTCAATTTCTGGATGCCGGTGATGTCACGCTGCGCACCGCCCTGACCAGCTCGGTACTGGCCACACGCGCCTTGCCCGCTGTTACGGATTTGATCGCCGGGGTGGTGTACACGACGCGTGACCGCACAGCCGAACCGTTGCCCGCCGCCACGACATACACCCTGAGCACCAGCGGGGGGGTATTGAGGTCCTTCAATGTGAAGGCTAGCGCGCCGCCCCTGCTCAGTGCCGTAAGCGTCGGCAGCACGCCGCTTTCGGAGCTGACCAGCATCGCGAGCCATGGCCCGATCGCACTCAGCTGGAGCCGCGGTCTCAGCGGTGACTTGGTGTACGTGGAGCTCACGACCCAGGACGGCACCGCCACCACGCGCTGCACGTTCCGCGATGACGCGGGCCAAGGCAGCATTCCGAGCGGCGCCTTCACGGGCACGGGCGCCGGTGAAATTTCTTTGCATCGCGTCCGTAGCGAGCCATTCACCTCAGGCAGCGTGGACGCAGGGGAAGTGCGCTTCGACTTCGAGCAAAGCGCGACGGTCGAATTCACGGATTAAGCCCGAATCGAACGGGCTTGGAAGATCAATCACGATCGTCTTGGAGAGCACGAGCTACGACAGCAACCCGGCGTGTACTGCCCCGAACGGTCGGAGTGGCGAGCCCTCAGCCGTTCGCTGGCCGTTTACCGCCAGCGCCGTGACACGCATGCTCGACGGTAAGACCATGCCATCAATCGGCCCAGGTAAAAGCTAATGCCCGTGCATCGTGTGTACTTCGTGCCCGGAATGTTCGGGTTCGGACATCTGGCAGGCTACGATTACTTCAAGCACGTGCGCGCTGGCCTCGACCGGCGCTTCAACGCCGCGGGCGTGCAAGCGGTGTTCGAAGACGTGCCGGCGCCGCCCACGTCGTCCATCCGTTATCGGTCGCGCATCTTGGCCGCCACCGTGGCCAAGAGCGCCGGCGCGGATAACGGTCCGATTCACCTGATCGGGCACTCAACCGGTGGGCTCGACGTGCGCCTCGTGCTTTCCCCCAGCGTCAATTTGGGCATAACGCGCGAGCAGTTGGCGTGGCGCGAGCGTGTACAGAGCGCGGTCACGATCAACGCGCCTCACTACGGCACCCCCCTCGCCAGCTACTTCACTACGGTTTCGGGCACTCGCGTGCTGTACATCCTGAGCTTACTCACTGTGGTTTCGTTGACCATCGGCGAGCCGTCACTGGCTATCTTTTCGCGCCTGGTGGCGGGCCTCGGCGGGATTGATTCCTTGTTCGGTAGCGACACGCGCCTGTTCAGCCGCGTAACAGACACCATCTTGCGCTTCGCGGACCGCGAAGGCCGCGGCGAAATCGCGGATTTTCTGAGCAAGGTGCGCGTCGATCAAGGCGCCATCATTCAAATCATGCCCGAGGCAATGGACTTGTTCAACGCTGCCACCGAAAGCGCCACGCACGTGCGTTACGGTTGCGTCGTGTCCGCCGCCCCTGCGCCGCGTACGATGCGCTTCGCCAAGCGCGTTCGCTCTCCGTACGCCGCTTTTACCGCCGCGATCTATTCAACGCTGTATCAGTTCGCGAGCCAGGAGTCCGCCGTGTACCCGTACGCACGACCCACGGCACGTGAGGCCGAGTTCCTACGCGCCGGCATGGACAATGAAGTGACTGCCAGCTCGAACGACGGCATCACTCCGACCTTGGGCATGCTGTGGGGAGAGCTGCTGTGGGCCGGGGAAGCCGACCATCTCGACATTCTCGGCCATTTTCAGGACGATCAGAAGCCGGTCGAGCACATTGACTGGGTGACGAGCGGATCGCGCTTCACGCGCCAACGTTTCGGGGCGGTGTTGGACGAGATCGTGAAGTTCGCGCTCCGTGATGTGGCGCCCGGCAGCGCAACTTCGACGTAAGCCGCGGGAGGAGGCGCGGCCGCTCTCAGTTCGCCTTGTCGACGATCTTGTACTCGAGCACGTGGTTCTCTCCGCCGCGCTGAAACGCCACGCGCAGCGCATCTGACTGCTTCAACGACTCGAAGGCATCGAAGGCCTCGGTCTCGCGCTCGATGGGCAAGTCGTTCACGCGCAATACGATGTCACCCGGCTTCAAATCCACGCCGCTCCAGAAATCGCTCGGTGCCAAGTTGACGATACTCCAACCGCGGAACTGGCCATCGACCAAGCGTGGCTCGACGTCCAGGTGCTTGAGGAAGTCCGCAAAGCCGCGATCGATGAGCGCGTTCACGTCGGAACGAAACAGAGCGCCCTTGGGCGGCCGAGCCACGGTGACCGCTGCCGCCGGCGCACGAAGCGCTGTTTTCGGCGCCGCGACCGGGACGACCGGGTCTGCACCGCAGCCAACCAACAATCCGAGCAAACCCAGAGCTACGCCTCGCATGGTGCCCCGAATATGTCG
>JBDTYJ010000289.1:0-7459 GCA_040005755.1 Pseudomonadota bacterium
TGGCGAGGCGCAACTTCAACACGGCTTGCCCGCCGCTCGTCATCTTGAGCTCGGGGTCAGCACCGAGATTTCCGAGCAACATGACGCGATTCAGACCTTCAGCCATCGGGACTCCTCCAACTTGACAGTGACGGAAGGCATGTGAACTCGTGCCAACGAGGCGTCAAGCACGGCTCGGTAATATTACGACCGACCTCGGCCCGCTGCGCCTCGAGCGTGCCGGCGGGTCAGCCCGCGGTAGCGCCCTGAGAACGGCTCGCCACTTCCAGACCGGGGCTCTCGAGCTCGGCCAAGAGGGCTACGATATCCCGGCGGATTTCAGAGAGCGCGAGGCGCAGCTGCGCGCCTGGGCGCTTCACCTCTGGAGGGGGCACCGCGACAGGCACCTGCGTTTCCGGCTCGGCGCCACCCTCACGCAAGCGTTTTCGGGCGCCTGCGATAGTGAAGCCATGCGAATAAAGCAGGTCCTTTACCTTCAGCAGCTTGTCCACGTCACGCCGTGAGTAAATGCGCTGGCCCTTGCGCGACTTCTGGGGGCGAATCGAGCGAAACTCGGTTTCCCAATAGCGGAGCACGTGCGGTTCGACTCCGACGATCTCCGAGACTTCCCCGATGCGGTAGTAGAGTTTTACTGGAAGTTCGCGGTCGACGTCGGTCACGGTCAAACCTTCACGACTTCGGCAGCGTCTGAGCCTGCGGCCGCGCCGTCGTTCAGCGCTTCTTTCAGCAACTGACTGGCTTTGAAGTTGAGCACCCGGCGCTCCGTGATCGTGATGGGCTCGCCGGTCTGCGGGTTGCGCCCCTGGCGCTGTCGCTTGTCGCGGAGCACGAAGTTACCGAAGCCCGAGATTTTGATTTTCTCGCCGCGGCCGAGGGTCTCCTTCATCGTCTCGAAGACGAGGTCGACGAGATCCGCGGACTCTTTCTTCGAAAACCCTCCCAAGCGGGAGTACACGGCTTGAACGATTTCAGCCTTGGTCATGGGTCGCCCTGGTCAGCCGGCGCTGTGAAACTACAACGCCAACTTACCTAGATAGTACCGGGAGGCTTGAGGAAGTCCATACGTAAGCTTGCGGCTTATTTGGCGGTTCCGCTCGTCCCCGCGCTGCCTCGCCCCGCTTTCAGCGCACGAGCCAGAGACAAACTCCCCGGCCGGCTCCCCGCAGGCAATCGTGAAATGACGGCCGAGCGGTGACTGAGCTCACGCCCGGAACTCGGGCGAGGGCGATTTGTTCAGGCGGCCCGAGCCATACCCGAGACGTCGTCGGCAGTGCGCGCGCTTTCCGGAGCGAACTCTTCCGCTGCCCGACCAAAGCCGAACTGCTCCTGGATGACGAGTGCGGCCACGTACGTGTAGCCGCACATGAACAGCACGGCGAACGGCGTTGCGAAGTAGTGACCCGTTTGGACAGAGGCGACCACGCTGCATGCACAGACAGCGGCGAGCGCCATTTCGACCAACGGCAGCTTGGCGTATTGGCGATAGCGACCACGTTGCTCGCCGCGCTTTGGCGTGCGCACGAATTCACCCGACATGGAGCGTAAGCCGTCAAACACGGCAGAGCTGAGGTGCGGCGCGAGGCCAGCGCCGAGCGCGATTAACGCCGGTAGGCGCTTCAAGGCTCCCCATACCGAACGCCCTTGAGCCACCTCTGCCATCGCGTAAAACGTCGCTAAGGAGCCGGTGGCACCGATGCACAGCGGCAAATCGATGATGAGCAGTGTGCGAATGTCACTTGCCGGCATGAACACGAGCGCGGGCAAGAGCAAGAGCGTCAACAAGACCGTCATCGGATACGCGACGTGCGGCAACATGTGAAAACAAGCTTCGACGCGTTGCGCGAGGGTCAGGTCGCTCTTGGCTACGCGCACGAGCAGCTTGCGCGCGGTCTGCACCGTGCCCTTGGCCCAGCGATACTGCTGGGCGCGGAAAGCGGACATATCTTCCGGGAGCTCAGCGGGCGTCAGCACGTCACCGCGGTACACGAAGCGCCAACCGGCGAGCTGGGCGCGGTACGACAAGTCCAAATCTTCCGTTAGGGTGTCATGCTCCCAGCCGCCCGCGTCAGCGATTGCCTCGCGCCGCCACATGCCGCCCGTACCCGAAAAATTGAACATGTTACCCGCGCCGAAACGCGCGCGATTTTCGACCATGTGATGGCCGTCCAACATCAGCGCCTGAATGCTAGTGAGCAAGCTATGGTTGCGGTTCATGTGCTCCCAGCGCGTTTGCACCATGCCGATGCGCGGGTCCGCGAAGTGACCGACGATGTCACGCAGGAACGACGCTTGAGGCACGAAGTCCGCATCGAAGATCGCGATCAACTCGCCAGAGGCCTGCTGCAAACCGAAATCCAACGCGCCGGCCTTGTAACCGTGGCGATCCGGACGGCGCAGGTACACAGCGTTGATGCCGCGCTCACGCAGCTCTTCCACCGCGGCGCGCGCGATGCTTTGCGTCTCGTCCGTGCTGTCGTCCAGCACCTGTAGCTCGAGGCGGTCAGCCGGATAGTCGAGGGCGCCCGCTGCATCCAGCAGGCGGCGCACCACGGTAGCCTCGTTGTATAGAGGAAGCTGCACGGTAACCGTCGGCAAATCCTCTTCGGCGAGCGTCACGGAACGCGCGGCGCGCTCCAAACGGCGCTTGTAGCGCAGGCATTGAAACACGAGCGTCGCGCGGTGCGCGCCGTACGTGCAGAGAACCAGCAGAACCGAGCAGTACAGCGCAAGGAGGACGATTTGCATGCTTCGCCTCCGGCAGTACCAAACACTGAACGCCTGATTGTCACGCAAATGTAATCAATTGCACGTTGATGTAGGATACAGTAAACCGGCGTAATTTCGTATACTTACGCCACGGCTCGCAGGGAGCGAGTCGGACCGCTTCGAGTCCGCCGGGCTCAGAAGCCGATATCGCCGCTGGTCGGCTTCCCGGTCGGCGGCTTGAGCGCCGGCGGCTTCACTGAAGGCGAGCTCAGCGCAGGGCGGCTCGCCGACGCCGGCTGCACAACAGGCGCTCGTTTCGGCGAAGTCGGAGCGGCAGCCGCTGAGGCCGTGGCCTTGGGAGCGACCGACGCGGCGGGAGCCTCGGGCGAAGGAGAGCCCTCCGCGGTCGGATTGAGCGCGGCCGCAGGCGAAGGGGCCGCGGGGACCGGGTTCGGTGCCGATAGCACCGCGCTGTCCGCGGGCTTTGGTGCGCTGAGCTTTTTCACTGCCACGGCGCCGCCAATGCCGAGCACGACCAGCGCGGCGAACGCTGCTGCAATCAGCGCGCTGGGGCTGGTGCGGGGCGCTGGCGTCTGACCTGAGGACGTTTTGGACGTCGGCGCGCCGGTTGCCGAACCCACGGGCGCAGCTTGAAAGCCAGCGCCCTGCTCAGATCCGAAGGAGGCACGCGCGCCGGAGTTCAGCGCGTGGACGCCACCCCCGCCCTGCAGCTCGCCGCTCGAGAATTGGCCGCGCAGGGACAAGCCACACACCGACGCCAACGATTCCCCCAACTGCGCCGCCGAACTGAAGCGCTGCGCTGGATCGCGGTTCAATGCTTTGGCGAGCCAAGCGTCGAAACTGGGCGGAATGCCCGGCACCAGCTGTGACGGCACCGGGATCGGCGCGGTGCACAGCTTGACCAGCAGATCCCCGACTGCTTCGCCGTCGAAGGGCAGTTGCCCGACGATGCTCCGATACGCAATCACCGCCACCGACCAAAGATCGGAACGGTAATCCACACTGCGCAGCCCGCGCGCTTGCTCCGGGCTCATGTAGTGCGGCGTGCCCAACACCGACCCGGTACGGGTAGAGGACGAGACCGCGCCCAGCGAGGCGTCCGTGAATTTGGCGATGCCAAAATCCACCACCTTGACGACGTCCGTGCCTTCTTCGTCGTCCCAGACCAGGAAGATATTTTCGGGTTTCAGATCGCGATGCACGACATTGGCGGCATGCGCTTTCGTCAGCGCGCGGCACACCTGCAGCATCAGGTGCGCGGTTTCCTTCGCGGGCAGACGCCCCAAGCGATCGAGGCGCTTGTCGAGTGGCTCACCCTGCAGGTACTCCATCACGATGAAGGGGCGGCCGTCTTCCGAAACGCCGTGGTCGTACACCTCAACCACGTGCTTGCTGCGCAGACGTGCGGCGGCGCGCGCTTCATTCTCGAAGCGACTGCGGGCCTCCGGGCTCTCTGCGTACTCCGCGTCGATGAACTTCACCGCCACGCGCGTGCCGAGCGAAGTATGCGTGCCTTCCCACACCGCGCCCATGCCGCCGCGCCCCAGCAGGCGCGTCAGGCGATACTTACCCGCGACCAAGCCTTGCGGGACGGAGAGCTCGGAATCGGGCACGTTCTTCTCAGATTAGCGGTGTTCGATGGGCGAAGCCAGATGCGCCACACTTGTCGAAAAAAAAGCCCAGCCGAACGCCCGGGGGCGCGCCGCGTCATTTGGCCTACGCTTCTCCAGGCCAGTCCCTTCCTGGCCCTCACCCGTTCGCAACCCTGAGCAGCGCGCCGTTGCAGGTTACGCCCGCCGGCAGCTGCGTTGGCAGGCACGCCGCGTACCGGCCACGCGGCCGCTCCGCGGGTGCCTCGGACTCCAACACGAGACGCCGCATCGGGCGGTCTCTGTTAAGACCTCGCCATGACGCAGCTCTTTCCAGCCGCAGCACCCGACGTATTGTACATCGTCGATCTGAGTAGCTACGTGCTGCGCGCGTATCACGCGATCGCACCGCTCTCGAGTCCATCAGGCGAGCCGACTCACGCCGTGCACGGCACGGTCAGCATGCTCGAACGCCTGGTGCGCCAGTGCCGGCCCTCGTTGCTGGCTATCGCGATGGACTCCGGGCGAGCCACGTTCCGAAAGCAGATCTACGACGCTTACAAAGCCAACCGCCCCCCTGCCCCGACCGATTTGAAACAACAGATGCAACGCTGCGAACAGGTCGTGCGCGCGTTCAACATCCCGATCTTCAAACAGGATGGGGTCGAAGCAGATGACTTGATCGCGAGCGCGGTGCGCAGCGCCGCCGAGCACAATCTGAGGATTGTGATCGTCGCGGCCGACAAAGATCTGATGCAGCTCGTGAGCGAGCGCACGATCATGTGGGACACGATGCGCGACCGCGTGTTCGGCGTTTCGGAAGTGGAAGAACGCTTCGGCGTGCGCGTCGACCAGCTGCGTGATTTGCTGGCGCTGACCGGGGACACGTCGGACAACATTCCGGGTGTGCCCTCCGTGGGACCGAAAACCGCCAAGGACTTGCTGGTGGAGTTTGGCTCCCTGCAAGGGATCTACGAGCGCATTGAAGAACTGAAAAAGAAAGGCCTGAAGGACAAACTCATCGAGCACAAGGAGCAGGCCTTTCTCAGTCAACAGCTAGTCACCCTCAAAGAAGACTGCCCGGTGCTCATCGATCTCGAAGCGCTGCGCTACGGGGGCCGGGACACCGAAACGCTGCGCGCGTTGTACGCGGAGCTCGGCTTCCAGCGTCAACTTCAGGCCTTGGGTACCCCAGGTGAAGCGCCGCCCCTGAGCGCGGGGCAACCGGTGTCCGCGAGCATGGGCTCTCTGCCGCCAGCCGTGATCAAGGGCGCAGCTCCGGTAACGCCGGGAGCCCCGCTCGGCGCGCCCGAAATCAGCGTGATCAACAACCGCGAGGAGCTCGAACAACTGGCCCACGCACTCAGCGCCGCCGGAGCATTTTCGATCGCGGTCGAGACCAATAAGCCGAATACATTGCGTTCGGTGCTGGTGGGCGTGGGGCTTGCTTGGCAGCCGGGCAAGGCGGTGTACGTGCCGCTTGGGCACCGTTACATGGGCTGCCCCAAGCAAGTGTCTTTGGCCGATCTGAAGCAGGTTTTGGGCCCTCTGTTGTGCGACGCTGGCTTGCGCAAGTCGGCGCTGGACTTGAAGCGCGTCGACGTGATTTTGAGCCACGCAGGGCTACCGTTCGCGGGCTACTGGTTCGACGCGACGCTCGCGGCCTACCTGTTGGACCCGGAGTCACGAAACGATAGAGACCCGCTCGTGCAGCGCGAGCTGGGCGTCGTGGCCACGAGTTACGACTCGCTGACCAAGAAGAAGCGCGGGCAGACGCTGGACTTTGACGAGATCACGATCGAGGACGCGAGCCAATTCGTCGGCGCGAGCGCCGTGTTCAGCTTTCACCTCCAAGAGCGTTTGGAGCCGCGCTTGGCCGAGGACGGCCTCGACAAGTTATTGCGCGAGATGGAGCTGCCGCTCGCGGCGCTGCTCGCGCGGATGGAGGAGCGCGGCGTGTTGGTGGACACGGAGCACCTCGCCGGCTTGGGCCGAGAATGCGAACGCGAGATCCAGCGCTTGGAGGCGGACGCACATCGCATTGCGGGCAAAGCGTTCAACGTGAATTCACCTCGCCAGCTCGAAACGCTGTTATTCGACGAAATTGGCTTGAAACCCGTGCGCCGTACCAAAACTTCGCGCTCCACGGACGCTGACACGCTGGAAGCGCTCGCCGATCTGCATCCGTTGCCCAAGGTCATTCTGGAGATTCGCCAGGTGAGCAAGCTGAAGGGCACGTACATTGACGCGCTGCCGCAGCTCTTGAACCCGAACACTGGGCGCATTCACACCTCCTGGGAGCAAGCCGTCGCCGCCACCGGGCGCCTATCGTCGACCGACCCGAACTTGCAGAACATTCCGATTCGCACCGAACTCGGGCGCAAGATCCGGCAGGCCTTCGTGCCGCCCCCCGGCTACCAGCTCGTGAGCGCGGATTATTCGCAGATCGAGCTGCGCGTGCTCGCGCACCTATCGCAAGACCCGGTGCTCTTGGAGGCGTTCCGCACCGGTCAGGACATTCACACCCGAACCGCGCTCGAGATTTTTGAGCTGCGTGAGGAAGAGCTGACGCGCGAGCACCGCACACGGGCGAAGGCCGTGAATTTCGGTGTGATTTACGGGCAGGGCGACAGCGGGCTCAGTAAATCTTTAGGCATTCCACGCGCGGAGGCTTCGAGCTTCATTGCTGCGTATTTTCGGCGTTACGAAGGCGTGCGGCGCTTCATGAACGAAACCTTGGAGCGTGCGCGCGCAGGTGAAGCGGTGCGCAGCTTGCTCGGCCGGCGTCGCCTACTGCCCACGATTCGCAGCGCGAACCGCGCCGAGCGCCTGGCCGCGGAACGCATCGCGATGAACATGCCGATTCAGGGCACCGCCGCGGACCTGCTGAAGCTCGCGATGCTCGCTCTGAAAGAACCGCCGACACCCGGCGCGCGCATGACCCTGAGCGTGCACGACGAGCTCGTGTTCGAGGTGCCCGAAGCCGAGGTACCCGAAGCCGAGGCCAAGATCAAAGCAGCGATGGAGCACGTGTTCGAGCTTTTGGTGCCATTGACCGTGGAGGTCGGCCACGGCGCAAACTGGAACGACGCGCACTAACCTCCCGCCGGTGCAGCCTCCAAAGCGCCGGGAAACACGCACGG
>JBDTYJ010000290.1:0-7431 GCA_040005755.1 Pseudomonadota bacterium
GCGGACCAGGCCGTGATGTGACGGGAAGCGGCGGGGCAGCCGATCGTTTCGGATGAGTTGCCGCGGGCGGCGCGGCGTGGGAGTGGGGCGGTTCGTGCGCGCTTATGGGAAAGCTTGGTTGGATGCGGCGATGCCGGATTTCGCCAAGGGGCTGCGTGGCGGCGTCGCAACGCTGGTGCCATTTTATTTTGCAACGCGGCTAGGCCGGCACGAATTTGCGTGGATGGCGCTTGGCGGTTGGCTCGGCACGCTGGTCGATCCGGGCGGGCTGCGCAGCACGCGGGCGAAGACGTTGAGTGCGTTCGCGCTTGCCGGCGGAGTGGCTGTCGCTTTCTCCGAGGGCTTGGCGGCAAACCCGTGGCTCGCGGCGGGCTGGCTGGCGCTCCTTGCAATGGCCGCTTCGCTGCTACGGTCGCTGGGCGCGGTCTGGGCGAGCGCAGGCACCATGCTTACGATTGTGGTCGTCGTGGGCAGCGCGCGAGGTGGCACGGAGCCGCTGCGCGACGGCTGTTTCTTTGCCGCGGGCGCGGCCGTCGCGGTCTTCCTTTCTTCGGTCATTTGGCCCATCTGGACGCATTTGCCGCTGCGGCGCGCGGAAGCCACGGTGTTCGACGCTTTGGCGCGCTATGCGAGCGAGACCGAGAGCTGCGTGCGCGCTGGCACGCCAGAAGGCGACCCGCGCTGGACGGAGCTCGCGCGCATTCACCATCGTTTGATTCGCAACGCGACGGAGGATGCGCGGCGCTTGGCGCTGGGCGGGCGCGCGCGGCGCGCTGGCGAAACGCGTGTTGGCAGTAATTTGCGAGTGCTCTTGGGGGTAGCAGAAGCGCAACTTCCGTTGTTGGTCACGCTCAAGGAGGCGAGCGAGCTCGATCCGGCAGAGGCTCATCGCGCGGGAGTGCCGGAGCGCCTGCGCGCGCTGGCCAAGCGCAACCAAGAGACCGCGGAGATCCTACGCACACCGAATTTACGCGGGCACGAGAGCCGACCGAGCTTGCCGCCACCCGCTCATCTGCGCGGGCCGGCGTCTTCGATTCACGCTTTACTCGAGCACTTGGACGACGCGAGCCGCACCGCGCAAGCAATGACTTCGTCCTTGGACGCCCCGCCGAACTCGCCTGCGGAAAGCGTGGGGGCGTCGAAATCGGTCGTGCTCGACTTCTTCAGGAAATGGCGCGGCGATTGGGCAGTGCTGCGCGATGCGTGTTCGCCGCGCTCCACGTTTTTTCACCATGGCCTGCGCGTTGCGATCACAGTGAGCATTACCTCGCTATTGGCAGGTCGTATCTCGCTGCATCCGCATTGGATAACGGTGACCACGCTCGCTGTGTTGCAGCCCTATTCAGGCGCTACGGCGACACGCGCTGCGCAACGCGTAGTCGGCACGGTGCTGGGCAGCATTGCCGCCGTGGCCATCAACATGACGGTACACGGGCCGATCCTGCTCGCAGCGGTGATGTTCCCGCTCTCCGTTGCGGCAGTCGCGACGCACCGGCGCAATTATCGTCTATTCACGTTTTTCTTGACCCCGGTGTTCGTGCTGATCGCCGAGCGCTTCCCAGGGGATTGGTGGACCGCGGCAGTTCGCGCGGGCGCCGCGGCCCTGGGCGGCGGCATCGCGTTCGTTGCTGCGGTGCTCATTTTCCCTTCGCGCGAAACCACGCGCTTGCCAGATCTGCTGGCGAGCATGCTCGATCATGTTGCGCGCTACGCGGTCGTGACGCTACAGGGCCTCGGCGATCGCCATGCCGAGGCCAGCGAGCTGCGTATCAATGCGGCGCGGCGCGACACCGGAATTGCGCTGGGCGAAGCCGAAAGCTCGTTCGAGCGGCTGCTTGCAGAACCCCGGCACGACACGGCGGTCGAGGAATACGCGCTGCAGCTGATCACGTACGCGCGGCGCGCAACCGGCGCGCTAACCGCGATCGACACCTATGCGGCACGGGATTTGACGCCGGAGGGGACTCTCCCACCCGCGCTGGCACAAGCCATTGCAGCCTATGTAGTCAACACGCTGCAGCAAGCGGCGGCGTCCGCGCGCGGCCGCGAGCCGGCCCCGGACGCGGCGGTTCCGGCGTTGCCGAGCGAGCTCGATACGCGGCTGCGTGCCACACTCGCACGCTTGCTGCGCGGCGCCGATCTCATCTCTGATGTGGCGCGTCGCGCAGCGCGCAAATCAGCGTTGGAATTCGAACACGATTCTTCAAATTGAAAGCCGTGCACGCTGAACCGGAACGCCCGCGTCACAGCGCCCGCGAGCCCGAGGCAAACCGCCACGCTGATGGTCGCGAACGAGCGCCGACGCGCGCTGCTCGGCGGCGGCGAATCATTCGCGATCTCGACCACATGCTCGTGTCCGCCTGGGTCTGCGTCTGAGCTCATGCCCCTGGGCGAAGCAAGAGGCGCGCCGGATGCGGTCTTTGCGGTGAGGCGTCCCCGCGCAGCGACCCCGTTACGCGCGCCGGCATCGACGCTGGTGAGGGCTCACTTCGGCGGGTTGTAGCCTTCACTCCCGACGCAGGAGTACAGCACCTGCAGAGCCGCGCCAGTGTCCGCTTGCACGGTCATGCACGTGTTCCCGCACAACAGAATTTGCGTGGGCGTCGCGTTGTCGTCGTAGTACCAGCCGCCCGTGGTGCCGCAAGACGCGGCCTTTTCCACGCGCGGGAGCGTCACCGCTTTACCTTTGCCCGGGGTGTAGTTCACGTTCACGTGATCTTTGTCGAGCATTAGGTTCGCTGGCGCCGGAGGCACCGGGAAATTACAGCTCACGTTGGCGGACTTAATATTGCCGAACGCGGCCAGCAAGTCCTTCTCCGTCGTCGCGCCGTCACTGCCGCCAATGATGATGCCCTTCGTGGTGCCGCCCGCCTCCGCGATGCGATTGATGGTGTCCTCTTTGGAGCCGAGAATACCAATCGCGTAAGTTTCGATCTTCTTTGCTGCCAGCGTGTCGGAGGCGATTTTCGCGATGTCTGCGATGCGCTCGTCACAGCCATTGGGTTCACCGTCCGTGACGAACACGACCACGACCTTTTCGCCAGGGTGCGCTGCGGCGTACTCCGTGGCGATATTTTCTGCGCCTTGCAGCGCGGCGTAGGTCGGGGTGCCGGCGGCGTCGTCCCTGGCGGGTCGAGGGTTTGCGGGGATGGCCGCGAGGAGCTTCGCCTCTTGGGTGTCAGTGGGGGCAGCGGCCGCGGTCAACTCTGCGATCTCGACCAACGGGGTGCTGCAGGCGGTGATGGCCGTGGCTTGCCCCGTGGTCCTCGTGTCGCAGACGCTTTTTGTGCAGCCCATGGTTGGGGTATCGCTCGGGAACAACCGCAGGCCAACGTGCAAGCCGGCCGCTGCTGGATCCGCGAAGAATGCCTTCATGGCTGCGGCCACTTGGTTCCACTTGTTGTTTTCGTTCATGGACCCCGAGTCATCCATCATCACCAACATGGTGAGTTGGCCAAGGCTCGCGCTTGAAGAGCTTTGCGCACAGGCCGCGTCCGGCTGCACCACGCCACCATCCACGGGGATGCCACTGCCGGCGCCGGTGCCGTTGGGGCCCACGTTGAGCCCGCCGCCATTTTCACCGCCGACGATGACCGGGTCGCCTGTACCGTTCCCTTCGACCTGCGAAGGCTTGTTCGAGCCAGAGCAGCCAGCCACCAGGTACGATAGGGCCAGGAGTCCAAGGGCAGGAACAATAGGTTGGGTTCGCATACGGTTAGCCTCCAAAAATTGCGACGGCGCAATTACTCAGCACTAGGCCGCGCCACCACGACCGGCGGCTGTGCTGTGTAACAGGTCAACTCCCTAATGTGCACTATCTCAGCGAACGATCCACTGCGCACTTTTACTTCAGGTGAAGCGCGGCCGGGCAACGCTTTGACCCTTGTTGGGCGAGTAACCGATCGCCTCGTTGAGCAGGCAGAAAAGTGCGCCGCGATGCGCGAACAGCGATTGTCCGGGGCACGCGCTCTAAGGACGTTGGCCTGTATGTGGGCTTGAGTGCGTGTGTGGAGCAGGTCGTGTCACCGGCCCGCCTGGCCCGTCTTCGACCACCAACCCATGCGCCAACAGCTCGCGACGGAGCGCATCGGCGCGCGTAAAATCACCCGCCGCGCGGGCGCGCTCGCGGGCTTGGACCAAGCCCGCGGCCTCTGGCGTCAGCTCGGCCGGTTGCGCCGCGGTGCCCGTCAAACGCAAGCCCAGCACGTCGCCCAGGCGCGCAATCAACTCCGCACGTAGCATCAGGCTTAGGCTCGAGTCTGCGTAGATACTCCACAGCACCGACAGCGCTCGCGGCGCGTCGAGATCGGCGTACAGCGCGGAGTGGAATAGCGCCTGCCACTCTGCGCAGGCCGCCGCGCAGGCCGCGTCCGGCGGAGCCGCGTTTGCGTCGTAGTGTCGGGCCACGAAGCTGCTCAGGCGTGCGAACGCGGTGCTCGCCGCATGCAGGCCCTCGAGCGAGAGATCGAGCGGCGCGCGGTAGTGCGCAGTCATCAAATAATAGCGATACGCCGCTGCGCTCACTCCGGCCGCGATCAGGTCGTCCAAGTCTGGCGCATTGCCGGCAGATTTTGCGATCTTTGCGCCATCCAAAGTGAGCCACGCGCCGTGCATCCAATATTGCACCCAGGGCCGCACGCCGAACGCATGCTCGGCCTGCACGATCTCGTTCGAGTGGTGCACCGCGACGTGATCCACCCCGCCGGTGTGAATCTCGAACTGCCTGCCCAAGTACTTGCTGGCCATTGCGCTGCACTCGATGTGCCAACCGGGAAAACCGACCCCCCACGGGCTCGGCCACTCGAGCTGCCGACGCGGCCCTGTTTCGGGGGAAAATTTCCAGAGCGCGAAGTCTGCCGCGTTGCGCTTGCCGTTGTCGATGCGCACTCGGCTGTGGCTCGCACTCGCGCGCAAGCCGGATAATTCGCCGTAGTGCGGTGCGCGTGCCGTGTCGAAATACACGCCATCGCCGCTCAGGTAGCTGAAGCCGCGGCTCGCCAACTGTTCGATCAACGCGATCTGCTCTGGCACGTGCGCGCTGGCTTTCGCCCAATGCTCGGGCGCAAGCGTGCCCATGCGCTCGAGGTCGGCTTGGAACAGCGTGGTGTAGTGCTCGGTGATATCGAACGCGGAGGTGCGCGCGCGGGCGGCCGCGAGCTCCACTTTGTCTGCGCCGTCGTCAGCGTCGGACGTCAAGTGCCCGACATCAGTGATGTTGATCACGTGTTTTACCGCGTAGCCGGCCGCTTCCAGCGTGCGGCGCAGCAAGTCCGCGAACACATATGGCCTGAGGTTGCCCAGGTGCTGTCGTGCATACACCGTTGGCCCGCAGCTGTAGATCCCGACCGGCGCGCTGCCGAGCGGCGTAAAAACGCGGATGGATCGCGAAAGTGAATCGTACAGTCGAACGGTCTTCATGATTTGCTCCAGCAATCGAAACGCGCGCCCGCGCCTCCGCCCCGGCAGAGGCCAGGCGGCGCAACAGCGCGGTCGGAATCGACCGCGGACTACGCCGCCCGCGAACAACAACGACAACAACCGCACGAAACTGCGGTAGCGGCGAAGTTGAGGGCGCGGTGGCGAATCATCTGATTCAGCGAGTCTGTCACGCTGTCTCAAAGCCGTCAATCGCGTCTCGTTGCGCGTGTCCGCGTCACTGGCGCGCCCGCCGCTGACAGCACGCTAATGCTGCCGGAAGTTTGAGCGCGCGCGCAGCGGCTGGCGCGGATCGCCAGGCGGCCCTACGTTTAGAAAATGATGGCGATTGCGCTGCTCGTATTCTTGGCCGTTGCGGCGGCGCGGCTTGGGCTCTCTTGGTTGAACCTGCGTCACCTGCAGCGTGAGGGGCACCGCGTACCGGCCGTGTTGAGAAGTGACGTAGACGGCGAGCGTCTCGCGCGCATCAGCGCCTATACCGCGGCGCGCGGGCGACTCAACTTGCTGCGGGGTAGCTTTTCGACGCTGATGATGGCTGCTTTCCTGTTCGCCGGAGGGCTTGCTACGTATGACGCTTGGGTGGCGAGCTTGTCGCGTTCATTTATCGCCAGTGGAGTGTTGTTTCTGGCGGGCCTGCTGTGCGTGAACGCGGTCTTGGCCGTGCCATTTCAACTGTACTCGGACTTTCGTTTGGAGGCGCGCTATGGGTTCAATCGCCAAACGCCGGGTCTGTGGTGGAGTGATTGGCTGAAGAGCACGGCACTCTCTTTGGGGCTCTCCTTGGGCTTGACCGCAGCGGCGCTCGCGTTGGTACAGGCAGCGCCGCACAGTTGGTGGGTGTGGGTCAGCGCGCTGATTAGTAGCGTGAGCCTTATTTTGACCGTGCTTTCTCCTTATCTGATTGAGCCGCTCTTCTATCGAATGGAGCCGTTGGATGAAGCAGGGCTGCGTGACGGCATCCAAGCCATGACTGAGCGCGCTGGAGTGCAGGTTGGCCGCGTGCTGAAGATGGACGCCTCGCGCCGTAGCTCACACTCGAACGCATATTTTACCGGATTTGGTCGGCAAAAGCGGGTCGTGCTGTTCGATACGCTGCTCGCGCAAATGTCGGAGCCGCAAATTCTAGCCGTGCTCGCGCACGAGCTGGGTCATTGGAAGAAACAGCACGTTCTCATGCGCATGCTCGTGATGCAGGTGCTGCTCGTCTTGGCTGCGTACCTGGTTTTTTGGTTGGCGCCCAGCGCGCTGTTGCCCGGGCTGCTGGGGCTGTCAGCGGCTTCCTTTCCGGCGCGGATCGTGATCCTGGCTGTGGCCGGATCAGTCGTGTTGTTTCCGCTGACGCCGCTGTTTGCCGCGTGGTCCCGCCACGATGAACGCGAGGCGGATCGCTTCGCCGTTGATTTACATGGCTCGCCGCGGGATCTCGCTCGCGCCCTCGCCAAGCTCGGAACTGAGAACCTGGCGAACTTGCACCCGCACCCGCTGTACGCAAAGTTCTATTACTCTCACCCGCCGCTCGCTGAACGCATCAGCACGTTGCTCGCGCACGAAGCTTGATTTTGGACGGGCTACTTTGCGCGGTCACAGGAGCAGCAAGCGTATGATTTTCCATTTGACGCAACGGCGGCTACTTCGCAATTAGACGGTACGGCTTCGTACTCCACGCCGTTTACAGCGGGCCCGCCACAGGAGACGGCGTATTGATTCCAGGCGCACTTGCTCACGCACGTTGCATCCTCCAAACCGGCGCAGGTATTGGGCCCGTTCGAAAGGCAACCCGCGCTGCTGCCGTCCAGCGTGCAATCGACAAACTTGGGCGCGGATAGGCAAGAACCAATCGCCGCTGAATTCGAGTTCTTCGGTACGTTGCAAGCGCCCGCAACGCCCGCGCCGCCCGACCCGCCGGAGCCCTCAGCACTCTCGTCCGCCGCGCCCGCGAGCGAGGCGTCCGGCGCGTACGTAACCTGCGGTCCCTTGCACCCCGAAGCAGCAAGG
>JBDTYJ010000291.1:0-7359 GCA_040005755.1 Pseudomonadota bacterium
CGTTGACGAATCGCCGGGCCGGATGCGATAGCGCTCGGGTGACGCCTGCATCTGACGTTCCGGCGACGCCCAACGCGCTGCCTCTCGAGAATCCTGAACTCGCACGGCCACAGCCCGCGGGCGCTGTGCCGGAGGATGCGACCCGCGCTGCCGGCCGAGGCGGGCTTGCGGTCGCGTTCGCGAAGATTTATTTCATCCTGGTCGGGTTGATACAGCAAATTGCGCTGCCGCGCTTGCTGGGGTTGGACGGCTACGGCGCGCTGGCCAGCGTGCTGTCGATTGCCGGCATCACTTACAATCCGGTTACCACCACGTCGATTCAAAGCGTGAGCCGCGCGGTCGCGCAGGCGACGCCGGAAACGCGACCCGGCACGATCCGGCGCGTGTTCACCGTACACGCGGTGTTCTCGGTGCTGCTCGCTGCAGGCTTTTTTCTGCTCGCGCCGTTCATTGCAAACATGGTGGGCGCAAGTCACCTCGTGGGGCCACTGCGCGTGCTCAGCGCGGTGATGTTCCTTTACGGCTTGTACACTCCGCTCATCGGTGTGCTGAACGGCAAGCAACGCTTCGTCTCGCAGGCCGCGCTGGATGTGATCGCCGCAACGCTGCGCACCTGCGGCTTGATCGCCGGCGCGTGGTTGTTTTCGCGACGCGGGCTGGGCGTCGAGGGCGCGACCGTTGGCTTTGCGCTCGGCGCGACCTTTATTTTGGGCGTGGCATTGGTGCTGGTCGGCACCGGCGCGCGCGGGCCGGCCGCGCTCAGCACGCGCGCGCATGTCCTGTACGCGCTGCCCGTGCTGCTCGGGCAAATCTTGTTCAACTTGCTCTTGCAAGCGGACCTCACGTTGCTGCGCCGCTTCGCTTCCCAGGCTGCCATCGCTAAAGGGCTACCGGCCGCGGCGGCGGATCCGCTCGTGGGCGCGTATCGCGCCACGCAGTTGTTCTCGTTCTTGCCGTACCAACTGCTGATCGCCGTCACCTTCATCTTGTTCCCGATGCTCGCCACCGCGGCGCGTGATGGCGATCGGCAAGCGGTCGCGCGCTACGTCCGCACGGGGGTGCGGCTCGCGCTCGTGCTCGCAGGCGTCATGGTGAGCGTCACAGCGGGGCTGAGTGATCGCTTGCTGCAGCTGGTTTTCGGCCCCGAAGCGGCGGCGCTCGGCGGCCCGTCGTTGGAGCTCCTCGCCATCGGTTTCGGCGGCTTCGCGATCTTCGGCGTGCTCACAACGGTGCTCAACAGCCTGAAGCACGAACGCGAGAGCGCGCTCGTGACTGGCGTGGCGGTGACGCTGGTCGTCGTGCTGTGTTACCTACGTGTGCGTGGCGCGCCCTTCGGCGCAGATTTGCTGTTGCTCACTGCGCAGGCAACCGCGGCCGGGCTGTTCGTGGCCACGCTTTCAGCGGCGTTTTTCGTGTACCGCGCCGCTGGCGCGGTGGCGCCGCCACTGGCCTTACTGCGGGTACTTGTGGCGAGCGCAGTCGCGATCGCTGTGGGCCGCGCTTTGCCACAGGCTGGCAAAATTCTAACCCCTGTGTATGCAGTGCTGGTCGCGCTCGCGTACATTTCAATTTTGCTGATTAGCCGCGAACTTTCCAGGCGCGATCTCGACACGGTTCGCGCCGTCGTCTCGAAGCGCCGAGCGCGTTGAGTGCTAAGCTTCAGGCGTGGCCCGTCACCTTTCCCTCGTCGCACCCAGCGCGCTGGTCTTCGCTTTAGTCGCATGCGGCGCGACCGACCCAGGCTTGTTCTCCGGCAGCGGGCCCGGCGCTACAGCCGGCGCCACGAACCAGGCGGGCGCTCCAGCCACCGCCGGTGACGGCTCGATCGCGACCGATCCCGGTGGGGACTCCTCGGTCGGCGGAGACACGACCGGCGGTCGAGACACGGGCGGCGGCAGCGCCGTTGGCGGAAGCGGCGCCGCTCCTGGCGGCAGTGGCGGCGCTGCCGCTCACGGCGGAGCTGGCGGCAGCGCGGGCGTAGGCGGAGCCCAAGCGGGCGCGGGCGGAACCAGCGCGGGCGCAGGCGGAACCAGCGCGGGCGCAGGCGGAACCAGCGCGGGCGCGGCGGGCAGCGGTGGTGCCGAGCCCACGTGCAACGAGCTACTCGCTGAAGCGACCACGGAGCTAGCGGCCGCGCGCGCTTGTAACATTGCCCGCAATGTCACGCAGTGCACGGGCAAGGTGAAGACCACGTGCAACTGCGAGGTGCCCGTCGAGAATCAAGACTCGCCCGAAACGCAGGCCTACGAAGCCACGCTCAAACAAATCAACGAGCAGAAGTGCGTGCAAGTCTGCCCGGCCATTGCTTGCGTCGCGGCGAACCACGCGCAGTGCCTCGTCAGCGGCGCGTACACCAACCTCGGCGCGTACGGCACCGCCGGAACGTGCGTCGCAGGCTATGGGCTGACGCCCTTTTAGTTTTCGGTCTCGATCGCTTCACGAACGAACAAGTCTTCGAGGGTTTCCGAGCGCGGGGTCACCTCCGAAATCGCACAGCCGAGGTCGAGCGCGCGCTTTAGCAGCGCGCTCACCTTGGTTTCACCCTCGATCTCGACCACGAGGCGCGGCCCAAGCCGGCGCACGGTGTGTCCGGCAGTCTGGCACTCGGCGGCAAAATCTTCGCTCGCACTGAGCAGCACAATGTCCGTGCGCCGCACGTCACTGCGCAGCAAATCGCCCAGCCGCCCGCTGACGACGACTTCCCCACGCCGCAGGATCGCCACGCGATCGCACATGGTCTCGACGTCACTCAGGATGTGCGTGGAGAAAAAAATAGTGCGCCCGTTCTTGCGCTCCTCGACAATCAGATCGCGCACCTCCTTGCGGCCCACCGGGTCGAGCCCGCTCATCGGCTCATCCAGAATCAAGAGCTCCGGATCCGAAACGAGCGCGGCCGCCAGACCCGTGCGTTGCAGCATGCCCTTCGATAAGCGACGCACCTGCCGGTCTGCCGCGTACAGCACACCGACCTGATCCAGCACCCGACGCGTGCGATCACGCGCAGCACGCGCCGAAAGGCCTGAAAGGCGCGCGCACAGCTCCACGAATTCCGTGGGCGTTAGATAAGGATATACATATGGATTTTCGGGCAAGAACCCCACGCGGGACAGCGCACGCGGACTGGGCACGGGGTCGCCAAACAAAGTGGCCTCGCCGCCGCTGGGCGCAATCAAGCCAGTCAACATCTTGATTGTCGTTGTTTTGCCAGCGCCGTTCGGCCCCAAAAAACCGAAAATCTCGCCGCTCTCGACATCGAACGACACGCCCTTTACGGCGAGCACCCGGCGCATGAAGAAGCCCTGGCGAAACTCCTTGCGAAGTCCGGTCACGCGGATCAGAGTGCTCACAGCGGGCGAGGGTACCGGTGGTGGAGCGCGAGAGCAAAAGGCGTGTGATGGGCGCACAAGCAAGAGCCATGGGCATGCTGCCCCCCCTCGTCCGTCCTCGGCCCGTGCGTTTTCCGCTGCCTCGGGCGTGGTCCGGCGCACGGGCCTGCGGGCGGCCGGTCCCCCCCAAATCGGCCGCTACGCGGCCTCAGGGGTGGACCCCGCCATCTTCCCTTGACGCTTCACGGGCGAACACAATTTGCCTCACAAAAACGTGTTAACAATGACGCGCGCTGTCCGGGCGCCTACGGAACGAGGAATGATGAAACGGGTCGGTCTTGCTTCGGTGTCGTTGTTGGGTTCGCTCAGTCTGGCCTCGAGCCTGCACGCACAAACGCCGGCACCTGCGCCTGCACCTGCTGCGCCTGCACCTGCTGCGCCTGCACCTGCTGCGCCTGCGCCTGCGCCTGCACCGGTTGCACCGGCGCCTGATGGCGCAACGCCCGCGGCCGCTCCCGCGGCAGCAACGCCTGGTGCCGCTGCCAGCGTCTCGGCTAGCGCGAGCACTGACGGCTTCGGCCTGGCCGGCGGCAGCGCGGACAACGCGCCGCCCCCAACTACGGAGGATGACGGTGCCGCAGATCGCGAATGGCGCGCCACTTCGCTCCATCTCGGCAGCGCGCTCAGCGGCTCCACCGGTCTGCTGCACGTGACCGAAGCCGGTGCCGGCGCGCCGGGCACGTTCCGCTTCGATGTCACCGGTTCCTACTTCACGGGCTCTGGCTTTCTGTGCAACGGCAACAGCGCCTGCCCGGTATTCGGCGCCGAGAGCCCCACCAGCGCGGATGACGTCACGCGCGCCAGCGTGCACCTCGGTCTTTCAGTGACCCCGTGGCCTTTCCTGGAAGTTTACGGTGGGTTTCATAACCACGCGACGAGCGACAGCCGCGGCCGGCCGCAGCTGCTCCAAGTCTTGGGCGACTCGAATTTGGGCGTCAAAGGCTTCTTGCCGCACTCGCCCAACGGTATTTTTTCGTTCGGTGGTGAGGCAGAGCTCTTGCTGCTCAACGGCACCGGCGGCGTCGGCTTGGACAGCGGCAGCACGAGCTTCGCGTTGCGCGCCCTCGCCACTTTGGACCTCAACAATCGCACGCAGGTCTCGGAGCGCATCCCGCTCCGGTTCCACGCAAACTTCGGCTACTTGTTCGACAACGCGGGCAAGATCGTGAAGCCAGTCGAAGAAACGCCGGCACCGCGCGGCCGCGGCGCTCCCATCTCCCGCGTCGAACGCTTCGGGTTGGACATTGATCGCGTCGACTTCGTGCAAGGCGGCTTGGCCGCCGAATACGTGAACGAATATGTGCGCCCGTTCTTGGAATGGTCGCTCGACATCCCCGTCAATCGGCAGAACTACACCTGCGTGGTGCGTGAAGCCAAAGCCAACGGCGACCTGTGCTTGGGCTTGAACCAAGGCATGTCCACCACGCCATCGCGGTTCACGGTTGGCGCGCGCGCATTCCCCTGGCCCGAGCACGGCCTTTCAGTGCTCGCCGCGTTCGACATCGGCACCGGCGCAACGACGCATTTCATTCAAGAGGTCGCCCCTGAGCTGCCCTGGAACTTCTACTTCGCGCTCGGCTATGCCTTCGACACGGTCGCGCCGAAGCCCATCATCGAGCGCGTGGCGGCGCCGCCAGCGCCGGCCGCCGCCACGGCCGAAAACGTCATCGAAGGCACCGTGGTCGAGAAGAACACGACCAACGCCGTCCCGGACGCCATCATCAAGTACGACGGTCGCCCGCTTACGGGCATGGTCTCGGGCGCCGAAGGCACGTTCCGCACGGCGAACCTCGAGCCCGGCACGTACACGTTCCACGTGACCGCCGCCGGCTATCACGACGGTCAATGCGTGGCCACCGTGCAACCGCCCGCCGCAGCGCCCACGGTGCAATCCAGTGCTGCGACCCCGCCACCTCCCGGCGCCGTCGTGGCTCCGGGTGAGCCTGGTTCCGTGGCCCTGCAGGTCCCGCCGGATCCGAATGCCGCCCACGGCGGTCCGAACGTCGTGAAGGTGCAGTGCGAGCTCGAAGCACTGCCCAAGGTTGGCTCCGTGATCGGTTCCGTCACCGATCCGGAGACGAACCTGCCGGTCGACGGCGCACACATTGAAGTCACTGATCGCCTGAACCGAAAGCTCGAGCTACGCGCGGATGCGAGCGGCGCGTTCCGCTTCGAGAACGTGCCCCCTGGCCCGCTCAAGTTCTCAGTCGATGCCCCGGGCTATTTCACGGCCGTGGCTGAGGTCAACGTGCGCGCTCGCGAAGAGGCCAACGCGCGCATGCTGCTGAACAAACGCCCGACACAGCCGAACGTGGTCGTCGCGGGCAAAGAGATCAAGCTCAAGAAGCAAGTGCATTTCCAGCATGATTCGGCCGAAATTCTGCCGGATTCGCAGGCCATATTGGAAGAGCTGGCGGACTTGATGACCAAGCGCGCAGACATCAAGAACGTCGAGGTACAAGGTCACACGGATGACACTGGTGCTGCAGCGTACAATCTACGCCTCAGCCAATCGCGCGCCCAAGCGGTAGTGGATGCCATCACCGCCCTCGGCGTTGATTCGTCGCGCATGACTGCCAAGGGCTACGGTCAAGAGAAGCCACTCGTACCGAACAGCACCGAGACCAACCGCGCCAAGAATCGTCGCGTTCAGGTGATCATCACCGAACAAGGCAAGTAGCGCGCAGCGCCAACGCACGGGCGCGGCAGACATTGCGTCGCGCCCAGTGCTGCAGCTTCAGTAATTCGTCGGGCACGGGCCGTTCGGCCACGGACGCCCTTTACATGGGCGCCAAGGCCCAGTGCTGCTGCAGATAGCCCTCGATCGTCAGCAGCTCTTTGTCGGTAACGGTCCGGTTGTACAGGACAACCTCCGAGATCTGGCCTTGGTAGTACTTGCAGTCCGCATACAGCGAGTGGCCGATGAAATTGTCTTGGCGCAGTTTGTTGAGGGGTAGCGGAAACATCGAGGTGTTGGCCTGATCGCCGTTCAAACGCATCACCACTTCTTCTGTCGTGCGATGCAGGATCGAGAACAGCACGGGCTGGGCCGGATCGACCGTGCCGCCGCCAAAGTCATGATCGAAGACCTCGTAATTCCAGGCTTGTTGCCAATGCGCAAACGCAATGTCGTCGATCTCACTGCCGTTCGACACTTCGAGCATGGACGCGCAGCCCCCGTCCGTAACCCGGGCCCTGGCGACCACGAACCCCGACAAGCCCTTGCTGAAGTCTGCAAAACCGTCCGGCAACCGCAAGTACTGAACCGTGCCGTCGAAGTCGAGCGTCGGCAGGCCATTGAAACCCGTGGCCAGCAAGGTCGGGCGCGCGTTGCCTGCCGTTTGTAGCGCATCCATCTGGTTGCCGGATTGATCCAGCCATTGGGTGACGCGACCCGCGTTGAGCACGACGCCGCGATCTGCGCGCAGCCACATCACCAGGCCCAGCGTTGGTATGGGCGGCGTTTCTCCGCCATCCATCCCGCCGCCTGCCGAGCCGACGACGCCACCCGTGTTGAGTAGGCCACCCGTGCCGCCCGTGCTGAGCAGGCCGCCTGTGCCGCCCGTGTTGAGTAGGCCGCCCGCGCCCGCAGCGGTTGCGCCACCCGAGCTACTGCCAGCCGACTGCTCGGGCGCTCCGCCACTGCCTGCGCTCGGCGCGCCACCGGACACGCTGCCGGCTTCGCTCTCGCCCGCCGCGCTTCCGTCGGTGCCTCCGCTCGTGGCCCCTGCGTCGGCGGCCGGCGCTCCCCCCGCTTGGGCATCAGTGGCCTCGAATTTTTTCCCGCACGCGCACAGCGCAAGCGTTACTCCAAGCGCCACACCACGGGTTCGAATCACGGCATGCAAATCTATGCGCGAGTTCGGTAGTCGTCAACACGACCCGAGGTTCAGTCAATCGCCCTTGTGCTCTTCGACATCTTCGACATCTTCGACATCTTCGACATCTTCGACATCTTCGACATCTTCGACAT
>JBDTYJ010000292.1:0-7287 GCA_040005755.1 Pseudomonadota bacterium
ACGGGGTTCGCCCAAGGCACGATGTGCACGGGTCGCACATACGCCGATCACACGTTGACCTTGAACGCGGATCACAGCGTGAAGCTCGAGTCGCGCATCAAAGATCTGGCGGACATGCCGCAACAGGACGGCTTCTGCGAGGTCCAGCCTGCGCAGGCCAAAGCTGAAGCCGCGAAAGCGGCGTGCGTCGAGCTCCAGGCGCTGACCGGCACCTTCGTTCAAGCCATGTAAGGAACTGCGCAACGCGCGAAGCCCGTGACGTCCAGCTTCTCGTCGCGGCAAGCGCCGCCCCTGAGGCATGGATCGGGACGGCGCTTCCTCGCTATTTTAGGTTCGCGGTTGGGTCAGTTGCATTTGGCCGCGTCCACCGTGACCTTCGATGAATCCGTGGTGCTTACCCATTCCCAACCCAGATCGTCGGGCTTGGTGGTGACTGGGGCGCAGTCACCCACATTCTTGGTCAGGGTGGCGGTGGTGACACTGCAGTCCGGAATGGCGAAGACGTTGCCCTGAGCGCTCACGACCTGGGTTTGCGCCGGGTCGATGTTGATGCAAATGCCGGCACCCTTATTATTGAGTTGGTCGTTTGCGCCTTGCACGACGTTCAAGCCCGGATCATTGGCCTTGCCGAGGTCGACGGCGGCCACGTCGTTGACGCCGGTGGTTTTGGTCCCAGTGTGCGACAGGTGAATGCCGTTCAGGCCATTGCCGACGAACACCGATTTGCGAACGCTGACCGCCGTGCCGCCGAGTATCAGCAGACCATCCGAAACCACGCTGCCGGTGGCTAGCACGCCCTTGAGTGTGTTCACGGGGCGTGGGGTACCCGTTTGGTTGAGCTCAATATTGGCGCCGTTGTTCTGGCTGACCACAATCGTGCCGGCGTAGCTGGTTGGAGTAGCGGACGTGTTGCTCGTGACGACACCCTCGAGATCGATGGAGCCGCGCTCGATCACATGGATACCTTGGGCCGTGTTCTTGATCACCGAGACCTTGCCAGTGCTGAGCTTGGCCACGAGCTTGCCGGTCCCTTCGACGGTGATCCCCTCTTGACGGGACAGCGTGGTGCCGGCCATCTGGATGGTTGTACCCGCCAGCAGAGTCAGTGTTCCTGCGAGCACGTCGACCCCAGCGGCGGCTGTGTTTTGGACCGTCACCGCGTCCAGCGTCGCCGTGGCATCCGCCGTAGGAAGGCGCACCCCACTGTCCGAAGTTCCGCCACCGTCCAACACGAGATCCTTCAAGGCCGAGCCGGTTCCGGCGAAGATGAAGCCCACTTTGCCCGACCCCAAAGTCACCGTCACGCCCGCGGTTGCGCCCTGAATGACCACGTATTGCGGAATCGAAATCGGGAATGTCTCACCGGAGGTCGTACCCGTGTTGCCTTTCAGTTTGACGACTGCGCCGGACGCCTGAGTCGGACTGCCGATCACTTGCAACGCGCGTGTGATGGTCTTGAAAGCGCACGCGTTCGCTGCTTGGCCCCCCGACTTGCCGCTGCCCGTCCCGTTCGAGTCGCTACCATTGGCAGGATCCACGAAATATACCGTATTTCCAGCGGAATACGCGACGCTGTCACAAGGAGTGCAGACGCTGGTGATGCACACATGTGAGCTCGCACATTGGGCGGTCGTGGTGCACGCCGAGCCACCGCCGGCCCCGGCGTGCCCTCCGGATGCGCCGCCGCCGCCGGATGCGCCGCCACCGCCCGCTGCGCCTGCGGTTCCGCCGTGCCCTCCGCTTCCGCCGTGCCCTCCGCTTGCTCCGCCGGAGCCAGCCGTAGCGCCGCCGCTGCCGCCGGTCCCACCGTGCCCGCCAGACGAACCACCGGCGCCCGCGCCGCTCGGAGCCTCGCCCGCTGCGCCGGCCATGTCGTTAGCGCCGCCCATTGGCTCGCCTGCAGCGCCGTCGTCCCCGGCTTTGCCCGCAGTGGCACCAGACGAGCCAGACGAGCCAGACGAGCCAGACGAGCCGGCGTGAGCCCCGCTCGCCCCTCCCGAGTTTGCGCCCGCCGAACTTGCTCCACCCGTTCCCGCGCCCGCCCCGTCATTTGAAGCATCGGAACTGCAACCCACCAACCAAAACGGAACGAACGCCAGAGATCCCAGCACGCTGAACTTCAACATGACCAAACTCCTCCCAAAATTTTAACTCGCCCCCTGTGGCGATTCGCGAGCAGAGCACGGGTGAACACAGTTCGTCCAGATGAGTCGAGCACTCAGGTCCTTCGTCAAGCTGTATCGAGTTGCAAGATGCAATGCCGTTGGCAAATTGAACCGCGCAGAGAGCTTGGAGTATTCCACTTTGCTGAGAGACAGCGCTGTTCCAGCCGCAGTCAGCGCGCCCGGTCCGAAACGGGCCCGAACGCTGGCGGACGGATGACTCGTATAGAAAACCCCGCGTTGCCGATGGGTTAGCGCAACCCTCACGATTCCGAGGTGCTCGCTGCCGCGGCCGGGCTTGCGCGCAGTCGCAAAGCGGTGAAAGTTTCTAAGCTCGATGCTCGAACGACGCCCCGCGAATAGCCGCAAGCGCCGCCGCGTGGCTTTGCTGATGGATGCCATCGAAGATGACTACCAGGAAGCGATCTTGCGCGGTGCCGCCGTCGCCGCGCAGCAAGAAGGCTTGGAGCTCTGGTGCTTGGCGGGCGGCATCGTTGGCAGTCAGCCAGGGGACCGGCACTCCGCCCGGAATTTCCTGTTCGACCTGCTCAAGCCTGGCGATTTCGACGGCCTGATGGTGCTCAGCAGCTCGCTCAGCAATCATTTGGGGGCGCGGGCCTTCGAGCAATGGTTGGGGCGTTACCGCGGCGTGCCGATGGTCAGCGTCGGGGTCGAGCTCGGAAGCTGCCAGAGCGTCATCGCCGACGGTGCTCCCGGGATGAAAGAACTCGTTCTGCACCTGATTCAGCAGCACAATCATCGCCGCATCGCGTTCATTCGCGGGCCGGCCCTCAGCGTCGGAGCCGAGGAGCGCTTCGCTGCGTATCGCCAGGCGCTGGCGCAATTCGGCATTGCCGAAGACCCGCGCCTGATCTTGCAAGGCAATTGGCTGCGAGAATCTGGCACCGTGGCCGTTCGAGAGCTGTTCGACGACCGCGGTATGGCAGTGGACGCCGTTAGCGCGATCGCGTGCGCCAACGACTTCATGGCGCTCGGTGCGATGGACGCGCTGCGCGACCGCGGCGTGGCTGTGCCATCCCACGTCGCGGTTACTGGCTTCGACGATGGTGAAGTCGGCAAGTGCGCCGTACCCCCGCTCACCACCGTCCAGCAACCGACGGAGCTGATGGGCCGCGAAGGAATACGCCGCTTGCTCGCCGCGATGGACGGTCACGCCGAAAAGCCGCTCACGCGGCTGGCCGCGCCCCTGGTCGGGCGTCGTTCCTGTGGCTGCCTCAAGACGGCAGGCTTGCTGAACAGGCACAGCGGCGCCAAAGTTGGACGCTCGCTAGAAATCGCAGTGCTTGAACGCCGCGCCCTGATTTTTGCCGAGTTGTCGCGCAGCGCGCGCGGGTCTTTCGTGGGCGCCGGCGTGCGCTGGGAAGAGCGGCTCGTCACCGCGCTGCTCACGGACCTTCGCGGCCAGGACGATGACGCGTTCCTGTCCGCATTGGATCAGTTGATGACCGGTTTGCAGCGCGAGGGCAGCGACCTCACCCAAGTGGGGCCGATGCTCGGCACGTTACGGCGCCTGCTCCTTGATTGCGCGCCGAACGAGCTCGAAGCCATCATCCGCATTGGCGACCTGGTGGACGCGGCGCGCGCGCTGGTTGGCGAGTGGCTCGTGCGTGGTGAGGCGCTGCGTCGTATGGAGGTCATCGATTTTTCGCGTGCTTTGTCGCGCGTCAGCGGCAGCTTGCTGCGCGCTTCCGGCGGTACGCCTCAGCGCGCGTCCTTCGAGCAGGCCCTGCGGCAGTTGGACTTCAGCGCGCTGTCTCTGGGACTCTTCGAGGAGCCGGGGCGTGTCTCTGAGCAATGCCAGTGTCTGGCCGCGTTCGAGACGAGCGGCGGCTTGCAGAGTAAGTCGCACTTTCCTTCCAGTAACTTTGCGGCGCCCGGTGTGTTCGGGGAAGTGCGCGGCGCGGTCCTCGTCCAGGCTCTGGTTTACGAGGGCGAACCTCTGGGCCTGCTCACGGTTCCGCTAGGGCACCATCACGGCAGCCTATACGAACAGCTGCGCGAAACGTTCGCCCTCAGCCTGCGCGGCTTTCGTCCGGCACCACGCCAGGGCTAAGTATCCGATTATGTCGACCCGATGGCGTTTGGTCGGCTAACCCCCTGAAACAAGCGCCGGGGGTGCGACGCGACAGTCCGAGCATTGGCACACCCCGGCACAAGGGAAGCCGGGACATGTTCCAATCTCGCGGAGATCTCGCCGCCACGCGCTGGCACTCGTCCGTTCGTTTATGGCGAGATCGTCGTCGGGCTATACGACCTCGAACGCACCCCCTGAGCCGGGCTAGCCGAGCGAGACACGCTCGCCGGTCGCGACCACGCGGTACGAACGGACGGATTGGTCCATGGCAGCGAACACTGCGCCCATGAGGCCGGCGTCTTCGCCGAGCGCGCTGGTCACGATCGGGATCAGTGATGCGATATTCGAGTGATCTACAAAGGCGTCAGCACCACGCCGCGTGCTTGGTTTCTGCCCTAATTGTGCCATCGGCTTCTGCATTCACCACGCTCCTATGGATCAAGACTGGTGCAATGGACGACTAGCTCGCTTGGCGCGTCCTACGCGCATTCACCCAAACGCCTCAACTCACTATCGAGTGAGCTTGAGCGTTGCCGACGAGCCGTCCTTCGCCGCCGTGCCCGTTCCCGTCGCCGCGTTTCCCGCGACCGTGTACGAGTAGGTTGCGAACTGCGCCGCGCCGTCGGCCAGCGTGCCCGTCCACATCGACCCGCTCACCGTGCCGGTGATCGTCGTCGTCTTGGTGTCGAAGGTGCCCATCCCCGCCACGGTGGTCCCGGTCTGCGTCACGACCATCGTCATCGGGTGGGCCTTTCCCGCGCTGTCGGTCGCGGTGCCCGTCCAGGTGCCCGTCACGTCGAGGGCCGCAGCGGTGTCGCCACCGGCAGCGGTGTTGCCACCGGAACCGCCGGTCGTGTCACTGCTGCTGCCGCAAGCGGCCAACAAGGACCCTGAAAATGCCACTAGAAGCGCCGCTCTGAACGAGATTGTATGAATCATGATGACCGGCAACACTTGTGGAGCTGACTGCCGGAGTCAAGGCGCCAGGCATCGCATGAACATGCGGTGCCTGGCGTTCAACGCGACCCCACGGGTTCGGCAGGTCATCATTATTCGTGACGTAAGCGTAGCGGACTTCACGGCGGCTTTGACGTACGTGGCGTCGAATGTCGCCGCGTACGGGATCATGCCGAACTGCTCACGATGGGCGGCGTATTGCGTCAAACTGGTCAGCGCGGGAGTACCGGCGCTCTCATAGCTGAGCATGACATCCAGCACGCCGAGGAAGCTGCTCGGCACGTGGTGCCCGGGTTCCCCACGGTGAGCGTGAAGCCCTTGCCCTTCGCGTGCGCCGAGACAGCCGCATAGAAAGCTTCGTCACCCCAGCACGCTGCGCAGTGACGACATTCACGAAGAGCTGTGGCATGCTCGCCCAGCGCACCCAATTGGCCCAAATTCGCGGCAATGGCAGTTTTGGGCAAACGCGCCCGGGCTTCGAGCTGCTGTGCCGATCGTCAGACCGCGATGGCCGCGATGCGCTGCCATGACCAGTAGGCAGCGACGATGCCGATGGCGTACAGCGCTGGCGTGCGCGCCCGCCCGAGCCACTGCTTCGGAATCGGTAGGTTTACGATACCGTAGGCGAGTAGCACCATCATCAGTTGGCCAATCTCGACGCCGACGTTGAAGCAGAGCAGCGCGAGCGGCAGGTGACTATGCGGGAGGCCGATATTTTTCAGCGCTCCCGCGAAGCCGAGCCCGTGGACCAACCCGAATAGGAATGAGACGAGTGCCGGGACACGGCGCGCGAGTGAATCCTTGTTGCTGAGCGCTTCGCATGCGACGAGCACGATCGACATCGCGATCGTGGCTTCGACGGGTGGGGGGCGGAGCGTCAGCCAACCGAATGCGCTACACGCGAGCGTGATGCTGTGTGCGACCGTGAAAGCGGTGATCGTGCCGACCAGGCGGCGGTTGAAGCCCACCAGGAACAAAAGCCCGAACACGAACAGCAGATGGTCGACGCCACTCAGGATGTGCTGAACACCCAGGATTGTGTACGCCTTGGCGATTTCGCCCTTGCCGCGCGTGTCGTCAGCGGCGCCGTACAGTTGCACGGAAGGCTGCGCGCTGGTGATGGTGTAGGTGTAGCTTTGCCCATCCAACCAGAAGATTTTCACCAGTGCCGCGGAGTAGCGATCGCCTACGCCTTGGATCGAAAGTGAGCCCTTCATGCCAGCGGGGCCACAGCGAACCGCGTTCTCGCCGCCGGTGCAGCCTTCCGGCCAAAGCGGAATAAGGTCGTTCCCCATCGGGCGCTTGTCGTTGGTGGCGGACCACTGCCAGACGAACTCACCGGGCGCGGTCTCGCGCAGCTCCATCTCCGCCATGGTCATCTCGTGCGCGCGCGCCGGCGCCGCATACAGCGCGGCTGTGACGACCAGCACGGTGAGGAGCCACGCGCGGAAGCAAGCACTCATTCTCCGACCTCGGTGCCGGGCATCTCGTGCTTGACCTTGTACTTCTTGCCCAAGGCGCGGACCGCAGCGGTGCGCTGCTCGGAGGCGGTGGCGTCAGTCCAGTCCTGTAAGACGACACCGCGCAGCGTGTCGAACACGGCCGGCTTCGGCGCGTAAACGGCATTGAGGCGCATCGCGCGCCAGCCGTCTCGCGTGTGTAACGCCTGCCATTGTCCGGGAAGTGCCTTCACCAGCGCGTCCGCGAGCTCCGGCCCGTAGCTTTGGAGGAGATTTTCCTGAGGCCGAGCTTTGAACACACGTAACCCGGCCTTGGCGTCGCCTGGAGTGCCGTTGTTTAGGTCCTTCACGAAATCACGCACGGTGGCCTCCGGGCTATCACCGGACAGCGCGGCTTCGTCGAAGTCATAGCGAGCGGGTTCGTCGTACTTCGCGCGGTGCGCCTCGAACCATTTGCGCAAGGTATTGTCGTCGGCCGGCGGCAGCTTGACGTTGGCGTCGATCACGCTGAGCGCTTTGAAGATCACGCGCTCGCGGATGGCGGGGTCACCTTTGTCGACCTGTAGCGCGAGGCCTTCGCGATACAAGATCTCGTTGTCGAGCCAGACGCGGC
>JBDTYJ010000293.1:0-7243 GCA_040005755.1 Pseudomonadota bacterium
GGCACCCGCACCAGCTCTTCCCACAGCTCGAAGCCGTGGCGAATCATCCCGTGTTCGGCGAACGCCTCACCGTGATCACTGGTCACGATCACGACAGTGTGGTCGTAGACCAGGGATTTCTCGAGCGCATCCAACACGCGGCCTACGTGGTAGTCGACGAACGCGACCTCCCCATCGTAGCGCTGTCGGCTACTCGAACCGAAATCAAAGCCTTGGTGCGGAACGTACTCGGAGTGCGGGTCCACGTAGTGAATCCACATGAAGAACGGCTGTTGCAGGAGCTCAGGCTTGGCAAGCTCCGCCAACGCGGCGTCGCTGACTTTATCGCCGTTGCTGTTGCTGTCGCCGTCGACGGTGACCAACGCGGGCGCGGCTGACTTGTTGATTACGTCGAAACCGCGCTCCAGCCCCGTGTTCAAGAAAAAATACCAATACCCCTGCACGCTCACGGTATGTACCCCGCCTTGCTGCAAGCGCTGAGCGACGAACACGTCCTTGCTCGTAAAGCGGTTGAAGTGACTCCAATCGCGGTGCGTTTCGCTGCTGTATTTGCCGAGCAGGAACGGGCCCACGCTTTTGGCCGTGTAAGAGGCCAAGGAATAAGCGCGCTCGTAGACGACGCTGTCCTGAGCTAGGCGATCCAAATGCGGCGTGATCGGGCGCACGCTGTCCGAAGCCGCGGTTTCGTCGTGACGCAACGTATCGATGCTGATGAGCACTACATTGTGGTGCTCTGACAGCGTTTTTCGTCCGTCTTGCCCGAGACCGCCGTGCACGCTGGCAGCGAGCGGGGCAGCCGCCGCCGTCTCGTCGCTGCCCGAGCAGTCTTCATCGATGCCGTTGCCTGGAATGTCAATGGCACCGGGATTTTTGCGCGGATCGCGATCGTCGCAATCGCCTCCGGCGAAGCTCTGTGCGTAGCCGTCGCGGTCGTGATCGCTGCGTTTGCGCAGCGCCGCAAGCGCGATCCTGCCGAGCGGTGCCTCGCGCTCGATGCTCAGCGCCACGCCGTGGCCTTCCAGCCCATATCGCGCGCTGCGCGCGGTGAACGCGAGCATGAATATGGCCAGCGCGAGCACGCCCAGCGCAGCCACGCGTCGCTTCGGATGTGGCGCTGCGTACGCCGCGAGGGCCAGCAGCGCCAGCAACCCAGGCGCGCGCAAATCGAGCTCGGGGCGCTTGAATACCCCGAAAATGGCCAAGGCACCTCCGGAGCCGCTGGGCGTGCCGGTCGCGATGGCATAGCCCATCAGCAGCGCCGCCAGCGTCAGCCCGAGCGCGAGCGCCCGCGCCGGCCTCGCGCTTTCCACGCGCGGGGACTTGGCGAGCGCGTCGCTGGCGCTCGCTAACAGCTGCGCTCCAATCCAAAATAAGGCCAGGGCGCTCAAGGCCATGCTCGCACCGGCTGGCTTCGCACCGGTGCCCGCGCCTAGTAACCGCGTCGCGAGGTTGCTCACCGCGATTAACCAAAACACGAACGCCAAAGGGGCAAGCAGTAGCAGCCCGTTCGCCCGAGCCCGATCATCCTTGGACAGGAGCGCTTGCCTCGCAAGAAATTGCGCTGGCTGAGGCCGACCGCCGCCGTGAAAGTACAACCGCACAGCGGCCAAGAGCACGGCCAGCAGTAACGCAAGTGGCGCCAGCAACCCCACATCGGCGAGCCAACGCGCCACGAATTGACCCGCGTGACTGCCGTACGCACAATCTAAGGTGGCAACCAGTAGCAAGCCGAGCGTGGAACCGAGGGCCGCGCCGGAGCTGGCTTTGAGCAGGCGATCGAAGAGGGCGGAGGTGTTAGTGGGCTGACCCATCACGCTTGGACGCACGACCCGCGGCTTGTGCCATGGGATGCGCCCGGTCGTATACCGCGAGCAACTGGTCGAGGGACACGTGCGTGTAGCGCTGCGTGGTGGAAAGGCTGGAATGGCCGAGCATTTCCTGGATCGCGCGCAAGTCCGCCCCGCCCTCGAGCATGTGCGTCGCGCAAGAGTGCCGGAGGGCGTGCGGGTGCAAATCCGAGCGCCCGGCGCCCAGCGCCCCATAGCGCTTGACCAACTTCTGAAGCCAGCGCACGGATAAGCGCTTGCCCAGCTGCCCGAGCAGGAGTGCGTCGGGCTCGAAGGCGCCGCTCTTCGGATGGCACAGCTCGTGGCGGCGCGGCAGGTACGCTTCGAGCGCGGCTAGTGCCTTTGAGCCGAGCGGGACGATGCGCTCTTTGCGGCCCTTGCCGAGCACGCGCACCTCTGCCGCCTCGAGCGAAATTTGTCCCAGATCGAGCGTGGCCAATTCACTGACGCGAATCCCGCATCCGTACAAGAGCTCGAGCGCCAGGGCATCGCGCAAGTGTCCGACTTCACTGCCCAGTTCGAGCGCCAGCGGTGCAACCATCACTTGTGCTGCGCCCTCCGCGCTCAGGAAGCGCGGCAACTTGCGGCGCAGCTTCGGGCTGGCCAGCGTAGCGCTCGGATTGCTTCGAAGGTCGCCGTTCCGCAGCAGGTAGTCGCACAGCGCATGAACGCTGGAAATTTTTCGTGAAACGCTCGGAGGCGCCACGCGCTTGGCGACTTCCCCGAGCCACGCGCGGAGCGTGAATTTGTCGAGCGAAGACAGCCGCGCGCCTTGCGGGCTGCGTTCGCGAATGAAACGCAGTAGCGACTCCAGATCCCGCCCATAGGCCGATACGGTGTGCGGCGAAGCGCGCCGTTCGCTCGCCAAATACTCGCGAAAGCGCGCTACCGCGCGGCCCAGCTCATCATCGACTGGAGCGGCTTCTTTTCTCGGGGCTACGGCGTTGCGAGCCATTCGGCAGCCCGGAGTTTACGCCCGGTATGCCGCCAGGGTCCAACAAGCGGCGCCGATCACCAACAAGAGTAGCCCCCATCGTGCTCGAGCCAAACGAACCTTGCCGTTTGGTTCCAAGCCATGAAAAGCCGCCAGCGCGAGCCCAGTCAGAGCCAACAGGAAGCCCGAAGCCAGGACCGTGATCCAGCCCGGATCCGGCCCATCGTCGTCGGCGGTCAGCCGAGCTAAGGCCTGAGTCTGGGACTTGGGTCGGTCAACCTCGCCGACATTGCGCGAGAGCGCCTCGAGACGAGCTAGGTTCTGATTAGCGCGGTCGAGCTCGCGCTTTCGGGGCAGCCATAAGTGCCGTGACTCAAGCGCAGCGCCGCGCACTGCTTGCCAAGCCAAGAACGCGATCTTCGGTTGACCCGCGGACTCAGCCCCGAGCGCGATCGCCGTGAGGCGCTCATAAGCGTGGGTCACATGCGCCGCACCCGGCGCGTACAGCGTCGCGCTGCGCCGGGCGTGATCGAGCGACGACTCGAGCTCGCCACGGTCGAACGCTGCGTTGCTAGCCGAAAGCTCCGACTCGCCCTCCAAGATCACACGCGCACTGAGTGCCGCGCCGATGAGCACGACGACGAACGCCGCAAGCGCCAAACGCTGGAGTAGCCCGCGCGCGACGCTCATAGAAAGTCGCGACGCCGGAACAGCAAGCTGGCGACCGTGAGCAGCAAGACCGACCAAGCCAGCGAGTGGAGCACCGCCGTTCCGAGGTAGCTAGCGAGCGAAACACCCGATGCCTCTCCGGTCAGCAGCGGGCGTGGCGGAACGTACAACATCAGGTTAGGTACGACGCGCGAGACGTAGTTGCCCAGTCGCGCCAGCGCGGCCCCGAACAGCCGCACCGGCAAGCGCGACAGCGTGTCGGCGCTGCGGCCAATGCCGAACACGCCGAAGGTGAAAATGGCCGTAAGAAAAGGCGACGAAAATGACGCAAACACCGTGGCGATCGCGGCCACGATAGAGACCTCTGAAAGCGTCAGCAACGCGGAGCCCAACACGACCCGGCGATCATCAGGTGCCGCGCCCGCGAAACACATGCCGGCGATCAAAATTCCGAGCGCCCACGGAATGGGCAGGTACGTACGCCAGCGCGCGGAGTGCCACGCCGCTGCCCCGGCCAGCACAGTGAGCCCCACTGCCGCGCCGAGCGGCGCGGGCAAGTCACGCCCGGCGTCCACGCTCAACGCCAACAAGAGCACGCCCGAGTTGGCGGCAATGAACACCGCCAACGTCAACAATGTACCCAGGAACTTACCGACCAAGTATTCGGGACGCCGAATCGGTCGGGCCAGGATTGGGAAAATCGTCTTGAGCTCGAGCTCGCGGTACAGCGAGGTAGCACCGAGCACGACCGCCACAACGATGCCGTAGATAGAAATCGAAGCGGCGCCCAAATCACTCACGACGCGCAGACTCGAATGCAGGGCAAATGCGCCGACGACGAGCGCGTAGCCCGCTGTGGCCAACGCCAGCGCAAACAAACCGTGCAGCACCCGCGCACGCACCGCCTCGCGGTAAGTATTGAGAGCCACGACGCTGACACGGGCGAGCATTCCGTGCGCATATTGAGCCGAGTTCGCCGCTATTTGCTAGGGCCCAGGCGTACCGCCGCTCAAGTCCTACTAGAAGCCGCTGACATTGCCCGGGGCTTCCAGCAGCGCTAACGCCCTCGGCTCGACGAATTGCCGAATTTGTCGCGGAGTGCTCAGCACCGTCCGCTCGACTGCGTCGCTAAACAGCAGGCTGGTGAGCCCAGAGCCGAGATTCACCGCGGCGGCCACGGTGACCAAGCTTACGCCCTCGCCAAACGCCTCGACTCGGAAATAGCCGAAAACATCGTCGATGTCATGGCGGCGCGTCGGGTCGAGCCAAAAGCGCAATTCAGAGCGACCCGGGAAGCGCTCAATGCGAACCGTGTACGTCGTGCCGCCGCCCTGCACCAACTCGACCCGCGCGAGCGCGCCATGCACGTCGATTAAGTGCGCGCTTGTGGTATGCGGCAACGCCTGAGGCAATGTTTCGACGTTGCTCAATGCGGCCAGCACCGCGGCTGCAGGCGCGTGCACCACCGAATAGGAAAGCCCACCGCGGTAGCTGCCCGCCTCGGTCTCAATACGCAAGGGTCGAGACACGACCTGCCCCGAAAGGAGCGCTTCTCGCTCGCCGCGACTGAAGCTTGCGGACGCTGCCGCCGCAACACTGGTCGTAACCAGCCCTAGAGTGACAACACACGCCTGATTCAAGAGCTTCCGTGTGCGCATTCCTGCCTCTCCTATTCGAACGTATCGGCCGGTACGTCAGTGACTGACGCGGCCCGTCGCAACCAGAAAAGCAAAAGTCGGGCGAGCTTGCCGGATCTAAGCGCACAAGCCAAAGCCGATCACAAATACCCTGTTATTTCGCGGAGTAAGCGCGGTGAGCGGACCGCTCAGCGGACGTTTAGAGCGTGTCCGGCGAGACATATATGTCCAGCGACCATGCCCCAGCATCACCTGCATAGCCGTCCACCTGAATGTAGTAGTCCCCGCTGTCCAAGTCCAAATTCAAGTAGCTGCGCTCTGGTTGGTAGCCCGCGGCGCACGCCAAAGGCAGCTCCGTACCGGGGCATGTTGCACCGGTCCGCACGCTGAGCATGGTGCTGTAGCTGCTGCCTGCCATGTCTAGGACCACTCGGCTCTTCGTGTTGAGCTTGAGGTGCAGCAACTGATCGGGCGCGCCGTTCGCCGCTTGATTGCCGACGTCACACCCAGCGCTGTAGTCCGCGTGCGCGTTGGCCGTGTTGCCTTGGAAGCGCCCGCCGGTGGCCGGGATCTCGAAGGCAGCCGAGCAATCATCGGCTAGCACCACTAAGCTGCTCGGTAGCGATTTCCGCGTGAACGCAGTCAGCGAGACTGGGTTTCCGAGCGCACTCTCAACAACCGCCAGGTAACTTCCGGGGGCCACGCCATAAGCGCGGGAACGGACCGGGCTGTTGCTGGAAGTGCCGCAAGAAAGCCGGGCACTGGGTGTACAGGAGGGCCCAGCCAGGCTCACCGCACCCGTATCGCCTTTGGAGATCCGCTCGACGAGCAACACGTCAGACACCTCACTCAGCATTAAGCCATGGCTCGAGTCAGGCGCGCCACTCAAGCAACCCGTGTCCACCGCATCCGTGTGGTCGGCGAGCGATACGTCGAGCGACTGCCCGGGCACAAGCGGCAGGGCCGCGCCACACCCTTCATCCACGAGTGCGCCGGTCGGCTCGCTCAACTCCAAGCGCACGTCAACGTCACTTGGACCGGAGGCGCCAACGCTCACGTAGTACTGCCCGGCGGGCAGCGCGCGCGCAAATAGGGCCGCCGGAGTTCCGCTACGACAGGTGAGCTCATCCTTCTGCTTGCTGCAGCCAGCGCCACGCAGGGACAACCGCGGCACACCTAAGGTATCGAGCGGGTTCGCGAAGATGCGCACATCCTCGGGCTGTGCGAGCGCAAACCCGTACACCAAATCCCCCGCCTGACTTGCGCACGCGCTGCTTAAATCCAGAGCCGCGTTGGCCAAAGACGCGGTCTGGGTGACTCCCGGCGCGAGCGTGGGCGGCACGTCACACGTCTCGTTCGCCGGCGGCATGGACGCGGCTGAGAACTGCACGGACAGCGACACATCCGGCTCGCCGCTACCTGCAACGTATAACGGGTAAACTCCGGGAGCGAGCGAGTAAAGGTGCAGCCGCGACAGCGAACCGCCGCCCTTGACGGCGAAACTGGGTGAGCAACTGCTCACGCCTTCACCGCATTCCGCTGCCGTGGCGAGCGAGATCAGTGAATCACTGCTTTGCACGACGACATCCACGTCTTGTGGAGATCCATCCGGAACCTGGATCGCCACTACGGCGTCACGCAGATTTTTGTCTGCTGGCGCGCAAGTAGTCGGATAGTCGAGCGCTGTCGCCGCAAGAGACAAAGACGTGAAGCCGCTCACGTTGACTAACACCGGGTCCGCGCACGTATCGTGCGCAGGCGTCGTGCAGCCGGGCTCATCGACTTTGCCGTTGCAGTCGTCGTCCTTGGCGTTGCCGCAAATCTCTTCTTGCTTGCTGGAAACGGTCGGATCGTTGTCATCGCAGTCGCCGCCCCCGTCGCAGTTCCAAAGCGCATCCCCATCGCCGTCTGCGTCGCGCGCCACGCGGCTACAGGAGTGCGTTTTTTCAATGCACGTGTCGATGGTGCATGGGTCCGAATCCCCACATGATACGGGTGGCCCCGCGCCGCAGCCAAGCTTGGGGTCGCAAACCTCGGCGCCGTTGCAGTACACGCCGTCGTCGCACAGCTGATGATTCGGAGTATGTCTGCAGCGCTGCAAGCCTTCGTCGCAACTGTCGACAGTGCAATCGATCGCATCGTCACATTGGCCGTCG
>JBDTYJ010000294.1:0-7188 GCA_040005755.1 Pseudomonadota bacterium
TACGTGAGCAGCGGAGCGCAGCGAAAACGAAGCCAAAACCAAAAATCGGCGGGCGACGCTGCGGCTTAAGATACCGGTGATGCCGTGATAACAGAACGGCGAATGACAGCGATGAGCGTCAGCATCGAGGCCGATCTGTGCGGACCGATAAGCGTGGGTACGGCCGCTGTGATTCGCGCCTTGATAGCGCATCTCGGGCTTTCGCTGAGTGAGGCAGAAGCGCTCGGGATCGCTGGGTGTTCGACGGTGAGCGGGTGGAGATTGCGGCTCCATCGCGTGCAGTTGCGGAAGCGTTGCTCGCCGCGTGGAAGCTCATATGAACGGTTGGACGTCTACCGACTCCCACGGGTGCCAGAGTAATTCAGGCACAGTCCCTAGTACCGCCCGCTTTACGCCTTGAGCCGGTAACCGCTCTTCAACATCCAGCGCACCACGCCTAGGCAGAGCAGCAAGAATACGGAAGTCATCACGACGCTGACAGTCACGCTGACGTCCGAGGCGTCATAGAAGCTCCAGCGGAAGCCGCTGACCAGGTAGACCACCGGGTTGAACAGCGTTACCTTCTGCCAAAAAGGCGGGAGCATATTGATCGAATAGAAGCTGCCGCCGAGGAACGTGAGCGGGGTAACGATGAGCATCGGCACCAGTTGCAGCTTTTGAAAGCCATCTGCCCACAGGCCGATGATGAAGCCAAACAAGCTGAAGGTCACGGACGTAAGCAACAGGAACGTGACCATCCACAAAGGATGAGCAATGTGATAGGGCACGAACACGCGCGCCGTGATCAAGATGATCGTCCCCAAAACCATGGATTTCGAAGCCGCGGCGCCCACATACCCGAGCACCACCTCAACGTACGAGATGGGCGCGGACAGCACCTCATAGATGGTTCCGGAGAACTTTGGCATGTAGATGCCGAACGAAGCATTCGAGATGCTTTCATTGAGCAAGGACAGCATCGTCAGGCCGGGGATGATGAACGCGGCATAGCTGACACCGCCAATTTGCGTCATGCGTGAGCCGATGGCCGAGCCGAATACCACGAAGTACAAAGACGTGGAAATCACCGGGCCGGCGATGCTCTGTGAGATGGTGCGCCAAGTGCGGGCCATCTCGAACTGGTAAATCGCGCGGATCGCATAGCGATTCATTGCTTTTGACTCACCAGGCTGACAAATATTTCTTCTAGCGAGCTCTCACGGGTCTGCAGATCTTTGAACTCGATGCCGAGCTCCGCCAAGTCTCGCAGTAAGCCGGCCATCTTCGAGCGATCGTGAGCCGCGTGGAACGTGAACGTGAGGCGCGTGCCCTCTTGCGACAATGTGAGCTCGTACGCTGACAGTTCTGAAGGAAGCGCGTTCAGCGGCTGTTCGAGCGCTAAAATCAGCTCTTTCTTGCCCAGCTTCTCCATCAATACGGCCTTTTCTTCGACCACTACCAGCTCACCCTTGTTGATCACGCCGATGCGGTCTGCCATCTGTTCCGCTTCTTCGATGTAGTGCGTGGTGAGAATGATGGTCACGCCGGTTTCACGTAGTGCACGCACCATCTGCCACATGTCTCGTCGCAAATCGACGTCAACACCGGCGGTCGGCTCGTCCAGAAACAGGATCTGAGGCTCGTGCGAGAGCGCTTTGGCGATCAGCACGCGGCGCTTCATGCCACCGGACAACGTCATGATCTTCGAGTCGCGCTTTTCCCACAAAGAAAGCTCACGCAGCACCTTCTCGATATGCTGCGGGTTCTGCGGTTTGCCGAATAACCCGCGACTGAAGGTGACGGTGTCCCACACCGTCTCGAACATGTCGGTCGAGAGTTCTTGGGGAACGAGGCCGATTTTCTCGCGCGCGGCGCGATAGTCCTTGATGATGTCGTGACCGTCCGCGAGCACAGTGCCGGAGCTGGGATTCACGGTGCCGCACAGCACGGCGATGAGTGTGGTCTTGCCTGCGCCGTTCGGACCGAGCAGCGCGAAGATCTCACCGCGCCGGATCTCCAGGTTTATGCCCTTCAGCGCCTGAAAGCCCGACTTGTACGTCTTGGTCAGATTCTTGATGGAGATGATCGACTGCAAGGGGAGTTCCTGCTGACCCAGATGTCATATTTCGAGCCGCGGGGGAACCGGTGGCTGTCTGATCAGGCAGCTGGCGACGCTGCAAGGTCGGGATTAATGTCTCGACCTTGCACGTCGCGCCTCCCCTCACTGCTAAGAAATTGAGCCTGATCTCCACAAAGGAGCTATTCGGCCACACGCGCCGCACGCTGGCATTGGTTTGGGCGTCCTCGCCCTCACTGCTGGTGTATCTGTCAGGCCTGAGTCTGTGCGGTGCGCTGTTGCCGTTACTGGTGGCGTACGCTGGCAAGCGGATCATTGATGCCGTCGTCTTGCACAGCCGCGGGCTGACGCTGGATTGGGTCGCGTTCGAGCTCTTGTTCGTTGCGCTCTTGGCGGCCACGCAACGCGGTCAGGGCTTGGTGCGGTCCCTGCTCGGTGCTCGCCTGGGCACCGACGTAAATGTGCAAATCCTGGACAAGGCGCTGCGCCTCGATCTGTCCTTCTTCGAAGACGCGGAGTTTTACGACAAGCTGACGCGCGCTCGGCGCGAGGCGTCGTCGCGCCCGGTGGCGTTACTCAGCGAGAGCTTCGCGCTCGTCCAAAACGCAGTCACGCTCGTCGGCTACGCCGTGATGCTGGCGCGCTTCAGCGGCTGGATCGTGCTCGGCCTGCTGGTGGCCACCGTGCCAGCCACGCTCTCGGAAATGCGCTATGCGAAAATCGCGTTTCGGATCAGGAACTGGCGCTCGCCCGAGTCGAGAAAGCTGCTCTACTTGGAGTACGTGCTGGCGAACGACGAGCACGTCAAAGAGGTGAAGTTATTCGGCATTGGGCCACATCTGTTGGCCCGCTATCGGAGCCTTGCGGAGTCTTTCTTCGAAGAAGACAAGAACCTAGCGGTGCGCCGCGCGCTGCTGACGCACGTGTTCAGTCTGATCGGTACAGCCGCCTTCTACGCGACGTACGCCGTGCTGGCCGTGGCCGCAGCATTGGCGCGAATTACGCTCGGCAATCTGACGTTGTACGTGGTCTCGCTTCGGCAGGGTCAGCAGTCGTTTCAATCCGTACTGAGCGGGATCGGCAATTTGTACGAGCACAACTTGTACATGTCGAACCTGTTTAGTTACATCGAGCTGGCAGAAAACAGCGAACGTTTGCAGCGCGAACGCGCCGAGCAACGGCTGGGTGCACCCGCCACAACGGCCTCCGGCATTCGCTTCGAGAACGTGGGCTTCCACTATCCGGGCAAGGAGGCCTGGGCTCTCCGCCACATAAACTTGGACATTGCCCCGGGCGACAGCATCGCGCTCGTCGGCGAAAACGGCGCCGGCAAAACCACCTTCGTGAAGCTGCTCGCGGGCCTGTATGAGCCGAGTGAGGGGCGCATCGTGTTGGACGGCCGCGAGCTTTCGACGTGGGATCCGGACGCCTTGCGCAAGCGCTTCGGAGTCTTGTTTCAGGATTTCAACAAGTATCAACTCAAGCTGCGAGAAAACATCGGCTTAGGCAGCGTCGATCACCTGAGCGATCAGCCGCGCATCGAGCGCGCGGCGGAGCGCGGAGGGGCGAGCGAGCTCTTGAGCACTCTGCCGGGGGGTTTGGATGCTCCGCTCGGGCACTGGTTCGAAAAAGGCAGCGAGCTGTCCGGAGGGCAATGGCAAAAGGTGGCGCTGGCGCGCGCCTTCATGCGTGAGGACGCTGACATCCTCGTGCTGGACGAGCCCACGGCAGCGCTGGATGCCGAGTCCGAGCATGCCGTATTCGAGCGCTTTCGGGAGCTCGCAAAGGGACGCACAACGATCGTCATTTCGCACCGCTTCCCCACCGTGCGCATGGCCAAGAGCATCATCGTGCTCGAGCAGGGGCAGATCGTCGAGCACGGTTCACATGAGGCGTTGCTCGCCGAAGACGGCAAGTATGCACGCATGTTCAAACTACAAGCGCAGGGTTATCAGTAGCTTGTCGCGCTGACTAAGGTCACTCCTTGCGCCGGGTCGGCTAGAACGCGTTGGCAACGCTGCCCTTGCTAATGCCCGAATCGTTGACTGCGTCGACGGTAAAGAAATAGCCCACGTCCGTGCTGAGACTCGGGATGGTCACGGTGGTCGCGCCATAAACCTGGTAGTTCCTCGTCAGGCGATCGGCGCTGAGGCCATAGCGGACGATGTAGAAGTCCGCCGATGGAGAGGCCGTCCACGATACATCTACCAGCCTTCGGTTGCTTTCTCGTTGCGCTTTCGCGCCAGTGACTTGCGGCGGCGGGCTGCCCAAGCCGCTACCGAACATGCGTAGCCCGGAGACAGAGAAGACCGCACCGGCAGGCGTATGATAGTTGGTTAGCTTCGCGTAGCGAGCTGTAACGGGCTCGGGAAGCTGGACGTATTCGTGCGGCGCGTCGCGCCCTGCGCCACGCCGGTCAAGCAACGTCCGCCACACCGCCGCGTCGTCGGAAATCTCCAACGTGTATTGGTAGGTGTCGCTGACCAGCCGCCCATAGGCGGTGGAATGGACATCGGCAAAGTTGAGTTGCAGCGCGTCAATTCGGCAGGGCTTACCGAGGTCGACTTGCAGCCATTCGCCCGCGTTCGCGGTCTGGGCCGCCCACGACGTGGCGACGTCTTCGTCGAACGCGCGGTCTGGCATGTGGGTGGCATCCAGATTGGACGAGGCCGTGGCTTGCTTCTTCAGCGAGACCAGCATCCAACCCGCCGTGTTGTCCGTGAGCGGGTCCGTCGCCAAGCCGGGCGCCAATTGCGGATAATCCGCGAGGTAGGTGTTGCTGATGAGCTCGTCCGGACCGGTCCCGTTAGCCACAAAACCGGCAGGAAAAAGGCCTAGCCGTCGATCCCACATGTAGCCAACGCCGACCGCCATGGTCGCGATGTGCCAGTAGCGGGCACCGTTATCCTGGAAGGTGCTGCCATGTCCGGCAGCGCCAATGAAGCCCGTCGGCTTGTATGAGAACGGGCTGTACGGAGCGTAGGTGAACGGGCCGAGCGGTTTCGTCGAAACGTACACGCCGTCCGCATAACCCCTGAGCTCCGAGGCCGGTGCAGCGAACTGCAAATAGTAGACGCCGTTCCGCTTGTTCATCCAGGCGGCTTCGGTCCACGAGGGGTTCTGATTGATCTGAGCATCCGTCCCGCCCGGGACCATCGCTTCCCACCCGTAACGCAAGGGGTCAGCCTTGGGGATTAGAGACTGAGCGGAGCCGACCGGATCGAAGCTCTTCGGATCGAGCTCGAATCCCTGGAGCCAGCCGTCCGACGAGGACCCCCAATATAAGTAGACCTTCCCGTCATCATCAAGGAACAAGGCTGGATCGGCGGCGCTCGCGAAGTCCCGCAGCTTGGCCCATTTGCCAGTGGCCGGATCGTCGGACGTGTAGAAGGCACCGCCCGGAGAGGTGGCGAGGACCCACTTGCCCCCCACAACCAAAACGGTTGGAGCGTAGTCCTCCAGCGGAAACCCAGTGGGCTGAATCAAGTCCCAATGAAGCAGGTCCTTTGAGTGCAGGTAGCCCCCCAACTTGGAGGCAAACAACCAATACTCGCCTTTGTAAGCCACCATGGTGGGGTCGGCGGCCTCCCGGCATGAAACACCCTTGGCATTGGGCGAATCCTTCTGGGTGAAGCGATAGGGCAAGTCCATCGGATTGGCGAAGGTCAGCGGCCTGCCAATTGAACCGCCCGTGCCAGCCATTGCTGAGCTACCTCCAGCGTCTTGGCCCGCCGTGCCCACTGCTCCGCCGCTGGCCTTCGAACCTGCGGCCGCGCCGCCACTGCTGTCAGGCCCGGCGGTGGCAGTACCGCCTAACCCAGCCGCGGAATTGACGGTTCCACTCGAGCCGCCGGCTGCGCTCCCAGCGCTGGTTCCGCCCGAGCCCGCAGTCCCGCCCGAGCCCGCGCGCGCACCGCTACCGGAGCTGCACGAAAGCCCAGCCAGCGCGGAAATCAGCGCGAAAGCTGCGCAAACCCTGAGCCGCGCCGACCTACCGGGCTCACGGGCCCAGACCTGATACTTCGGCACCGACCGCAGCTGATGAACGGTTTTGCTCATTGTGGTGGAGACGGCCGGGGCCCGGTGCTCCGTTACGCGCGCGTATTCCTCGCTCGCAAACTAGACAGTGCGACGCGAGTGTACCGTTGTTACAAAAAATCGCCGAGCTGCGTGAAGGTTTATTGGAACTGCAAAATCCAAACAGTGCCGGGTGGACATATCCCAGACGAATGATCCGGGTGACTCTGACCCTCGGCTGCGCCCTCGCGCTCTATGCCACCGCGGCGAGCGCAGAGCTGCCGCGTCGCTTCGTATTGGAGTACCGGGGTGGCGCTTCCTGTCCGAGTGAGGACGAGGTATTGGCCGAAATTCAACGGCGAGCACCGGGAGCCGCGCGCGTGGCGGACGGGCCGCATGACCTGCGTGCCCGGCTCAGCGTGGATACCGACGGCGAACACCAGCGAGGAATCGTCGACATCGAGAGCCGTGAGGGCTCTACCCACCGCGAGATTGAAGCCGCCGAATGTGCGGAGGTCGTGCGCGCACTTGCGCTGATCGTCGCAATGGGAATCGATCCCGACGCGCCAGCGGCGGATGGCTCTTTACACCGCGCCCCGGAACCCAACCCAGTCACCGCGGCGCCGCCTCCCGCCCGACTCTCCCAACTCTCCCAACAGCGCCAAGCGCGAGAATTTTGGTGGGCCGCGGGCGGCGGCATCGGTATGGCGGGCGGTGTAGCACCGAGCCCGTCCCTGACTGAAACGTTGCAATTCGAACTCGGCGGCGGTCGTGATGCGGGCTGGTCCGCGAACGGCCGCGTGAGCGGCATTCACGCTCACGGATCTGCCAGTGAGCGCGTCGGTTCGGCCGATTTCGAGCTCCTGGCTCTGCGCGTCGCAAGTTGCCCGTATCGAGTGGGGACCCGTCTTGCGCTCCGCGGGTGTGTGAGCTTCGATTGGGGGCGCCTGCAGGGTCGTGGCTCGCGCACGCTGCAGGCGCGCACGAGCTCGGCGGGTTGGTTAGGGCCAGGCGGTTTCGTCGAGGCTGAGTGGCAGGGGCTGCCCTGGCTGCGGCTGCAATTGCAGCTCGGTGCGGTATTGCCTCTGGCGCGAGACCGCTTCTACTTTGGTCCT
>JBDTYJ010000295.1:0-7143 GCA_040005755.1 Pseudomonadota bacterium
TTGGCAAGAGACCGGGCTGCAAGTTCGGCCGCGCGTTCACGTGCGAACGGTGGACATGCACTATGACTTGAACGCGGACTTTTCGCGCGCAGAGCTGACCGTCACGGTCGAGACGAGCGACCCCAGTGTCGCGCGCGTCGAGTTTCGCTTGCTGGACCCGGACGGTCAGCTGGCGCTCGAGTCGGCGACGGGGCGCGCCGTGCTCGGTCAGCCGCTTTTGTGGTGGCCGAGCGGGGAGGGGCGCCCCGAGCTGTACACGCTCGAAGTGCTTTTGAACGGAGTCGTTTCTCACACGCAAAAGGTCGGCTTTCGTCGCGTGCGTTTGGTGATGCATCAAGACGCCTGGAAGGGCCCCGCTGGGTTTCCCAAGAGCCGCAGTGAGCCGCCGATCACTGTGGAAGTGAATGGCCGCGTGATCTTCGCACGCGGTTCCAACTGGGTTTGCCCCGAGATATTCCCCGGAAAAATCTCGGCGGAAACCTATCGGCCGTTGCTCGAGTTAGCGCGCGACGCGCACTTCAATTTGCTCCGCACCTGGGGTGGTGCAATCGTCAATAAGCAATCCTTCTACGAGATTTGTGATGAATTCGGGATCTTGGTTTGGACCGAATTCACGCTCGCCTGCAATCTCTACGACGGCGAAGGTGAATACTTGCGCGTTTTGGATCAAGAATCGCGATCCATCATTCGTCGTGTGCGCCAGCACGCTTGTCATGCCCTGTGGTGTGGCGGCAACGAGCTGTTCAACGCCTGGTCCGGCATGACGGATCAGAGCTTGGCGCTGCGCCTCTTGAACAAGAATTGCTACGAGCTCGATCGCGATACGCCCTTCATTGCCACGGCGCCCCTCGGCGGTATGGGCCACGGCGATTACCGTTTCCGGGACGAGCACGGCCGGGAGGTATTTCAGATCTTCGCCGAAGCGAGGAATACGGCGTATTCAGAGTTTGGCTGCCCTGGACCTTCCAGCGTGGACTACTTGAAGACGTTCATCCCGGAAGCCGAGCTGTTTCCGCCCCGCCCGGGCACCGCGTGGGAAACACACCATGGCCTCGGCGCCTGGGAAATGGATCCCGGTACGTGGTTATGCCAGGCCACAATTGAGCATTATTTCGGGCCGACCAAAACAATTGCCCAGCTCGTAGAGCGCGGCCAAGTGCTGCAATCCGAAGGCTACAAATTCATCTTCGAAGAAGCACGCCGGCAGAAGCCGGTCTGCAGCATGGCCCTGAATTGGTGCTTCAACGAACCCTGGCCTTCCGCCGCCAACAACAACCTCGTGAGCTGGCCGGCAGCGCCGAAACCTGCTTACTACGCCGTGCGCGCCGCGTGTCGCCCGGTGCTCGCGAGCGCGCGCGTTCCCAAGTTCGGCTGGCGCGCGGGCGAAATGTTCGAAGCCGAGCTTTGGATCTTGAACGATGCACCGCAGGCGGTCGACGGCAATCGCGTTGAGGCGGAGCTGGACGTGGGCGGCGTTCGGCTAACGCTCGCCAGCTTCGAATTCCCCGAGTTGAGCGCCAGGCAGAACTTTCGTGGCCCTACCGTGCGTGGCGTACTACCGGCGAACGGCGGGCACACGTTTCGCTTGCTGCTCCGTGTTTCCGGTCGCCCCGAGTTGGATTCGGAGTATTCGTTCGTGTGCTGGGCGGTTCAGGCTTCAGGCGTGAGGCCGCGCACGCTCAACAGCTAAAAACCGCGGCTCAAGGCCCCGCTACCTCGCCGCACGCGGCGATGCCAGCCACGTCAAACATGCGCGTGCAAGGGAATCACAGCCCGATGAAATCCATCCGAACGTGCACGGTGCCGTCGGGCGGCGGGTAGTGGAACGGCGTCGTAAAGGGGAAGGCGTTCTTTTGCGCTCGGGCGTCTTCATAGCTGAGGTAGCCAACGACCGTGACGTCGTAGCTGCCGCTTCTTACCGGCTCTCGGTAATGGCACGTGCAGCCTAAGCTGGACGTACCGAGGGTGTATGCGTAACCATCCCACGCTCCCAGCACGCTCGCTGCATCTGACGGGTTTGCGCCGACTTGCACTGCGCTTTCGGAGCACGCGCCACAGCTAACGCAGCCATCGTTCTGCACGCCGCATTCTTGGCTACAGAAGGTCTCCGTTTGAATGGGTTCCCTCTTGGGGAGGCAAACATTGCCGATCGAGTACTCGAGGCTGCAGGTACGGCGAATCCAGAGGTTCGAGTTGCTCTCGAATGAAAAGACGACCGGCAAAGCGGGCCTCTCATTCCGGCACTCTTCGCCACTCGAGCCCGCGCTTGCGCCGCCACTCGCGCCCCCGGTCGAGCTCATACCGCCCGTAGGGCTTCCGCCACCTGCGCCCGCGCCGCTAAAGGAGACGGAGCCGCCGCCGCCCTCTGCTGCCGCGCCTCCTGCGCCTGGATTGTCCGTCACGGACCTACCGCCGCAAGCTAGCAGCAGACAACCCACCAAACCCCAACTCATGCCACGCATTGCCAGATCGTAGCTCATCTAGAGAGGCGCCGCATGTACGGCGCCCCTACTCCGCAAAGTTCAGAGTTTGGCGATGATTGCCTCGCCCATGCCGGAGGTCGACAATGGGTTTGCCGAGCCGAGATCCCGGGTACGCGCGCCCGAGGCCAGCGCCGCTTCCACTGCTTTCTCGATCGACGCGGCTTCAGCTTCCAACCCGAGGCTGTGACGCAGCAACATGGCCGCGCTGAGGATCGTGCCGACGGGGTTCGCGATGCCCTTGCCCGCAATGTCCGGCGCGGAACCGTGAATCGGCTCGTACAGGCCGAGCTTCCCGGCGCCCAATGAAGCGCTGGGCAGCATGCCGAGTGAGCCAGTGAGCACGGCGGCTTCGTCCGACAAGATATCGCCGAACATGTTCTCGGTCACGATCACATCGAAGCTCGTGGGCGCCGTTACGAGGCGCATTGCACAGGAGTCCACGAGCTGATGCTCGAGGGTAACATCGGGGAACTCCGTGCCCAGCTTGGTCGCAATTTGACGCCACACGCGCGACGACTCGATCACGTTGGCCTTGTCCACCGAGGTTAGCTTCTTGCGCCGCCCGCGAGCCAAATTGAAGGCCAAACGCACGATGCGCTCGATCTCGAAATCCATGTACTCGAGCGTGTCCACGACCTTCAGTCCCTTGTCCGTTTGCTCGCGATACTGCTTGCCGAAGTACAGGCCGCCGGTCAGCTCACGCAAGATGAGCATGTTGCAACCCTGAATACGGTCGAGCTTGAGCGGCGACGAATCCACCAGCTCCGGGTAACTCTTCACGGGGCGCAAGTTGGCGAACAGCTCGAGCTCTTTGCGGATCGCGAGCAGGCCCTTTTCCGGGCGCGTCTTGGCGTTCGGGTCGTCCCACTTCGGGCCGCCAACGGCGCCGAGCATCACCGCGTCAGCTGCTTTGCACGCGGCAAGCGTGGCCGGTGGCAACGGGTTGCCTGTCTCGTCGATCGCGATGCCGCCAATCAGCTGCGTCTCGAAGGCGAACTCATGACCTCCGCGTTTGGCAACGGCCTCGAGCACCGCGCGCGCTTGACCCGTCACCTCGGGCCCTACGCCATCACCGGGAAGAAGTACGATTTTAGCTTTCATCGGTGCATCACTCTCTGTTTGGCTAGCGATCGAGCCCCGGAACCTGGGGCGGGCCGGACAGATTCCACGTCAGCGAGCGGAGGACAATCCCCGCGCCGAAAAGGGCTCGAAATTGCGGCTTTTCTTGGCGGCTTAGGGTAATTTTTTAGCTTCTGACGCGTCACGTTCCAACACGCTTCACGCAAACACTCGTGCCCTTTATCGCCCGCGTCGGTCGGGGGAAATTCAGGCGCAGCTGCTCGTGATTCGATGTCTTCATCGGACTTACCTCGTCGACAAAATCATGGGCGCGGCCGAAGACGGCGGCTGCTTCAGCGCCAAACAAATGCCACTTGGCGAGCCGCCACTCGCCGCCACAGATCTCGCGCTGCTCGCCAGCTGGATCAACGCGGGTACGCCTCAGTAGTCGAATCGCGCCAGAGTCGGAGAGGGTGGGCGCTCGGAGGGGCGCACACCTCCTCCCTTCAGGCAACGCACCTCACTAGTCTCACGGTCACTCAGCGAGCCCCAGGCCCACGCCGGCGTACGCCATTGCGCTAAGCGGTGCGTTCGCGGGGAGGGCGTCTGGAGAGCTGCGCTGCTGCACGACGCCGTCGCTCGGATTCATCAAGGCCGCGATTCCACCGAACACGCGAAACACGAACGCAGCGCGCCGTGTTTCGTAGCCGAGGTCAGTGTTCAGCCAATACGCTCGCGCGTAGCTGCGTTCGTCCGGGCCCGGGCCCTCGCGCATGGAGGCGAAGGCTGCCGTGAAAATGCCGAGCACGCCAGCCTGCGTGGCCTCGGTTTGAGTAAAGGCGGCGGTGCTGAAGCCGCTCGATAGCGTGAGCGCACGATGCACGCCAATCACCGGCCGCGCACGTAGCCAGCACGCGTATTCGGCGTCGTACACGTTGCTGCCCACCCCACAGCCGACGCCAAACTGCGGGATGAACGAGAATTCAGCCGCGACGCCTGCGAGCCCGGTTGGTGTGGCCACGCCGAGGCGTGCCTCGAGCGTGAATTGGCGATCGAACTCAGGCCTCGGTGCCGCGCGCCGAAACATCGTCGCGGGCTCCTCAGTGTGGTTATCCGAAGACACTGTGCCGAGCTCAGCCGGCAACCCGAGGCCAGAAAACGCGAGAATCAGCGTGGGGGCGAGCATTGCAGCCCGTTACAGCAAACGCTGTGCCGGGCGTGGTTGATGGCAACGCGGTTTAAGCTTCGACTGCGGTTTTGGTCGGCGCGCCAGCGCTCCCGGCACGCGCGGGGCGGCTTACCGATTGGCCATCTGGCAGCACTGCGCGACCTTGGATTAGGCCGTACTCGATCGAGTCCACCAACGCGTGCATGGAGGCTTCGATGATGTTCGGCGAAGCGCCCACGGTGCTCCAGGCGCGGTGCGCATCTTGACTGTCGATCAACACGCGCGTGATGGCTTCCGTGCCCTCCGTGCCGTCCAGGATGCGCACTTTGTAGTCCGCCAGATGGATCTCGTTCACCGCAGGGTAGGAGGGGGCGAGCGCTTTGCGCAGAGCGCCTGCGAGCGCGCTCACGGGGCCATTGCCTTCGCCCGCGGTGTGCAGCGTGTTCTTGCCGACTTGCACCTTGACCACCGCTTCAGCGAACGTTTCGGTGCCGCGACGCTTTCCGACCTGCACTTGGTAGTCGATGACCTGAAACAGAGGCACGTAATCCTGTGCTTTGCGTTGCAGCAGAAGCGCGATGCTGGCTTCGGCGCCTTCGTAGGACAAACCGCGCGCTTCGGCTTCCTTGATTTCGCGCAGGGCTTCGACCTCCGTACCGGCGCTGACTTCAACACCGAGCTCCTCCGCCTTGGCGAGCACGTTGCCTCGTCCCGAAAGCTCGCTCACCACGACACGCATGCTGTTTCCGACGAGCTCCGGTGCGACGTGCTGATAAGAACCCGCATTGCGCCGCAGTGCCGCGACGTGTACGCCGCCCTTGTGCGCAAAGGCACTCTTGCCGACGTAAGCCATGTGCGCGTCAGGCGCTAGGTTTGCGACCTCTGCCACGAAATGCGACAGTTCGCTGATTCCAGCCAATTTGCCTGCTGGCAGCGCGCGTAGGCCGAGCTTCAGCTCGAGGTTCGGGATGATGACGGACAAGTTCGCGTTGCCGCAGCGTTCGCCGTAGCCGTTGATGGTGCCTTGCACGTGTCGCGCACCGGCCCGCACTGCGGCCAAGGTGTTGGCTACGCCGCAGCCGGTGTCATCATGGGCGTGCACGCCGAGCTTGTGCTTCACCAAGCGCAGAACCTCGGTCACGATGCGCTCGACGTCCCAGGGCATGTTGCCGCCGTTGGTTTCGCACAGCGTGACCACTTCGGCGCCGCCGCGGATGGCGGCGCGCAGTGTCTCCACCGCGTACGCCGCATCCAAGCGATAGCCGTCGAAGAAGTGCTCCGCGTCGTACACGACGCGCTTCTTCTCGCTGCGCAAGAACGCGACCGAGTCCTCGATCATGCGCAGATTTTCATCCAGCGTGGTGCGCAGCACCTCCGTCACCTGGAAGGGTGAGGATTTGCCGAAGATGGTGCACACCTCCGTGCCCGCGGCGATCAGAGCGCGCATGCTCGGGTCGTCGCCGGGCGCAAGACCGGCGCGCCGGGTGGCGCCGAAAGCCACGATTTTGGCGGTTTTCCAGGCCTGATCGCGAGCGCGCGCGAAGAACTCTTCATCCTTCGGGTTCGACCCGGGCCAGCCGCCTTCGATGAACGTGACGCCGAACGCATCCAAGTGCTCGGCGATACGCAGTTTGTCCTCCAGCGTGTACGAAATGCCTTCGCGCTGCGTTCCGTCGCGCAAGGTCGTATCGTAGATCTCAACGAGAGGGGACTCGTCTTCGACTGGAGGATTTGGGTTCATCTGCGCGGTATCCGTTTCGAAAGAATGGGAAGAGTCAATTTGCGTAGGTGTGGGCCGACTCGTAGCCTTTAATTTTGTCGTCGAACGACAGGATGTAGCCAAGTTGGTCGATGCCGTTCAGCAAGCAATGCTGCGCGAAAGAATCGACCGGGAAGCTGGCCGTGCTGCCGTCCGGCAACGTGACGAGCTTCTGGGTCAGGTCGACCGTGATTTGCGCTTTCGGGTCTGCCTTCTGTGCGGCGAGCAGCTTCTGGTAAACTTCTTGGCTCACCACCACGGGCAAGAGCCCATTCTTCAGTGAGTTACCCTTGAAGATGTCCGCGAAGGAGGTCGAGATGACCACGCGGAAACCCCAGCCAACGAGCGCCCACGGCGCGTGCTCGCGCGAGGAGCCGCAGCCAAAGTTGTCGCCGGCGAGCAGGATTTGCGCGCCCTGTGAAGCCGGGAAGTTGAGCGGAAAATCCGCCTTGTCCGAGCCATCCGCGTTGTAGCGCCAGTCACAGAACAGGCTCTTACCGAGGCCGTCCTTATCCAGCACCTTCAGAAAGCGCGCCGGAATGATCTGATCCGTATCGATGTTTTCCGACGGGATGACGACAGCGTGCGAGGTGATTTTGCTGAAGCTTGCCATGATCTAATAATTCCTTAACTCAAACCGCGGCGAGCGTGCGCACGTCGGTGACTTTGCCGGT
>JBDTYJ010000296.1:0-7142 GCA_040005755.1 Pseudomonadota bacterium
CGAGGACGAGGGCGAGGAGTACACGATCACGCCGGAAGACTCGGATCGCGGCGCCAGCTTGGCGCTCGACGGCAAGAAGCCGATGCCTACTCAAAACAGTTATATCAAGGCGATCGCCGCGCTCGGCAAACCGATGGTCGTCGTGCTCGAGGGCGGTAGTGTCATCGACCTGTCCTCCTTTGGGGCCTCGGTTCCTGCGATCGTCATGGCCTGGTACCCGGGCCAATCGGGGGGCGCGGCGCTCGGCTCGCTGCTGTTCGGCAAAGCCAACTTCAGCGGCAAATTGCCGGTGACCTGGCCCGCGTCGCTCGCAGATGAGCCTCCGTTCAACGGCAACGGCAACACGACACAAATGTCGTACTACCTCGGCTATCGTTGGTTCGATAACCAGAAGAAGACACCGTTGTACGCGTTCGGGCATGGCCTCGGGTATTCGACGTTCGAGTACAGCAATCTTCAGGTGCCGTGCATGACGGTCACCAAAGGCGGCGTCGTCACCGTCACGGTCGACGTGAAGAACACCGGCACGATGGACGGCGATGAGACGGTGTTCCTGTTTGCCTCTTGGCCCGGCTCCACCGTTCCCACGCGCGGGGCGGGCTACAAGGAGCTCAAGGGCTTCACACGAGCCACGATTCCGGCCGGCATGACTGCTCGCGTCCCGATCCCGGTGCGCGTCTCGGATTTGAATTACTGGGACACGGCCTCGAGCGCGTGGAAGATCGACGCGGGCGCTGTGCAGGTGATGGTCGGGCCGAGCTCGGATAAGCTCACGCTCACGGATACCTTCACCGTCCAATAACGCTCGTAACAGTACGCCGAACGATTGAAATAATGGGACTCATCCGATGACGTCACGCGCCTGGGCTTTGTGCCTCCTCTCCGCTCTACCGCTCCTCTGGGCCGCTCCCGTTCGGGCACAAGAAGACGACGCTGGCCCCGGCAAGGCCAAGCCAACCGCGAAAGACGACGACGACGATCCGGATGCGCCGTCGCCGTCTTCGAAGCCCACTGAGGGGGCGAAGGGCGAGGCCCATGAATCGCTCGTGCCCCCGAAGCCTACCGAACCAGAAGAACCGCCGCCGGTCGGCCCGGTGGAGCGGTTGCCCCCGACGGCGTACCCGGAATGGCAAACCCGCGGCATCACCGGCGGCTCGCTCTGGCTCAGTGCCAGCATGCACGGCATGCCCTGGCCGTATTATCCGAAGACCGGCATCGGCGTATCGGGCAGCCTATGGCTCGACACCGGCTACTCGTCGGTCGTGCGTGGCAACGGCCAGCCGAAGGACAAACACTTGCTATCGCAGGGGCGCGGTGTGCTGCGCGTCACGCCCACGTTCTCCGACGGTGAATGGTACCTCCAGGGGCAGTCGGAGTTGGTCGCCAACAAGGACCAAACCGTCGCCCAACCGAACACCGTCGATATCGACGACCTTTGGGTGCGCGCGGGGAAGTGGAAGAGCTGGAATGTGCAGCTCGGCCGTTTCGAGGCGTTCGAGGTCTATCACTTCGGCATGGGTATGGACGTAAACACGCTCGAGCGGTACGGCGCGACGGACACCGTCCGCGCTGCTCCGGACGTGTTCGAGCTCGGCGGCGCCTCGAATATCGTTTACCGCCAAGACAGCTTATCGAACCTGGCGGTCCACTTTTACCCGACGGACAACCTGCGCTTCGAGGTGCTCGGTCAGTACGGGTTCGACAAGAAGAACGCGCTGGAGACCGTGGGCGTGAGGCCCGCCGGCGTGTTTGATTTGGGCTGGTTCAAGCTCAAGGCCGCGGCCGATTTCCGCCGCCAATTTTCGTACGACGACAAGTCCAAGGAAAGCCGCACCGTGAAGGGTGCCGTGGCTGCAGCGCAATTCGTGTTCGACCCCAACTTCGAGTTCGGTGCCAACTTCGCCTACGGGCAAATTGAGCACTACGGGCCGACCAACAGCACCGACCCCAATGCCACGCGCGGTGACTTCGACACCGCTGGCAGCGTGACCGATCTAGACGTGGGTGGGTTCGCGAACGTGCGCATCATGGAAGCGCTCGTTGCCGGCGGCGGTGTGAACTACAACCAAGAGACCGATCAGCAGGCCGGTACTTTCTCGCACTTGCAGCCCTTCGGCGCCATCCAGTACGTGGTCATGAAGCAGCTGTACCTCAAGCTCGTGGGCGCCTATGCCAAGGCGCACCTGGCCCAGGGTGGTAAAACCCCGTGGGACAACACCATGACGAGCGTACGGCTGCGCGCCATGTTGCTGTTCTAGTCGACGCGCGGCAAGCGTTCTGCGCTAGCCGCGGCTCCGGAGGCGGGGCTGCCCGTCCTCCCGCTGTCGGCGAGGAGAAGCTGCCGCCTCCAACTACGCTACCCAAACCGCCCGCGCGTGCTGTAAGGTGCGCTGGCGCGGGGCGGTCCCGGGCGGGCTGGGTGCGGGATGCGTCGGATGCGGTTTGGGCAATGGGCGTCGGTGTTGGTTGTGTGCGGCGGTGTGTGCGCACTTTCCGCGCGCGCCAACGCGCAGAGCGAGACGGCGGCTGAGTCGGCGGACTCCGCGCGCCCAGCAATCACGCCGCCTGAGCTCACGCATTTCGAGCCGGCACCGTACCCGCCTGCGGCGGCCGCGGAGCACTTGGAAGCCAGCGTGGTGCTAACGCTGGATATCGACGCGGCTGGCCTCGTGACCAGCGCGGCAGTCACGGAGCCTGCAGGTCACGGCTTCGACGAAGCGGCTCAAAACGCGGCCCTGCATTTTGTCTTTCGGCCGGCGCGGCGCGCGGATCAGCCAGTAAAATCCCGAATTTTGTACCGCTATGCGTTCCACTTTCAGGCGCCGCCGCAAGCCACTGAAACGAGCGCAGCGAAACGCGCGAGCCGGCTCTTTGGGCGCGTCACTGTCGCGGGCAGTAAGAGCCCGCTTGCGGGAGCGCGGCTGCGCTTGCTGCGTGGTGAAGCCGTGCTCGCCGAGCGCCTGACCGACGCGGACGGTCGCTTCGACAGCGGGTCGCTGGAGGCAGGCGCGTACCGCGTTTCGATCGAGGCGGCGGGCTTCGACTCCTTCACCGCCACCGAGCAGATCGCTCCGGGTGAAGACAGCGAACTCCACTACGGCTTGGTTCCACTCAACGCGGGCAGCACCACCATCATCGTGCAAGGCACAAGGCCGACGCGCGAGGTCACGCGCCACGCCGTCTCGCGGCGCGAGCTTTCGATGAGCCCGGGCACCTCGGGCGACGCGCTGCGGGCCATTGAGAACATGCCCGGCGTGTCGCGCGCGCCGGCGCTTTCCGGCTTGCTGGTCGTGCGCGGCAATGCGGACCAAACCACGCCGGTGTTCGTGGACGGCCTTTGGATCCCGAATGTGTATCACTTTGGCGGGCTTTCCAGCGTGGTTCCCACGGAGATGCTGGACGAAGTCAATTTCTATCCCGGCAACTTCAGCGTTCGCTATGGGCGCGCTCTGGCCGGAGTGGTCGACGCGCATTTGCGTGAAACGCGCGCGGACGGGCGCTACCACGGTTTGGCGCAAATCGACCTGATTGACGCACGGATCATGGCCGAAGGCCCGGTGCCTGGGCTCAAGGGCTGGAACTTCATCGGCGGCTTTCGACGCAGTCACATCGACGCCTGGCTGGGTCCCGTGCTCAACCAACGGGACACGTACATCACAGCAGCGCCGGTCTACTACGATTACCAACTGCTTTTCGACCGGCGGCCCACGCCCGACAGCTACGTGCGCATCGGGTTACTCGGGTTTGATGATCGCTTCGCGTTGATCAATAAGAATTCGGCCACGGGCGGCAAGCTCGATACGCTGAACTCCACCTGGGGCGTGGGCGTGATTTATAAAGCGCGCCTGTCCCCAGACGTGAAGCTCGACATGACCGTGAGTGCAGCGCGCGCTCACCAGCGCTTCGCGCTCAGCTCGAGCGATATCGACCTGTTGGCGGAGAGCGTGGTCACGCGCGGCGAGTTCGCGTTGAAGCTGTGGCGCGGGGCCACGCTACGCACCGGTTGGGACGCGATGGCTGCGCCGTATCGCGCGTACGGAGCGTTTCCCGACACTCCGGGCATCGATGCGCCGGACATCGGCATGTCGGTCACGCTGCCCAGTCGGCGTTTCGACCGCAGCGCGCTGTTCTTGAACCCAGCGCTGTTCGCGGAAATGGAGCTGCACCCGACGCCTCGCTGGCAGCTGGTGAACGGCGTCCGCGCCGATTATACCTTTGAAATCGAGCGCTTGGACGTGAGTCCGCGCATGGTCGCGCGCTACACCTTGGTCCCGGGCAGCCTCAGCACCGTGCTGAAGGCGGGCACTGGCTTGTTTCAGCAAGCTCCGGATTTGGTCGCGATGGTGCTGAAGAACCCGAACACCGAACTGCGCTCGCAGCGCTCCTTTCAGAATTCCCTCGGTGTGGAGCAGGAGCTCAGCGCGCAAGTGAAGCTCTCGGTGGAAGGGTTTTACAACTTGCTCGACAACCTGATCTCGGCGCAGCCGAACGCGCACGGCGTGGTCGACTACAACAATTACGGTAAGGGCCGCATCATTGGCAGTGAGGTCATGCTCCGGTACGCGGCGGACGAACACTTCTTTGGTTGGGTCTCCTATACCTTGTCGCGCTCAGAGCGCACCTGGCTGCCCGGGCAACCGTCACGCCTATTCGAATTGGACCAAACGCACATTCTGACGGCGCTTGGCAGTTATCGCCTCGGTCGCGGTTGGGAGCTCGGGATGCGCTTTCGCTACGTGACCGGCAACCTGTACACCCCGTGCCGCTCGTCATTGTTCAGTAGCACCGGTACCTCGTACGTTTGTGTGCAGGGGCCACTTGATAGCGCGCGCTTGCCGGCCTTTCACCAGTTGGATGTGCGCGTTGACAAGCGCTTCACGTTCGCCAGCTGGACCCTCAGCGTGTACCTGGATTTGATCAACGCGTACAATCGCAAAAATCCCGATTTTCTGCAGTCGAACTACGATTTTTCGCAGAGTCAGCCGCAGAGCGCGAGTCTGCCCATCATACCCAGCTTGGGCGTACGGGGGGAGCTGTGAGCTCGTTGCAAGCGCGCTCATTATGGCGCACAGCCGTCGCGCTACTCGCGTTCGCCGTTGCGCTCGGCGCCTGCTCGAACGATTTCGAGCCACAATCTCGAGTCGACACCTTGCGCGTGCTCGCGGTGCGACCAGAACCGGCCTCCGGCACTCCCGGGCAAACGACGGCGCTGGACTTAGTGATCGCGGACGGCGCATCAGGAAGCGCCCACGGTGTGCCTGCTCGGCCCCTACAAGTGGCGTGGCTCGCCGGTTGTCACAACCCACCCACGCGCCAATATTTCGGCTGCTTGCCCATCCTACGTGAGCTCGGCAAGCGGCTCAGCCCGCGGGCGGTCGCGACGCCGGCTTCGAGTCTGCCGCCCAGCGTGTTCGGCACCGGCACGCACTATGACCTGGCCGTGCCTGAGGACATTCTCAGCGCCGCGCCAGAACAAGCCGGTGATCCGGTTCATTTCGGCGTTTCGTTCGCGTTTTTCGCAGTTTGTGCTGGTGAGCTTCGGCCACTTCCGGACGCAACTGATGGCGTACCGCTTTCGTGCGTGGATCCCGAAACCGGCGCAGCGCTCGGGCGCAAGGATTTCGTGACCGGGTTCAGCACGCTGTATACGTACAAGGGCGCCGTCAATCAGAACCCCGTGCTCAGCGGCGTGCACCTGGGACAAACGGCGCTCGATACGCGCGCGTGTCAAAGCGATGAGGATTGCGCTGGCCTAGTTGATCCAGCGCAGGCCGGCTTCGACGAGCGCTGCGGCGGCCAAGGCACCTGCGCTCCAGTGCTGCCCGCCTGCAAAGCCGCCTCTGAGTGCGTCAAAATTCTGATCGCGCCAGACGTTGACCCGGCGAGCGCCGAGCGCTTGCCGAGCGTGGGCGCAAACGAAATCCTGTGGGCGAATTTTTACGCCAGCGCGGGCTCATTTCAAGAAGCGACGGAGCTGGTGAACGATCGCAGCACCGGCTTCATTGCCGATCACGGCTCTTACTTTCGTCCCCCTCCGCACAGCGACGTCCCCACCACGGTCTGGCTCACAGTGAACGATGAACGCGGCGGCGCTGCGTTTCAGTCTTTCGAAGTCTGGACCAAGGCCCAAGAATAGCGCGCGCATCGGCGCGATGGCACTCCTTCGCGGCCCTGAATACGTTATCGAGCTGGCGAACCCGGTGGTGTCGGGTGTGGAGACGTACGGCGGCTCGTTCGCTCGTTTGTGCCACTAGCCCAAGCCACTTCGTGGGCTCGCGTCTAGCTGCCTTGTGAGGCGGTTTGGCGGGGACGCTCGCTCAATGGGGGCGGCGCGCTTCATGCACTGCCTAAACACGATGGGTTGGTTAGTGCTCATGAGCTTGTTAACGATGATTGGCGCGGCCGGCGTTGTCGCCAACGTGAATCAGTTGCGCTGGCAGGGGCATGTTGCGCAGGAAATGCGCGCTCTAATCGCCGTGAAGGCGTCGCACACGCCTCGCCCGGCGATTGCCGAGCTCCCGTCACCTGTTGCCCGGTACCGAAAGCTCGCGCTTGGCGATGGACCGCCGGTGCGCACGCTGAAATTGCGCCACGTCGGCACATTCTGCATGAGCTCCTCCTCGAAGCCGCTGCCGATTCAGGGGACACAGCTCTTCACCTCCGATCCGCCTGGTTTCGTTTGGAGCGCACGCATCCAAATGTTTCCTGGTGTGTGGGTAGATGCCCGAGACATGGCCGCGAAGGGCGAGGGGAGTATGCGTGTGCTGCTCGACTCGACCGTGACCATCGCGGACGCGCACGGCCCCGAGCTCGATCAAGGCTCAGCCCTTCGTTTGCTCGCCGAGATGGTGTGGTATCCGACGGCTCTTTTCGACGCGCGCTACGTCACCTGGTCTGCAATCGACGCGCGCCACGCAACCGCGACCCTGCGCTTCGGTGAGCGCCAAGTCTCGGGCACGTTCGAATTCGGCACGGACGGCTTGCCCGTTGGCATGAACGCGGAGCGGTTTATGGACAAACAGGGGCTCCGACCCTGGGGTGGAACGTACGGGGACTGGCGGGAAGTCTCGGGAATGCTTGTGCCGTTCGAAGCGACGGTGACCTGGCAGCTCGAGTCAGGACCGTTCACCTATGCGCACTGG
>JBDTYJ010000297.1:0-7055 GCA_040005755.1 Pseudomonadota bacterium
CTCGCGTTCACCAGCTTCGTGGTGGGCGGTATCGGCGCGGCGACCGGGATCACTTTGCTCGTGCTTTCGGGCAAGCACAGCTCGACTGAGGCAACCGCGCAGGTGGAGCCTTGGATTGGTTATCAGTCCGCCGGCTTGAGCGGCACTTTCTGAGCCGCGGCGCGCACGTGCGGGGGCGCCGCGCGGTGATACGCTTGCCGAATGCGTGGTTCGTGGCGTAGCGGTTCGGGGTTCGCGTGGTGCTTGCTGTTTGCGTTCGCGGCTTGCGCCGCAACGCCGGGCGCAAGCTCGCGCTCCGCGCCGCCGCCCGTGCCAGCGCCCAAGGGCCCGCTGAACCTCGAGCAAGCGCGAAGCTACGTGCTCGCGTTGGTCAATCGCGATCGCGCTGCAGCCGGGCTCGGGCCCGTGATTTTGGACCAAGCCGCGACGCGGGCGGGGCAGCGCCATGCCGAGGACATGGCCCGCGCGGGCTACACCGCGCATTGGGGTAGCGACGGCTCCGTGCCCGAAGAGCGCTACTCGGACGCCGGCGGTACGGATTTCGTGCAGGAAAACGCGGGTTGTTTGGCGGACGGCAAAACACGCAAGCTGGAGGCGGCGCCGCATTTCAGCGCCGCGCAGTTGGAGCGCGTGGAGCGCGCATTCATGGATGAGAAGCCGCCCCGCGACGGCCATCGTAAAAACATCCTCAAGCCGAGCCACACCGCTTTGGGTATCGGTGTCGCCAAACCGGTGGTTGTGGATCTCGCGTGTCTGTCGCAGGAGTTCGTGGATGATTTGGGCGACTATGCCTCGCTGCCGAAGGCGGCACGTGCCGGCGCAATGCTGCACATTGAGGGGGACGTGAAGGGGAATGTCGCGTTCGGCGGCGTCGGTGTCGGTCGCATTGATCTCCCACAACCGCTCAGCGCTGCGTACCTGAACAGCACCTACACCTACACGGTGCCTTCACCGACGGAGTTGTATTTCCCGAAGGGCTTCGTGACCAAAAAGCCGGTCGAGCTGAACGGCAAGCATTTCCGAATCGACGTGCCGCTCGGCACAGCCGGCCGCCCCGGTCGCTATGAAGTGAGCGTTTGGGGCAAATTCCCGGGAGCCGGCTCACAGTTGGATATGGTGAGCCTGCGCGTGGTCAGCGCTGCGCAGTGAAGCAAAATTTTACTGCACGTCGCGAGAGCGTCCGGCTAGCGCGGCGGGGGCTGCCACTTGGCCAACGCGGCCCGGGCGTCGTCCCCGAGCTCGATGCTACGTACGGGGTTTGAAAGCGCGCTGCCCGCGTCGTCGATCACGGCCAGCATGCTGAGCAGCAGGCTTTGGCGCACGTCCATGAATTGCGCGTAGTTCGTCGTGGCTAGCATGGCCGAGACCTCGATGTTCAGCGCCGAATCACTGAGCCCCACGAAGCGCACGCTGATGCTGTCCTTGACCGCGTACGGGGCGTCACGCAGCGCGTCTTCGATGCCGCGCAGGAGCTTCGTCATCTGGCTCGCTGCGGAGTGCACGACGCCAAATAGGCAATAAAAGCGGATCTGATCGCGCGCGCTGATCGTCTCGACACGCATTTCCGCAAGCTTGCCGTTCGGAATGCTAATCAGCGTGCGGTCGACGGTGCGGATGCGCGTGGAGCGCAGGCCAATGACCTCCACGGTGCCGGAAATGCCATCGAGTTGAATCACGTCGCCTTCGCGGAACGGTTGGTCGATCGCGAGCGAGAACGCGCCGAATAGATTTTCGACCGTTTTCTGTGCTGCTAGCGCTAGCGCGACACCGCCGATGCCGAGCCCGGTGATGAGGCTGGTAACGGGGTAGCCGAGCTCTGCCAGCACGGCCACGAATGCAAACGCAGCGACCACGAACTTTCCGAGCCGCGCGGCCAGATTCAGGAGCGAAGCTGCAGTCAGGGAGCTGCGAGCCCAGTGCGTCGAGCCCCAACTATGTTGCGAGAGCTCGACCGCTTTCCAAAGCGCCCAGAACAACGCCACGAGCAACAGAGCGGAGAACCAACGGCGCACGTAAGCGCCGGCTGGTTCGTACAAGCCGAGCCACGGCAGCAGGGCGTAGCAGCTGCCAACCATCCACGCGAGCGTGGCCGGGCCGCGCAGCTTGCGGACCGTTTCCGCGCTGTGCTTGGGCATCACGTGCACGATCAGCAATCGTGAAACGCGCGTGACGACGAAGCCCAAGACCCAACCCGCGGTCAAAAGCGGCGCCAGTGCCAGCCACTGCCACCACCTGAGCTCATGCGGTCCGAAGCTCAACGCCCACTTGGGCAGCCGCTCCAGCAGCCAGCGATTCTCGAGGTGGGAATACCAGTCTTCGATGTGCGCCACCGAGCTTGCCGCGAACACCCAGCGCGCACCGGCGCGGTCCACTCGTCGCACCATTATGACGGGCTCTGGTTTGCCCGTTGCGCCCGGCACGTTGCCAAGCTCTTCGCGATCCGGTCCGAGGCCGTCGTCCTCATTGCCGTGCGAATTGGGTGATAGTTTCTCGACGTCGATCCACAGGTGACGGTCGAGCACTTCACGCAAGTGCTTGGCCAGCAGGGGGCCGTCGCTCTGCTCGACCGACGACAGATCGAGGTAGCGTGCGGCTCTGCCGTAGTCGCCAACGCGCGTCAGTCGATTGAAATCCGTGAGCGACGCGCGCGGTGAATCGGGCGCGATTCTCTCGTCGTTCGCGCCAGCCGTAGCGCTGATAGCGCCCGCCGCGCTGCCTTCTGCCTTCGAGGTCGCGGGCCCCGAACCGCCAAACGGCGCGGCAAACGCCCGCGCATTCGAGGCCACCAAAGCAACGAATAGCGCAATCGCGAGCAGGGACGCAGCGAGCACCCTGACCAGCACAGGGGAGAAACGAGGCACGCGAACCATGGCGCCGAAACACTTCGACTGAACGGACCAGGCTGCAACCCTGTGGCGTGTTCAGCGCTGAAATGGCACGCTCGTCGCGCGCGAAGCGGTTCAGCCGCCCGCTCCTCTCTCTCGGTGCGCGCGCAGCGTCGCGCGCCAGGCCCGAGCGTCGATGCGGTCCGCCCTGGGTGCAATAGCCGCTGCGGCGCGACGTGGGTGCGTCCTGATCGAGTGCTAGTCGATGGCGTGCTTGCGCAGCAGCTTGTGAAACATCTGCCGCGAAATCTCGACGGAGGCGGCGGCCCGCGTGATGTTGCCCTCAGCCTTGTGCAAGACGAATTTGAGGTAGCTCTTTTCGAACGAGTCAATCGCGTTTTGGCGCGCTTCGCGCAGCGAGATCACGTGTTGGCACACGGCAGGCTCGTTCATCGGTACGCTGGCACCAGGCCACTCGGCGAACGGTCGATCGGGCGTGAGCAGCAAGCGCTGAACGGCGTTCTTCAACTCGCGCACGTTGCCGGGCCAACGATGAGCCCGGAACATGTCCCAGACGAGCTTGGGAATCGAATCGACAGACGCGGACGGGTCGTGGTGACGCATGAAATGCTCGACGAGCAAGGGCAAATCATCCATGCGCGCGCGCAAGGCGGGGACGGAGATTTGGGCGCACGCGATACGAAAGAACAAGTCGTCTCGGAAGGTGCCGCGTTGCACCTCGGCCGCGAGGTTACGGTTGGTCGCCGCTACCAGCCGCACGTCGACGGGAATGGCTTTTGCCGAACCGAGCCGGCGCACTTCACGCTTTTCCAGCACCCGAAGCAGCTTGGGCTGAAGCTCGCGAGGAAGCTCGCCGAGCTCATCCAAGAAGATCGTACCACCGTCCGCCTGTTCGAACACCCCGGCGCGAGATTCCACTGCTCCCGTGAATGCACCGCGTACGTGACCGAACAGCTCACTCTCGGCGAGAGTCGGGGCGACGGCGCCACAGTCGAACACCACGAACGGCTTGCCGGCGCGCGCGCTGTGGTCGTGAATGGCTTCAGCGACGAGCTCTTTGCCGGTGCCGGTTTCGCCTTCGATGAGCACGCTCACGTCGACACTGGCGATTCGCTGTAGGTCGGCAAATAGCTCACGGATGCGCTGGCTTCGACCGATCATTTGCCCGAAGCGGTCGAGCTCGAGCAGCTGTCGCTCTACCGTGACATCCAGGGGAACGATGCGGAGCTCGGTGTCACCGAGCTTCAGCACCACAGAAGACGAAGAGATCAGCGCGTCGAAGATGCGCGTCCCGGCGAACCACACGCCGTTGGTCGATCCCTCGTCTCGCACGCGCAGGCCGAGCGCGGTTGGCTCGAGCGCGCAGTGCACCCGGGAGACGGCCTCATCATTGAGCACGAAGTCATTTTCGACCTCAGTACCGATCCGGATCTCGCGTCCGGCAACATCGATGCTACGGCCGCGATCTGGGCCCTGAATCACCGTGATTCGAACTTGACGATAGCGCGCAGTCCGGATCGGGCCCCTGACTTGCGTGACGTCAGGCATGGGCATTGCGCATGTTAGCACACGCGGGCGGCTCCAGCCGGCGCGCCGGGGCAGCCAGGATAAGGCGAAAACCCGACCGCCCAAGAAACGCGGACTTGTTGTGCGCGAGCAAGGATGTCAGATAGAGATGGAGCGTCCCAGCGGCGCCGTTATGGCTGATCCTCGCACTCGTACCTCAATCCGAGACACCCCGGGCGCCGTGGATTGGCAGCCTCGGGCACACTCTGAACGGGTAGGGCCGGTATTTCCCAGAGGAGGCTGCGAACGGTTGGGCCGCTATGCCATCTGCCAGCAGATCTGCGCGGGAGGAATGGCTTCCGTTCATCTAGGATTTTTACTGGGTAGTGGCGGCTTCTCGCGCGTCGTTGCGATCAAACGGATGCGCCCGGAGCTTGCTCGCGATGTCTCGCTGGTGGCGCGCTTCGAGCAGGAGGTGCTGCTCGGAGCGCGCATTCAGCATCCGAATGTCGTGCAAGCGCTCGATGTCGTATCGCGGCACGACGAGTTGCTCCTGGTGATGGAGTTCATCCATGGCGAAACGTTGGCCGGCCTAGTCGAGGCGGCGGCGCGCCGAGGCGCGGCGTTGCCGGTCGATGTCGCGCTGAGTATCGTGACCTCCGCGCTCCATGGCCTGCACGTGGCGCACGAAGCACGCGACGAAAACGACGTTCCGCTGGCGCTCGTGCATCGCGATTTTTCCCCACAAAACGTGCTGGTTGGAAGCGACGGCTACGCGCGAGTTTTGGACTTTGGGATCGCCAAAACGCTCACGCAAGCCATAAAAACCGACATCGGCGCCCTCGCCGGCAAGTTGCCTTACATGGCGCCCGAGCAACTTCGCCACCAGCCCGTGGATCGGCGAACCGATGTGTTTGCCGCCGGAATCGTGTTGTGGGAGGCGCTCGTCGGTAAGCGTCTTTTCGGCGCGACGCACCCGGACTCACCGGCCACGATGCTAGAGATATTGGAGCGAGCACTCGTAGCTCCTAGCCGCTTGCGGAGCAGCATCCCCGAGAGCGTCGACGTAGCGGTGCTTCGCGCCCTGAATCGCGCGCCGAACGAGCGCTTTTCGAGCGCCCGTGAATTCGCCCTGGCGCTCGAAGCGACTGGGCTTTCGTGCGGGCAAACCAGGGTCTCCGAATGCTTGCGAGAACTGTGCAGCGAGCGTCTCGCGTGGTTGGAGGAGCAGCAGGAGATCGCTCTGCAATCCTTGGCTCGAGCTCGGCGAAGCGCTGCTTCCGAACTCGCGCTGGAATCGAACGCGGACTGGAAAGCCGACGCCACGGATGTCGAGGCCAAGCCAGAGACCTCGATCGAACCGACCACGCTCGGCGGGCTGCGCGCGATGCGACCACGGGTCATTTTCGCGAGCTTGTTTGCGCTCTTGGCCCTTGGTGGCGCTACTGCTTGGCTAGCGCTGGGCGGCAGACCGTCGGAGTCGCATGCCTCGAGTCCGGTCGCGACTCAGCAAGCGCGTGCGTCCGCGCTCGCGCCGCGGGAGGTCGCCGCCGCAGAAGACCCCGCCAAGGTCGGCGCGCCCATGCCGCTCGCGGTACCGGCTGCTTCAGTGCCTTCGGCGCGAACGCCTCCGCAACCGGCGGCAACGCGAACGGGGACGAAGTCGGTCGTGAAGGGCGGCAATGCGTCGTGCGTGCCGCCGACGTATCTCGACGCGCGCGGCATTCGTCATTTCAAAGAGCAATGCTTGTGAGCTGAGGACTCAGCAGCCATTCCCAACGCCGGTCAGTGAGCAAGTGTCAGCGGTGCAGCACACGCCACTCTGGCACGCCCCGGGGGCACACAGCACCCCGCAGCTCGCGCCTTTGCAGACCACGCGCGAGACGCAGCTCAGCGATCCCGTGCAGGCCAGCTCCACGTTGCGGATCGCTGCTTCACCGATGGCGTTCGGGCAGCTGCCGGCTCCCGTGCAGCTCACGTTGCACTGGTTCGTCTGCGCTCCGCAGTTGATGCGCGATTGGCAAGAGTCGTCGCCGGAGCAGGTGACGTCGCACTGGGCTGCTGTGCAATCGGTTTGGTTAGGGCAGGCCTGGGGACCCGAACACGCCACTGAACAATGCGATCCGGCGCAGGTTACGCCTGCGGCGCAGCTGTTCTTGCCTTCACAGGCGATGTCACAGCTATCCGCTTCAGTGCACTGGACACCATTCGGACAAGCTTTTTCACCCTGACAAAGGATCTTGCAAGGTAGCCCTTTCGGACACGAAACGCCGCTCGTGCACGGATGCTCTTCGGAACACGTCACGACGCACACACCTCCCTGGCACGTGCCAACGCCGGCGCAGCCCTGCTCGCACTTCAGCGGATCAGGCTGCGGCTGCGGCATCACGCTGCTGCCATCGGGGATGCCGCTCGTGTCTACGACCGCTGCGTCTTTGCCGCCCTCGCCGCTGCCGGCGGCGCTCGTGCCTGGTTCGCCGCCCTTTTCCTGACTGGGTGTCGGTCCGGCGCCGCCCAAGTTCTCGGGCGTGTGCACCGCCGGTGGGACCAGTGCGGGGGCTTCCGGTTGCGTTTGGTTCGCGCCCGCGGAACCAGCGACGGCGCCCATGCCTTGGCCACCCGTTCCAACCGTGCCGTCAGTAAAAAAGGTGCCGGCCGAACCGCACCCAGCAATCGACAACGCACCGGCCACGCAGAAGATCA
>JBDTYJ010000298.1:0-7045 GCA_040005755.1 Pseudomonadota bacterium
GCTTCACTGCGGCTATTCAGTGCCGCGCGTCGCGTGAACGTGGGCGCGAACGCGCGCTTCACGCTCTCGGGCTTTGTGCCAGCGCTCGGGCTGGGCGTTATTTATGTTGTGAACTGAGGCGGCGCGCGTGGGTACAGGGCCGCGTTTCGAGGTGCGTGGCGGGAGCGCGGGCGCCCACTCATCAAGCGTGTTGCGTCGTGCGCGTTCGTAGCTCCGCGATTGACGATCTTGTTATTGGTTTAGCGGGCGTGGCGCGCGCGGCGCATCGTAAAGCCCGTGGCTAGTTTGCGCTGGGGTGCTCCCTGTGGGGCGTTTGTGTGCGTATGCGGTCTCGGCTTCGAGCCCGCGCTAAAAAGGGGTAGACCATACTCAAGAGCTCGCGAAGGCGAGCGCCCCAGTCAATCGCTCTACAGAACGGCAGCATCATCGCAACTTCAGACGTCCCCCCCCGCGCCTCTCTTCCGCCACCAGATGGCGATTCGCCGCGAGCCTCTTGGCGTAGCTGGGTCTTGCCCGTCGCGTTCATTGCATTCCTGGGCTACTCGCAATTTGCGGCCAGCCGTGCCCACGCAGAGCCGACCATCAGCTACTCGGACTTGTTCCAGTTGGTCGAACAAGGTCACGTTCAGAGCGCCACGATCAAAGGTCAGGTCGTTACGGGAAAGCTAAAGGGCGCCCAGCAGGTCGACGGCAAATCGATCCAAAGCTACTCATCCCGCCTGCCCGCCCAAGAAGATCGGGATTTCATGCCGCTTTTGAGAAAGAGCGGCGTGAAGATCCAGGTGGATAGTGAGGAGCAACCGTTCCTCGTGCAAATCCTGCTTTCGATTGCGCCCTGGGTGCTGATCCTGGCCGCGTGGAGCTGGGTGTCGCGGCGCGCTCAAGGAATGATGAGCAAGAATCCGCTCACCGCAATGATGCGTGGGCGCACGCGGCGCTACGAAAAGGAAGCGCAAGTCGCGGTCAAGTTCGACGATGTTGCCGGGCTGCAAGCCGCCAAGCGCGACCTCGGGGAGGTCACTGAATTCTTGAAGGAGCCGGAGCGCTTTCGGCGTCTGGGCGGCAAGGTGCCGCGCGGGATCCTGTTGGTTGGCCCGCCGGGCACCGGTAAGACCTTGCTCGCGCGCGCCGTGGCGGGCGAGGCAGGCGTACCGTTCTTTTCCATCAGCGCCTCGGAATTCATCGAGATGTTCGTGGGCGTCGGGGCATCCCGAGTACGCACCCTGTTCGAGGACGCAAAAAAGCTCTCGCCCTCGATCGTGTTCATCGACGAGATTGACGCGGTCGGGCGCTCGCGCGGCGCGGGCCTGGGCGGGGGCAACGATGAGCGAGAGCAAACACTCAATCAGCTGCTCTCGGAAATGGACGGCTTTACCCGCAATGATCTGACGATTGTGATCGCCGCAACCAATCGTCCGGATGTGCTCGATCCGGCGCTGCTTCGCCCAGGTCGCTTCGATCGCCGCGTGCTCGTGGATAGGCCCGAGCGCGCCGCACGACGAGCCATTCTCACGGTGCACACCCGTGACAAGCCACTCGGCTCGGATGTGAACTTGGATTCAGTCGCCGACAACACGCCCGGGTTCTCGGGAGCTGATTTGGCCAATCTTGCCAATGAGGCTGCGCTGTCGGCAACGCGGCGCGGCGCCAGCGCGATTGAAGCGCAGGATTTCTCGGATGCTTATGATCGCATCGTGCTGGGGGATGTACGCGAGAGCAAGCTCGATCCCGAGGAGAAGGAGCGCGTTGCCGTGCACGAGTCTGGCCACGCGACGCTCGCTCATTACACCGCGCACGCCGAGCCGCTCGAGCGCGTCAGCATCATTCCGCGCGGAATGGCTTTGGGCGTCACCCAACAGTCGCCTGGCGTGGACAAACACATCTTGACGCGCACGGAGCTAGAATCACGACTCAGCGTGTTGATGGGCGGGTACGCCGCGGAGGAAGTGGTGCTCGGCACTTGCTCTTCTGGAGCGGAAAACGACCTAAAGCGCGCCACGGAGCTCGCGTTCAAGATGGTCGCGCACTTCGGCATGAGCGAGCGCATCGGTCCGGTGTACTACGAGCACAAGTCCGAACACCCGTTCCTCGGTCAACAGATGGCGTCGGACAGCAGCACGAGCGACGCCACGGTGCACGTCATCGAGGAGGAAGCGCGCGCGCTGCTGATGAAAGCATTGAAGGGCGCCAAGGAAACGATCGAAGCCCATCGCGCGTCACTCGACGCGCTCGTGAAGGCGTTGCTCAGCAGTGAAACGCTGGAAAAGGCCGAGCTCAACCGGCTGCTCGGGCCCTCGGCGAACCGCGGCCCGCACATCGGGCTCGACCCTGGGCCCACCCAGACGCAGTAAGGAAGTGGCGAGCGACCCGCCCTGCGCGGGGATCGCTCGCCACCCGGGCTCACTGCTGAAAGCAGTACAGATTGAAGGAGTTGTCGCACGGGGTGCCCGCCACCTCCGACCAGCCTCCATCGGTGACGTCATTGACGCCCAAGATGCCGATCGACCCGGAGCCGACCGTCCAGTCGTCGCACATCCCCGCAGTGTAGAGGGTGCCGTCGAGATGCGTGCCTGTCCAAACATCGACGTGGATGGCCGCGCCGAGCTCGTTGATGTTCAGATCGTGGTCCAAGGTTCCGTCAATCAACCCGGCCCAGTTGGGCGCTATTTGCGTGCCATCAACCATGACGTACGCATCCGGATGGTGAGTAAAACGCGTGCTCGGTGAAGCAGTGGAGTCGCTCAGCCACGCCTTGTAGACGCCGGGCAAATTCGCAGCCGTCGCTTTTGCCTGACAAACGGCGTCGGCGCCCAGTAAACCGCCGAAGTTGCCATCATGAGAGGTGCTGGTGACGAACGCGGTTTTGGGGCCAGAGCCGCACAGATAGTTGGTTTGATCGACTTCGCCCGGTTGCAAGGTGCCGTCGTTCGCGACGCCGCCGCCGTCGCCATTATCGAGGCCCACCTGGACCTTGACGCCTCCCAGCGGGCAACTCGAGCTGTCCGGCTCGGATGTCATTTTGAGCAGCGACGAGAACCCCGCTGCGGCAGTTGCGCCGGTCGCGCCAGTCGGACCGGTTGCGCCAGTCGGACCGGTGGGACCGGTGGGACCTGTCGGTCCAGTCGCGCCAGTCGGACCGGTGGGACCTGTCGGACCAGTTGCGCCAGTCGGACCAGTTGCGCCAGCCGGACCTGTTGCACCGTCAGCGCCATTCATGCCCGCGGGTCCGGTTGCGCCGTCAGCGCCATTCATGCCCGCGGGTCCGGTTGCGCCGTCAGCGCCCATTGCGCCAGTAGGACCGGCCTCGCCCGGGTCACCCGCAGGACCCTCCGCGCCCGTGTCGCCCGTGTCGCCCGTGTCGCCCGTGGGCCCAGCGGGTCCTTCGGGCCCTGGCTCGCCGGCACCCGCTGCACCCAGCTGTGCGGCCTCGCCGTTGCACACGAACCGGGTGCCTTCGACCTCCCGTGCAGTGAGTTCGCCGTTGCCGTCCTGATCGGCGCCGTACTCGACCTTTTGACCACCCTGATCACAGTTCGAGCCAGCGGCCTCATTGCTCACGGCGATCAGCGCCGACATGCCTGTGTCGCCCTTGGCACCGTCGCTCCCTCCACATGCAGGAACCAGCAACCCAAACGCGAAGTATTTTAAAAACCCGAGTTTTCGCATTTCACATCTCCCAGATGAGCGTCGCTTGCCACAAGCGATGAAGTCGCAAACGGCCGAACACGGCCGTTCTTTCGCATTTTTGCGCGGATCGGCATTTTCAGCCGCGCTGCGCGTTCGTGCCAATCCGCTCGATGCACACTCGCCGAGGAGCGCGTTGGCAGCCGTCAAGAGATTGGCGCGAGCGCAAATCGTCCTGCGTCGACAGATGCCTGAGCCTGAATGACACCGCCGAGCGTGGTGTATCCCGAAACGATGAGCGTTCTCATGACCGAACTCGTTGCTTGTCCTCGCGTGTAACGAGCCACGCTGTCGCGCGCGCGGCTTGGTTCGACGCCAAGCGTCCGGATCGGTCTTTACGCGCCAACGAGCATGCGATCCCCACACCTGCTCAGGCTCGTAAGGTGCATTAACTCGTGAGCGGGCCGAAGCCGGCTCACAGTCTTTTTTTTGTAACATTTTCAGACCCGCACAGCACTGGGATACCGAGACGAGTGGTGCCTACGGCATTTATTCGCCGAGACCCCTCCGGCGTGAGCCGACACTCTGCCTCGCGGCCACTCTTACTTAAATAGACGTTCCTCAAGACTAGGTACTGGAGAGATCCCAATGCGAAACGGATTGGCCGGCAGCGCAGCACTCATATTGGTGCTGACCCTGCCAACGGCTGGGTGCAGCAGCGGCAGTAGCAGCGCAGCCAGCGCTGGTAGCGGCGGAGCAAGTGCCGGTAGCGGCGGAGCAAGTGCCGGTAGCGGCGGGGCAAGTGCCGGTAGCGGCGGAGCAAGTGCCGGTAGCGGCGGAGCAAGTGCCGGTAGCGGCGGAGCAAGTGGTGGGGGCGAATGCTCCATGGCTGGAGGGGCCGACAAGGTCACCGCGCTGGACGGCACCAAGAATCTGAAAGATCTGACGCCCACGGAAGCAATGCAGCTTTGCAACGACACGAACGCCTACTTCAGCTGCCTCATCGGCGGCGCGGATCGCTGCAAGTGGGTGGGGCTCAGAGCGGCGGCGTCGACCAGCCCGCAATCTGACATGCAGATGCAGAGCAACTGCAGCCACTACGAAGACAGCTGCCATACGGGCGGCGCCATGCAGGCCGGCACCGAGTGTCTCAACTCGGTCTCTTCCTCATGCGTAGGAACGGTTGCCCAATACTCTACCTGCATCAGGGATGAGACGGCCGCGTTCAACACGACCGTGAAGGGGTTTCCCGCCTGCAGCGGGACCAAGGTGTCCGATATCTCCCCTATCAACAACGCCGAGGGCGCAATGCCGCCTGCCAGCTGCGCGTCGCTCATGAACTCGTGTGCGCCGCTGGAACCGCCGACCCCGTTGACGCTTTGATTCGAACAAGACGGCTGCTTGACGACGGTTCGACCGCGCTCGGCCGTCTCGACGCTGAACCGAAAGGACACCTCATGCGCTCTCAAGTTACTCTTGCCCTCGCTGCCGCCGCCGCAGCAGCTCTCTCGGCCTGCTCCTCCGGCTCACCGGCGTCGACACCCCCGCCAGGGGCCAACGCAGGCGCCTCAGGCTCCTCAGGCGCGACGAGCGGCGCGGCCGGCAGCTCGGGCTCCGGGGCTGCTTCCGGATCGCAAGGAACTGGCGGCGGCTCCGGGACAGGCAGCGGAACAGCCGGGGCGCCTTCCGGCGGGAGTGCGGGAGCCGGGGCAAGCGCGGGCAACGCGGGAAGCGCCGGAAGCGCCGGCAGCAGTGGCAATGCTGGCAGCAGCGGCAACGCTGGCAGCAGCGGCAACGCCGGCAGCAGCGGTAGCGGCGGCTCGGGGAGTGGCCCTGGCCCTTGCGACCTCTATCAATCCGCGAACACCCCGTGTGTCGCGGCGCACAGCACGGCTCGGGCCCTGTACAACGCCTACGACGGCAAGCTCTACCAGGTCAGGCGCGCGTCGGATAACACCACCCAAGACATCTCGGTCTTGAGCGCGGGCGGCTTCGCGGATTCGGCCAAGCAAGACACATTCTGCATGGGCACAACGTGCACCATTTCGCTCATCTACGATCAGTCGCCGATGGGCAATGACATGCCGAAATCGCCGCCTGTCGCGCACTTGGCGAATGGAGGCAAGGAAACGAAAGCGGCCGCGGCGAAGATCAAGATCGGCGGCCACACTGTGTACGGCATCTACGTCGAGCCAGACGGCGGGGGCGGTTCCGGAAATTCGTACCGGAACAATGCCGCCAAGGGCCTCGCCAAGGGCGACGAGCCAGAGGCGATGTACATGGTCGTCGACGGCAAGCGGTACAACGATCGCTGCTGCTTCGACTACGGGAACGTAGAGACGACCGGCAATGACGACGGCAACGCGACGATGGAAGCGTTGGAGTTCGGGGCCATCACGCTCTGGTCGCCGGGCGCGGACAACGGTCCCTGGGTGCTAACCGATCTCGAGAACGGCGTATTTGCGGGCGCTTTGAAGGCTCCCTCCAAGAATACGACCAACACCGCCTTGGTCGGCCTTTACGTCACTTTGATGCTCAAGGGTCCCGCTGGCAATCATCTGACGCTCAAAGGCGCGGACGCGCAGGCCGGTACCCTCGCCGTCAAATATGACGGCGCTCGTCCGGACGGTTACAGCCCGCAGAAAAAGCAAGGCGCCGTCGAGTTGGGAGTCGGTGGCGACGGCAGCTCCGGGGGCATGGGCACCTTTTTCGAAGGAGCCGTCACCAGCGGCAGCCCGCCCGATGCGATCGACGACGCCATTCAAGCCAACATCGTCGCTGCCGGCTACGGCCACTAGCCGCGCGCTGAAATCAACGATCCCCGAAGCGGAAAGCGCGCTTCGGGGGGCTGTGTTCACTCGGATCGCACGCTCGCTGTTGCGCCTGCGGCAACCCGGGCGCTGCTACGGATGCTGGATGAACGCGGTTCCGCCGCCGCTCGCATAAACGATGGCGTGGCAATCGCCCGTCGAGGAGCCAGTCACCGTGACGTCCCAGCGGGTAAGTGTGCCGCCTTCGTTCACCGTGAATAGGCCTTGCCACGGCCAGGTTCCCTGGTTCCCAGTGGTCGCGAAGGCTCGGTCTTGGCCCCCCTGGTTGTAGGCGAGGTCGTTGAAGGCGAGCAGCGGTTGACCTGCGATGGCCACGGTGACTAGCACCGACCCGGCGGTGACCGACGGGTTCTCCGCAAAGAAGAACGCCTCATTGTCCCCCGCAAATCCGTAATTGCACGTGATGTTGAGCGAAGCGTGGTTGTTCGCGGTCACGAGCGCGAGGTAGCCACCGATCGAGACGCCGCCAGTGCCTGGAATCGTATACGCGGTCCCAATAGAGGCCGGCGTACCCGGATCACCTTTCGCGCCCGGATCGCCCATCGCGCCGGGAGTGCCCGGATCGCCCATCGCGCCGGGAGTGCCCGGAG
>JBDTYJ010000299.1:0-7021 GCA_040005755.1 Pseudomonadota bacterium
TCTCCAGTGCGTGCGAATATATTCTATTCAATGGATCGCCCCTAGGACTTTATGCGCGAAAATTTGCGCATGGAACCAGAGTGCTCCATGGAAGCTGTTTGCGATCACGCATATGACATTTCCTGTCATCTCTGAGAGAATGTCCATGGAGCTCATACGTCGTCCATGCCCACATGGAACCACACGCTTTCACGGCGAACTGTCGGTATTCGCGCGTCGCTGGTGAAACTCGCGTAACCCGTGCGCTCTCGCGCCGCACGTCAGTGTGTTGACGACCGAAGCAGGCACGGGTTACGCGCGCGAGTCTTGGCCGGCCGGGCGCGGCGCGAAGCTCACTTCAATAACTGCCCGGCAGGCGTGCACACGTCGCGTAGGTTCTGGCGCAGCTCATCAATGGCGCGCTGCTCGTCGGTGAACGCGGACAGCAGGCGAGCCGCGGCGTCTGCGGTGGCTGGCCGGTCCGAGCGCTCGGCCGCCAGCAGGCACGCCACGGCGTCCCGCAGGCCGAGGGGGATAGCAGGACCGAGGCGCGTCAGCTCCGCGCAATACTCAGCGACGCGCGCGCTCACATCGCGTGCATGCTCGAACAGCGGTCGATGGCCGAGCAAGAGCTCGTACAAAATCACGCCCACCGCGAACAAATCCGAGCGCACGTCCAAAACGTCGCCGCGCAGCTGCTCGGGCGAGAAGAAGCCGGTCTTGCCCTTGATCAAACCGGCATGCGTCCAAGGCTCGCGATCGAAAGCGCGCGCAATGCCGAAGTCCGCCAGCTTGATCTCACCTTCGTGTGACACGAGCACGTTGTGGGGTGTCACGTCGCGATGCACGATGCCCTGAGGAATGGCGCGCTGCGCGGCTGCCAGTGCCCGACACAAGTACATGCCAATCGCCGCCACCACCGACGGCCGCAGCGCCCGCCCACGCTGCCCGAGCGCGCGCGACAACATCCGTAGATCCACGCCGCGCACCAACTCCAACGCTAGGAACACCTCACCCGCTTCGTCTTCCAGCGCGTCCAGCAGTTGCACGACGTTGCCGTGACGAATACGCGCGAGGAGCCGCGCTTCTTCCAGCAGGGCGCGCCGCTCGCCGCGATTGAGGTGACGCAGGGAGCGCTTGATGCACACTTCTTCCGCGAACAGCCCTCCCTCCCGTCGCGCCAGCCAGGTTTCGGCTGTGCCGCCGCGCCCAAGCGGGCGCACCAGCACGTAGCGAAGGCCTTGGCGGCGTGGAATGACCTGTGTCACGAGCCCCGATCGGCATGGCGTCCCGGCAAGTTTCGCGCTTTCTGCTGCCGGGCGCGTTTGTGGTAGCGTGGGGCTTGGGATGGCCGGTCCTGTACACCGCGATGTGACGGCCAGCGGCGTGCGGCTCCGAGTTGCCGAGGCAGGCAGCGGGCCACCCGTGATCTTGATTCACGGCTTGTTCGTGGATCACACCAGCTGGGACCTGGTGATGCCGGAGCTCGCCGAACGTTTTCAGGTGATTGCGCCCGACCTGCCGGGCTTCGGTGCGAGCGAGAAACCGCCCCCAAGCCGCTTCCCCTACGGCATCGACGCGTTTGCCGAGGCCATTGCGGACCTGTATGCGGGCTTGGAGCTGGGCCCGGCGGCGGTCGTTGGCCACGCGCTGGGCGGCGCGGTGGCCCTCACACTGGCCGCGCGCCACCCCGAATTGGTCTCGCGCTTGGTGTTGATTGACGCGCTTTGCTATGAAAGCAGCACGGGGCGCTACGGTGAGCTCGCGCTGCTGCCTTTCGTCGGTGGCCTAATGCTGAAACAGCTGTGGGGGCGTGGCTTGTTCCGGCGCCACTTTCAGGAAACGGTGTTCGGCCCAACATCGGGTGTGCCCACACCGCGCATCGACCGCTACTTCGACTCGTTCAACGCCCCTGCCGCGCGCAGCAGCGCCCTCGCCACCCTGCGCGCCACGGTGGACACGCGCGGCGTCGTCGCGCAGACCACTCGCATTCAAGCGCCCACCCTAGTGATTTGGGGCCGCCACGACCGCGTGTGGCCGGCCAGCTTCGGGCAACGGCTAGCACGCGAAATCCGCGGCTCAGGTTTCGAGTTGCTGGATTCTGGCCATTCGCCGCACGAAGAGAAGCCCTCGGAAATCGTCCGCATCTTGACCCGCTTTCTCAGCGACGAACGCCGCTCGCGCTTCTGAGCCAGTCGATACGGCGCGAATTTGGCCAGCGACGCCGGCAGCGTCTAGCTTCGCGCCATGCATTTCGGAAGCGTGTGGCTATTGGCCTTCATCTGCTTGGTGGTCGGCGGGTGCGCGGTCGCGGCAATGCCCGCGCCGCAGACGCTCTTGCCGAGGGGGCCCGCACCGCTGCAACGCACGCCCAACGTCGACAACGACGCTGCGCGGCTCGGGCCGCCGAGCCCGCGCGGAGTTGGCCGGCGCCGCGTGGATAGTGCCGTCAACTCGAATACGCCGCGCGCGCGTGATTGATCGCGAACGCCCTGCTCAAGCGGTTCGAGAAATCAGCAAGTGTGCGAAGCGCGTGCGCCGCTCCTACAGAGGAAATGCCGCAGTCGGCGGTTTGCCGGGAGCCGTGACCGGGGGCGAATCAACGGGCGCCTTGGGCTGATCCGCAGGCTTTGGCTTGGCCTTAGGCGAGGCATCGGCATTCGAAGCCGGGGCGGGAGCCGGAGCGGGCTTCGAGACTGAGGGCTTGGCGGTCACTTCCGCGGGGAGCGCCGGCGTGGCCGCAGGATGTGGGGCCTCAGCGGCTGGGGAAGGCGCGGCCGGCCCTTCCGGCAGCGGCGGAGGCGGCGCAGGAATGATCTCGTTCACGGGCGGCGCTGTTTCTGCGGGTAACGCGGGGCTCGGCGCCGGAGCCGCGCTTGGTTCGGGCGCCAACGTGGTCGGCGCGGCGCCGGGCTCCACACCCATATCGGTACTGGCGGCTTGGTGCCGCGAGCGCAGATAAGCCACGCACGGGATTGCCAAAGCCAAGCCCACCGCGAGCGAGACGTACTTGATGTTGCGCTCTCGCCGCGCTTCTTGCGCTGGCGTGCGGACGATGACGCGAGGCGCCTCTTCTTCAGGCTCGAAGGCGTGGGGCTCGTGCCGGCTTTGCGGCGGGACGGCACCTTCATAGGCGCCGGTTTCACCAGCGGTAAAAAACTCCTCGTGGACGTCGTCACCGAAGGCGTGCTGTGGGGCGTCGTCTGGACGCTGATGCTCGTCCTGCAGGTGGCGGGCCTCAACCGTGGAGACGCTAGCAACCGGCTCGGCAAGCGGGGTGTTCTCGTGCCGAGCGACGGGCTCGTTCGTCTCCTGAGGACGGGCTTCAGCTGCTCTGAACGGCGAGCCGAACCTCATGGTCGAGGATGGATCTGCGGCGAAATGCTGAGCGGCGAGTGGCTCAGGTTCCCGCTCCGCGGTCCCGTTGCCTGCGAGCGGTTGCTCCGTTGTGGGCCGCGACAACGAGCCCGACGATTGCTCAGCCGGAAGCGACGCGCTGGGCGCGGCCGTCACGGCAACTGCCGACTCGAGAGCTGGCTCCACCACCGCGTGGCTGACCACTAACATGGGCGAGGCGTTAACGGGCGTGGGCTCCGGGGCATTGGCGCGGAGCGCCGCCGGGGCAGGCTCCGCGGGCGCCGCGGCGACGGGCGGCGCCGCCGAAGGTTCCGAAGCGTCCTCGTCCTTGCGCTGAGAGGCAGGAAAACGAATGACTTTTCCCTCCGCACCACGCGCAATGGCCGCCTCGCGCGCGGGCGACCCAGCATCGAATGCCGCGCTCAGCGACGCAGCGCGCGCGTCCGACTCAGCTGTCAGCGCAGCCGACTCCACGCTTGGACCAAAGCTCACGGGGCGCGGCGCATCGACGCTGAAATCCGCCCTCCCGGACGGGCCGAGGCCGGCTTGGGTGCGATGAGCAGCACGCGCGTCGAACGCAGAAAACGGCTGGGCGGCGAGCGGCGCAAGCTCATTTGGCTCGGCGCTGCCATGCACGGAGGGCATGACCACGCGCGAACGGGCACGCTCAGCGCTGGGCAACGCGCCCTCCGCCGGGCGCAGCCCGGGCATTGTCGCGGGCGGCGCGCTCAACGCCGAGAGCGGCGGTGCCGACGGCCGCCAAGAGGGCGCTGGTACGCCCACCTGCAACTTGGGCTCACTCCCCCCCGGCACGACGTCGTCGTAGCCTTGATCATCCTCCTCCGAGTCCGCAGGCATCGAATCCGCGCGCGGCTCCACTTCACTGGGGACCACGTCTTCATCCGGCGCGGCGACGCCGACAACGAGCAACCCTTCGAAATACAGCTTGGTGATCGTGCTCAGCGTGGAAAGGTCTTCGAACGGGGATTCATCCACCACGTCAATGAGCGTGCGCTTGCCGTCGAACAGCCTCAAAATGCCGTTCAGCTCATCCGGGATCTCGTTGAGGCGCTCAACGAGCTGCTCGTGATCGACCTCGAAGATGGTTTTCAGCGAAGGCAGTTGCTCGAGCAGGCGGCCCCACTCATCCACACGACGCATGCCCTCCATCAGCAGGCCCTGCGTGGAGGTCGGAATGATGTCCTCTTTGGAGACCGGACAAAATTCCACCTCAAAGGTGCCCGAAATCCAAATCAGGGCGCGATACACCGCCTCTTCACCGCGCAGCTGACCGAGCTCGGCGTCCACCACCTTGCCGTCGCGGAAGAATACGCGCGCCTCTCGACGACCATCACTGATTCGCGCGATGCCGCTCTTCCGGCTGACCTCGAACGTTTGCAGCAAGTCCACCACGCCCATGTCCTCGAGCGAGCCGCTGAGCCGCGTGCGGCGGCTGTTGGGCATACTCGTGGCCATTTTCTCTTGCGTGCGCCGCGCCAGCAGCAAGTTCACGCGCGCGATGAGCTCACGGACGAAGATCGGCTTGGTCAGGTAGTCTTCAACGCCCAACTCAAGCCCGCGGATCTTGTCTTCGATCGACTTTTGGCTGGTGAGGAACACGACCGGGAGCTGCGCGAACTCCGCATGTTCCTTGAGGCGGCGCACGAGCTCATAGCCGTCCAAGCGCGGCAAGCGCGTGTCGCTCAGGATCAAATCCGGGACCGAAAATTCGATTTTGCTGAGTGCGTCGGCGCCATCGGTCGCCGTGGTCACGCTATAGCCAGCCTTCTTGAGACTGACCTCCAGCACGCGCACGCTGCGGGGATCGGCATCGACAAGAAGGAGTTGCTTTTTTGCCACGAGACTTCAGCCCACGAGTTCCAGCGAAGAGTCTCGGGCTTGGGCTTGGGTGTCAAGCCCACGCTCGAGCCTCGAACGCCGATCAGAAATAATTCTGTGAGTTCACCACTTGGCGCGGGCACCACGCCCTGCGCTCACCGCATAGCAATAGCGCACCCAGCGCGTAACGCCCGCCACTTTGCGTCGGATCACATCGGGTCACAGTCAAACTATCGCCCGCTTCGCAGGTTACTTCGCCCATGGGTCGACGATTTCTGAGCCAGCGACCTGCGAGGGCTTCTTTTTCGGACCGCCGGCCACACCTACGGTGCGCCGTGGCGAGGGTTTTCGCGTGCCGCCGCTGCCACTCGCAAGCGCGGGCGAAACCTGCAAAGCCGTGCTAGAAACAGCCGCGGCAGAGGCACTAGCGGAGGCCGCGGCGTTGAGCGCGGGGTGTTGTTGAACGAGCGCCGAGGTGTCGGGCGCAGCGGGCGCAGTGGGCGCAAGGGCGGAGGTAGTGACCGGGAGAGTACGCTGAGCTGAAGACGTGAGGCATGATCGCGCAACGAACACGGCGCCGGTGCCCGCCAGAAACAGTGCCCCGATTACGCTAAAGAGCCACCCAGGCCGCGTCATTGGTAGGCGGTCGTCCGTCCGCCGCGACACCTCTTCCCGACTCGGTAGCTCTAGCTCGTCCGCGAGCAACGAACGCACGGCCCCACGGCGTGGCGTCATCAGGGCGATGGTGTCGCCAGGCGACAGCAAGCGATCGAGATCTCGGATCAGGTCGCGGAGCGATGCGTAACGTTGCTCGGGCTTTTTCTCCAGGCAGCGCAGCAGCATGCCTTCCAGAGCGCCGAGCTTGCCCGTACCTGCGACTTGGCTCGGGGGCGTCGGCGCCATGTACATGTGCTTTGTCAGCACGCCCATGTAGCTGTCCGCCTCGAACGGCACGCTACCCGTGAACATCTCGTACATCACCACGCCCAACGCGTACACATCCGCGCGATGATCCGTGACCTCACCCATGGCCTGCTCGGGGCTCATGTAGTGGGGGGTGCCGAATACCATACCGGCGCGTGTCAGGCGGCTCGCGCCGATTACGCGAGCGAGCCCAAAATCCACGATGGTCACGCGATCACGCCCGCCCTCCACCGGCGTGATGTGAATGTTGTCGGGCTTCAAATCACGGTGAATGATCGAACGCTCGTGGGCGGCAGCGAGCGCTTCTGCGACTTGGCGAATGATGTCCACGCCGCGCCCCGCCGGAATGGGGCCGCCTCTGCGGATCAGCGCAGCCAAGGACTGACCCTCCAAGAGCTCCATCACGAAGAACGGTTGCCCACTGGGTAGGCTGCCAAAATCCGTGATCTCGACTAGCCCGGGATGGGAAACGGAAGCGGCGGTGCGCGCCTCTTGCATGAACCGCGCAGCGATTTCGCCATCGGACGCCAAGTCCTTGCGCAACGCCTTGAGTGCGAAGTGCTTGCCCAGAGCGCGGTGCCGCACTTCGTACACGATGCCCATGCCGCCCTCGCCGAGCACCGACAACACTTCATAGCGATTGTCGACCACGCTGCCGATGAGCGCGTCAGTGCCTGGGTCCCAATCGGGCGCGGGCTGCAACGCTTCGCCGTCGAATGGACAGAAGCGGCCGTCTGGCGAGAAATGATGCGCGCAGCGCGGACACACCGAAGCCTTCGCTCGTGCGCTCGGCCGCGCTGCCTCCCCCGCAGCGGCTGCGGGACGCCCGAATTGGAGTAGCGTGTCGTCCACGATTGGCGCCCTAGCTACAGCCTAGCACCAGCGCGAGCCCGGCCGCTCGTCAGCCGGGGTTAACCTGATG
>JBDTYJ010000300.1:0-7014 GCA_040005755.1 Pseudomonadota bacterium
GCGTGGCGCACGCTGGGGCGTGGCGTGCGGCGCTTCGCGCGCACCGGGAGAGGGGGATGCGGCTGAAGTGCGTGGCGCACGCTGCGTGGCGTGCGGCGCTTCGCGCGCACCGGGAGAGGGGAGCGGGACTGCGTGGCGCGGGTTGGGGCGTGGCGTGTGGCGCTGGGCGGGCACCGGGAGAGGGGACCGGGACTGTGTGGCGCGGGTTGGGGCGTGGCGTGTGGCGCTGGGCGCGCACCGGGAGGGGAGGGGGCGATCTAGGTCCGGGGATGCAGCTTGGTTTGCGGGGGGTGCCCGCCGGGGGGCGGCCGTTGCTTGACGCCGAAGGCTGTGCCGCGATGGGCCGCGCTGGGTGACCATCAAAAATCAAGAACGGTCTGTTCGGATTCAAAACAGTGATTTTGCGTTTGCGAGGCGCGACCGTGTGCGGGATTTGGGCGGAAGCGCCGTGCCGTGAGGGACTGCGACTGGAATCGACCCTGCGACCTGGAACAACGCCACGAGCTTGCTGTCGATCGAGGTATGTCGGATGGGCGCACTTCCGGAGACGTCCGGGCACATCCGGACTACCCTCGGGCTGTCTTGTCCGAGGCGGAAGATCAGAGCGAGCGGAAATTCATCGAACGCTTGGCGGGGCGTGATGAGCGCGCGTTCAATGAGCTCGTGGAGCTTTACGAAGCGCGTGTGTTCCGCTTGCTCTTGCGCATGCTCGGGCGGCGCGATGAAGCCGAGGACATGGCGCAGGAGGTCTTCGTGCAGGTCTTCAAGGCCATCACGACCTTTCGCGGTGACTCGAAGCTGAGCACGTGGATTTATCGGGTGAGCGTTAACCTGTGCAAGAACAGGATGAAGTACCTGTCGCGCCGACACACTGACGGGGAAGACGAGCTCGAGCCCGTGGCGGAGCGCGCGTCACTCGACGAAGCCAAAGGCGTCACGTTCGGGGATGTCGCTCGGCCGGATCGCTTGGTCGAGGGTTACCAAATGGAGCGCGTGGTCCAACAATGCATCGCGGAGCTGGAGCCGGATTTTCGCGAGGTCTTGATTTTGCGCGACTTGGAAGACTTGAGTTACGACGAACTATCGGCGATCACGGGGTTGCCCGAGGGTACGGTGAAAAGCCGCCTACACCGTGCGCGCAGCATGCTCAAGCTCAGCGTCGAGCGTACAATGGGAGAGAAGATTCCATGACCGACCCGGGCCACGAAGAGCAGGAGGGCCGCGAAACGGCAGAGCCTGCAGACGCGGAGGATTCCCTGCGTTCGATGTTACGCGGCGCTCTGCGTGAGGAAGGACCGCCTCCGAACGTGCTTGCCGGCGTGCAGAAAAAGATTCGAGAGCGTAGCGGCGGCAAGTTCTACGCGGACGGCTGGAGCACGGCGAAGCATCCGCCGCGGAGCACCTATTTGATCACTAGCCTGCTGATGCTCGTGGTGCTCGGTCTCAGTTACGCACTGCTCAGTCCGCTGTCGGGTAGTCCTGAACCGGTACGGAACCAGCCCGCCCCCGTGCAGGTGATTCCGCGCTAGCGCGCCGCACTCAGCGGGTGCTCACTGAATCCAGCGGGCGACGACGCAGGTGATGTTGTCGGGCCCGCCGTTTTCATTCGCGGTCTCGATCAGGCGGTGGGTCGCAGTCGGCAGATCAGGCGAGCTCATCACGATCTGCAGAATGGCTTCATCCGTGACCGGACCGCACAAGCCGTCGCTGCACAGCACGACGCAATCACCGGCGCGAGGTGCCTCGAAACGCGTGTCCACCTTCACGGTGTCTTTCATGCCGAGCGCACGAACGATCACGTTCTTGTGGGGAAAATTCGCGATTTCCTCCTCGGTGAGGCGCTTCATCTTCTTGTAGTCGTTCAGCAGCGAGTGATCCTCGGTTAGCTGATCCAGAGAGCCGTCGCGGATGCGATACACGCGGCTGTCGCCCACGTGCGCGACGTACACGCCGTCTTCCACCGCGAACAGGGCGGCGAGCGTGGTGCCCATGCCGCGCTGCTTGGCGTTGCGTTGCGCCTGCTCGTAGATGCGCAGGTTGCACAGCTTGATGCCGGTGATCAGCCGATTTTCTTCATAGCCCTTGCCGCGGTCCATCTTGTACGGCCACGTGCGCTCCGGGTCGTCCGCCGTTGCGGCGAAGAACTCTTGCAACGTGTCGACCGCCATTTTCGACGCGACTTCACCGGAGGCGTGACCGCCCATGCCGTCCGCGACAACATACAGACCGTACTCCGCCATGATCGCGAAGTTGTCTTCGTTGTGCGAGCGTTTGCGGCCGACGTCTGTCTGGCCAGCGACTTCGATACGCAGGGGCCGATTCACGCGAAGATTCCGTGGAAGAGCGGGCCAGGGCCCGGGTAGGTTGAACGTGGATCCTCCCCGGGGGGTGACCCTTCTGTCAATGATTTCCTGGAATTAGTCACGGAACCCAGCACTTTACAGTTTACCCCGCTCGGCCGCGGCAACCTCAACGGTGGGGCTCTGGCGCGCGCGGCCAGGGCCGCGCCGGATTCGATTGAATGACGTGTTCCCGGGGTTCGTGCTCACGAACACCACCGCCTACATCGTCTTCGCGACCGGTCAGACGTACCTCGCGGTAGCGACCTTCCGACAGCACCACGAGCCGGATCGGCAGACCGGGCGTATGAGCTTGAACGGCATCCGCGAACGCTTCGGCGCTGCTGACCGGGACGCCGTCCACTGCCAGGACGACATCCGCCACTCCTGGCGGCCCGGCGTGGAGACCGGCGACGCTTGCCGGACCTTCGGGGGCTAGGGCGGCAACCCGCACTCCGCGCGCGACCCCCGCATCGAACGCCACCACCTCTAGGCCAAGCCACGGGCCACGGCGCATGGGCACGCCGCGCAGAAAGCTGCGGATCGCGCTGACCGGCGCCGCGTACGGAGTCATGGTGCAGCCCGCCTTGTCGTTCGGCGAACACGCGCGCGCGACGACCGCGACGACCTCGCCCTTGTCGTTCACGAGCGGCGCGCCGATGTCCGTGGCCTTGGGCGGAGCGGCGAGTTCGAGTGCGGAGGCGAGCTCGGCGCTGTCCTCTCCGCGCAGACTGCTCGTCGACTTGATCGACACATCCGCGATGCCGAGCTTCTTCTCGCCGACGTAGCTAACGGCGTGCAGCTTGCTGCCTGCGCCGGGCGCCGGCTCGTGTGACGCTTTGAGGCCCGCGTGCCGCGCATCGCCCTCGGCAGTGAGAAGCGCCAGGTCCCAGGCGCGATCGGAGTAACTGATCTTCACGTGAACGACCTGCCCTTCAGGGTAGCGGGCGTCGATCTGGTTGCCGTGCGTTAGCGGCGAAAGCGCGGTCAAGATGCGCCCGTCTCCGCTCAGCAATGTGCCGATGCCGATCGCTCTGCCTGCGCGTTCGAGACGAACCGTACCGTACAACGCAGCGTCGACGGGGTTTTTCGGGGCCGGCAGCTTGGCCTCGGGCTTGACCTGCGTCGCGGGCGTAGCGGGGCTACCTGCGGGAGGCGCGTTCACCGGTGCGTTCAGGCCCGGCGAAGCCGCGGGCGACGGTTTGTTTGCGGCGGGCGCTGCTGCGGCAGCAACCGGCTTCGACGCAGGTGGCGCCGTAGCAGGCTTCGCTGCGGCCGCCTTCGCGGCCCCATCTGCCGGCGCTGCGTGCGCGAGCGCGGGCAGCAGGACCTGACACAAGAGAGCGGGGAGGAGGAACGTTCGCGCTTTCACGGCTTGCGAGCTTAGCGCCAAACCGCGGCGCGCGCGGCCGTGCTCACGATTGTCGTGAAAGCTTACGGATTCCGTCGGTTTCCGCAACAATTACCCAGTCCGCGCGGCCGCAGAACAGACCGGTTTCGACTACCCCAGGGACGCCGCGAAGCTCCCGGTCGAATGCGGCTGGCGTGGCCAGCGGTGCCACCGACAGGTCGTAGATGTAGTTGCCAGAGTCGGTGATCACGGGGCTGCCGTCCGCGCGCATGCGCAGCACTGGGCGACCGAGCGCGCATAGCGCGGCGCGCGTCGTCAGATGCGCGAAGGTCAGCACCTCGAGCGGGATCGCGCGTTTCTCGCCCAGCCGATGACTGAGCTTCGAGGCATCCACGATGATCGCGTTCTTCTTCGAAGCGAAATTGACGATTTTTTCGCGCGTATGCGCCGCGCCCCCGCCCTTGATCAGATCGAGCGTGTCGCTCACTTCATCCGCGCCGTCCACACACAGGTCGAGCGCCCATGGGCCCACGTCATCGAGCAGCGGAATGCCGCACTCCGTGGCGAGCTTGCGGCTCTGCTGGCTGGTGGGCACGCCGATGAATTGTCGCCCGGCACGCACCAACTCACCTAGACCTTCGATGAAGAAGTGTGTCGTCGATCCGGTACCGAGCCCGATCACTCCGTTTGGGGGCAGGAGCTCCAATGCGGCAAGTGCCGCGCGCCGCTTGGCTTCGTCTTCACTCATGGAGCCGCGAGCCTATCACCGCCTGTTACACCTGACACTCAGGGCAGTAATGGGTCGAGCGCGTTGCGATCACCACGCGGCGGATAGGCGTCCCGCAGACCAAACAGGGTAGGCCCTTGCGTGCGTAGACCTTGCGCTCATTTTGATAGCCCCCGTCCGAGCCGTCGGGCGTCACGTAGTCGCTGATGCTTGATCCGCCGGTTTCGATGGCTCGCTTCATGACCCTCTTCGCGGCGGCGACGATCAGGTCGCACTCACGCGCGGTGACGCGCCGCGCGCTGCGACCGGGGCGCACTTTGGCCAGGAACAGCGCCTCGTCCGCGTAGATGTTGCCGATGCCGGCGATCACCGCCTGATCCAGGAGCAGCGTCTTGATCGGAATTTTGCGCGCCCGCGCGGCGTCGAATAGCATTTTCCCCGTGGCGCTCAGGGCATCGACACCGAGCTTCTCCAGGCGCGGATCGGCGACATCGGCTTCGAGCAGCAGCACCTTGCCGAATTTGCGCACGTCACGAAACATCACTGCGGGCCCGCCATCGCGGAAGTGAAAGCTGAGGTGAGTGTGCACGTCTGCCGTGAACGCGGGCAAGGCTTCCGGCGGCAGGGAGCCCCGTGTTTTGGCTGAGAACAGACGTACGCTGGTGACGGCGGACGAGAACAACTGCCCGGTCATGCCCAGGTGCAGCATCAAGCGAGCGCCGTCGTCCAGTTCGGCGAGCAGGTACTTGCCGTGCCGATTCAACGCTCGCACGGTGCGTCCCACGAGGCGCTTCTTCAGCACCTCGGGTTTGGTCAGAAAAAAATAGCTGTCCCGCGTCGTCTCGACGCGCACAATGACTCGCCCGACCAAAATTGGCGCGAGCCGGCGACGCGTGACTTCGACCTCGGGGAGTTCTGGCACGGTGTGGCAGTATAGCGGCGGCGCTACGAAGGGCACCGCGCAGTCCAAGGGAAGCCAAGGCAAACATGTACGCGCGCGGCGGGTTCGCCCCTTCGCGCGGGGCCCTCCGGCACCTTGCGCCTGGTTGCGACGGAGTTTCAGCACCCCAAGGGCGGCTTCACGATATTCCTGACCGAGGTGCTTGCGGATCGACCCGGTCTGATCAATTCTAACGGTGGATCCCCTGACGCGGCTGTCCCCCCCGGCCCGCAGGGGTTTCCACTTTTGTGGGCCCGCTGTTGAGGGGCTGCGGAGCCTCAGTGCTTCGCGTCTTCCAGCGGCTCTTTGCGCAACAGATAGAAGAAGTCGCGTTTTTCCTTCTTCCGCAGGTACTCGTCGTCCGAGTACTCGAAGCCGGGCGCGAGCGGCACCGGGTGCAGCACCGCCGTGTGCCCGATGGGTTCGAAGGTGACGAACTTCGGGTACGACCAGTTCACGTCTAATTGCGCGACGTCCGTGGCGCCGGCGTGATGCAGCCCATCCGCCAGTACGCGCGCCGATGTGTGGTTCGTGATCGCGACGAACAGCACGCTGCGATCCGCGTTCAGGCCGATCCCGGAACGCCGGATCACCGTCTCACCGTCGACCGTCGAGCCCCACTTCTTGAGTCCCGCGCCCGCCTGCAACCCGGCGTGTAGCTTGTCCGCCTCCCACATGCACTCGGGGGTTTGACGAAACCAAACCATGTCGGCCTCAGTGCGGGCGAGCTCGGGCCAGCTCGCGATGCGCAGCGAGCCGTCTTTGTACGCAGCGATGGTGCAAGCGCGGGCCTTGGGCTTGGCGATGGTCACGCCGTCGACTTTCATGCCGTAGCCGCCGTGCTCGGTCATGAAGCCGCCGTTGAACGCGGCCAGCAGTTCTGCCTGGCTCGAGACCGGGATTTTGCCTTCACGCAGGTATTTCTTCGCCTCGTCCGAATCGGGTTGCGGCTCCTGCGTGCCAGCGACCGGAAACAGCTCGACTTGTTTCACGTCGATGGCAACGACGAACACCTCGGCCCAGGAGCGACCCTTGTCCGGGTGGAGCAAGGTCTTGTACATACGCGGCTCCTGCTCTGGGTGGCGGACGTCGGGCACGGCGACCCACTCGCCGTCCCCCGGCGCCGACCAATCCTTAAGCGCCGGGCCGGGGTTTTCCGGCTTGAAGCTCGGGCGGGCCGCGGCCTGCGTGGGCTCTGGCGTCACGTTGAGTGGGCTGGGCTCCGGGGCTGACGCGCTAGGGCCAGGCAGCGCAGTCGGAACGTTCCAATATGCCTTCGGTGCCTCATTTTTCTTGAGCACGCGGTTGACGCTATCTTCCGCGCCGTAGACCCAGTCCTCGAGCTTGGCGACCTTGTCGTCACCGACCAGCGCACGGAGTGAGTTCGCGACGAGCGGGCCGGCCCAATCGAAATGGTGCACCGCGTACCAAACGAGCACGACCGAAAGCAGGCTGCCGCCGGCGAACCAAAGCATCAGGCGCGCGAGCAAGGACCTTCGCGGCTTGGAGCGCGGGGCGGTCTTGGGCTTCACGCTGCTGGTGGCTCGGGTCGCCATGGCACAAGGCCGGATAGTAGAGGAAGGGCCTCGTGCCAACACTCTCGCGCGAGATTCGCCGAACGCTGACCCGTGACGCCGCGGTCTGGTGTAAGACAGGC
>JBDTYJ010000301.1:0-6967 GCA_040005755.1 Pseudomonadota bacterium
TCCCTGGCGCGGCGGGAATTACGGGACACTGCTGGCGGAGCTCAACACTGGCCTGCTCAGCAACATCGCGGTAGCGACCTTCCGGAACCTGCTGCAGGTAGCTCTTGTAGTCCGCGAGAGCCGAACTGCAGTCGTGGAGCTCCCGCTCCAACATGGCCAGATTGTAGAGCAGCTCGGGCCGCTTACAGAGCCGATAGGACTCTCGCATGCTCTCGAGAGCCCCGACCAGATCATGGCGCGCGTATTTGAGCTGCGCTTGCTGGTAGGCCAATTCAGCGGCTGCCTCCGACTGCGCTGAACCACCAGACCGCGCAACGCCCGGGCCGTTCCGCTTTTCAGGCGTGAGCGCACTTCCATCGGTTGGCTTCGCGCCAGCTGTGTCGCTACGCGCAGCCTGACGCGTTTCGCCGGCATTTTGGGCGCGGGCCGCCACGCTGAACAACAAGGAACACGCGCCAACGGCTGCGGCGCGAAACAAACGCGATGCACACCTCACGGCTTGGCGGATACCACGGGAGACCTGCCGCGGATAGGAGCATGAATCAGTCATCTGGCAAATTTGCGACAAGCGCCTGAGTCCTTCGTCATCTCATCAGAATGAAGGAGAGGGCTCATGACTGACGATGATCGAGATCGGTATGGCGTGCCACAGCGTGACTTCTCGTGGGAGACTGCGAGTGTCGCGCGCGCTCCGCTGAACGGTCGGCTACACGAAAGCGACCTGACACAAATCGTGCCGAGACCGTGGAGACCGGCGGCCGAAAACGAACAATCACGGCCTCATGTTTTCGATCTGGGCGAGCTTTGGCGCGGACTGCGCGCGGGCGCGTGGAGGTTTCGAGATACGTTTTCTTCGGCAGAAAGGCACTTTGCCGTGCTGGAGCGAGTTGCGGCCGGCGAGTGCAGTCGGGTCCAGAGCCGCAATCTGGAAATATTGAACCGGGTGTTACTCGGGCAACTGCCGAAGGTAGTCGCCCATGACTTGAAGATTGCCATCTCCACGGTGGCCACTGGCACGCAGCACTGCGTGCGAAGCTTGGGGCTGCCGAAACGCCCACCGAACTTACCGATCCTGTTGATAATGGCAGCCCGTGCGGCAGAGCGCGTCGCTCTCACGCCTGCGCTCGGCCGGCTGACCCGCACCACTGCCAATAACGAAAAGCACTGGCTGGTGAGCGTGGAGCGCCCAGACTTGGAGTTTCCAGTTGCGCTCTCGGAGGCGGAAGGCTTCGTAGTTCGGCGGCTCGTGTCCGGTCGTACGCATGCTGAAATCTCGACGGACCGTGCTACCTCGCCGCGCACCGTCGCGAATCAACTCGCGAACGTGTTCAAGAAGTTTGGAGTCTCGGGGCGCAGCGCGCTCGTGCAGCGTCTCATCACATATAGCTTCGAACGCCAGGCGGCCCGCTTGGGCGCGAGCTACGGTCCGCTTTTTTCACTGCCTGGAGCGGGCGCACGCGCGCTGAACGGCAGCTGAACTCAAGGCCCTGGCGTCTTTTCTGGCTGCTCGACCCGGTCAGCGCCCGGGAACGGGTTCTCCCACGCAGGCGCGCCGCTCCCCAACGCTACGGGTGTGTCGGGAGGCTTCGCGGGCGGCGCCTTCGCCGACGCGGCCGATTGCGGGCCGCTCTTCTGGGATCGCGAGGACGACTGTGCCGAACCCGGCTTCACTACCGGCAACGCGCTCGCCGACCGTTCGCTGGCAACCGGATCCGGCTGTTTCGCCGTGCTGAGAGGCGCTGCGGCGACCGGCCTGGCAGGCGAAGCGGAGGAGAACGTGGAAACGACGTCCGCTCGGCTCGAGTTTTTCGTGGGCATGCGAAGGGCCCAGTAGCCCGCGACCACGCCCAACCCGAGCGCGAGCAACGCGGGGACTCGCCGCTGGCGATTGGCGCGCGAATGTGCCCGAGTCTCGATGGTGTCGAGCGCCGCGAGCACCTCACCCGCGCTGCGGTAGCGCTCCTTCGGCGAGCGCCGCAAGCAACCGAGGACGAGCGCGTCGAGCTCGCGCGGCACCAAGGGGTTCTTAGAGCTCGGAGCCGGTGCCGCGCGCCGCACGCGATCGAGCACCGCAACCGCCGGCGACGAGCTGGACTCGAAGGGCAGCTCGCCCGTGAGCATTTCGAACCAAACGACGCCAAACGCGTAGACGTCGCTCGCCTTGGAGTGCAGCTTGCCTTCGAGTTGCTCGGGCGCAATGTTGCTGAACGTGCCGACCAGCGCTGAATTGCTCGAGCTGCTGGCGTGTTTCGACTCGCGATCGAACGCACGAGCCAGACCGAAATCCATGATCAAGGGTGAGGTCTCATCGCCCGCCTCGTTGCGAAGCATGACGTTGTCGCTCTTGAAGTCACGGTGCAACACGTGCGCGTCGTGCGCGGCCTTGAGACCATGCAGCAACTGACGCGCGAGCTTTTGCGCCTCGGGGATCGGCAGTGCGCCGCCCAGCCGAATGCGCTGCCCGAGCGTCTCACCTTCAACGAACTCCATGGTCAAGAATGAGATCTGCACGCCGATTTTGGACATCACGTGAGTTCCGAAATCGTAAATTCGGCACACGTTGGGATGACTCACGCGGCGCGCCGTCTGCACCTCTCCCTTCAGCAAATGCGCGGCCCGCGGGCTGTCGCTCGCTGTGGAGTTGACGGTCTTCAAAGCGACTCGCTCGTGCAAATCTTGATCGAATGCCTCGTACACTTCCCCCATGCCGCCGCGGGCGATGAACTGCACAATTCGATAGCGCTGACCGACCAACATTCCGGGCCGAAACATGGTGTTCCAGCCGATGTCTTCGCCCTCCGCGAGGGGTATCGTGGTTGCAGTGGCCAACGAGTGCGCGGCTTCGTTCAGCAGGCATTGGCACGCTTGGCATTCGTCGAGATGCAAATGTGCCGACGCGAGCCGAGAAGCGGGCAAGCGACCGATGGCGAACGCGAGCAGATCCTCCTCACTCAAGCAAGGCGTCACGTTAGTTGTCCGTTCGCTCGCGAGGAACTTGCCTGGAGACACCGGTTAAACTGAGCTCGAGCTCACCGCCCATCATTGCCGCGAGGCTCTTGAATTCGCTTGCCGTCAGCTTCTCCTGTCGGATGCACAGCGCTTGGCGCACAAATTCATGAAGGCTTGCTCGCGCGCGGTCGAGCCAGCGCGCGGCCGTCGCGCGGTGCACGTTATAAGCCCGGCCAATCTCGTCGATGCTACAGCGTCCGGACACGTGCATGCGCAGCACGTTGCGCTCTTGCGCCGATAGCGCTGCGACCGCGTCGCGTAGCGCCTGCGAGAAGGCCGGCCCGAAGCGCGCCTTGGTGAGCTGCGCCTCTGGGCTCAGGGCTTGCGCGGCGAGCTGTTCGTCCAGCTCGACTTGGCGCCCAACAAGGCGGCCGCGCACGCGGTTGCGATCCAATGCTACGCGCGTCGCGGTCACGCGGACCCACGCCTTCAACGGCCCGCGACCCGCGTATTGCTTGACCTTGGGCTCCGAGCCCAAGAGCAGCTTGTCCCAAACCTCCTGCAAAGTGTCCTGGACGAAATCGGCTTCCCGGTTGATTCGGGCAATGGCGGCTTTCGCCACCCCAAGCCCCTCGCTCTCGAACGCGCGCAGCGCTTCCGGCTGCGCGTGGGCACAAGCGCAACATAGATAGAGGTCGGCAGCTTCGCGTGGCGCTGCCGATTCCTCTTCCGAAGCCCCGAGCACGCGCGCGCAATGTCCGAGGAATGTCTCGAAGCCGAGCTTCACGAGCGGCCACCTGCGTTGCCCCTCGCGGAACATCTGACGCACTGCATCCTCCCGGCTCATTGGACTGACTCAACGCTAGGCGAATTCATCGTTGCAAGGAATCGGTGTTGACAACACCCAGTATGCCTCTTCGTGCGGCCCAAAGTCCGGCCCTGCGCCATCGCCAAATTCACACTTGCTCCGTTCCCCGCACAGAAAAAATTACCACCGCGTGGGCTGCAGCTGCTGTGTGCGGCGCCCAAGCCTTGGATGAAGAGCGCCCGCCCTTGAGCTCGACGTCCCGCCTCCTTGGCTAGCGGGCGCGGCCGTCGCAGCGCGTCGCGTAGCTCGCAACACGCGCCCGCAAGCGCGCGGCTGCGCCCAGTCTGAACAGAGCCGAGCACTAGCGCGTATTGCGAGGTGCGCTGCTGGATTGCGAGCGCCCCCTGCTCATCCGGGCCCCGGAGCAATTTGACGGCGCAGGGCGTGCCGCTACGCCTCGTTCGCTCCCGCAATGGCTGGAGAACGCACGCTCACTTGCTCGGGCTCTTGGCCTCGGCACTGGCGTGCAGCGATTGCAGGTTGCTGACTGCTGGGCCTGTCAGCAAGTTACCGTAGCGATCGAAGCGCGAGCCGTGGCACGGGCAATCCCATGACTTTTCCGCCGAGTTCCAGGAGACCACGCCGCCCAAGTGAGGACAGGTTGCAGACAGCTCGCAGCGCGAGCCCTGTTCATCCACGTACACCGCGATTCGACGTAGGCCGCGGCGTAGCACGGCCCCTTCCCCGCGCGGGATCTGTTCGGGGTTACTGACGTCCGCAGGGCGAATCCAATCGGCATACTGGCCCGCCGTGTTCAAGTTCTCTTTCGCGAAGCGCCCGAGGGCCGCCGCGGAGCGCGGCTTGCGTTTCGGGTCGTACAAGTCAGCAAAGGGATTGTTGGTCTCCTGCATCAGGTCTGCCAACAACTCGGCCGAGATGCTGCTGTAAGTCATGCCATTCCCAGAAAAACCCGTCGCGAGAAACACGCGATCATCGCTCGCATCGCGACCGATATAAGCCAAACCGTCATTCGGCTCGAACACTTCACCGGACCATTGGCTCACGATGCCGCCGGCCGCCGAAAATCGCTCACGCAACCAGCCCTCGAGACGAGAAAAGCGCAGCTCAGTGTCAGCTTCTTGCCCCACGCGGTGGTCCTCCCCACCGACGATCAGCACTGGGCGCTGGGTCACTGCATCCAACGCGCACCGCACATAATGATACGGGTCCTCCATGTCCCAAGCTAGCGCGCGGACGAACTCCGGTATCGCCACGGCCATGGCGTAGCTGCGATACGCGGCCTGCTTGGTGTGAATGCTGCTCGAGCCGCTGGTCGGAGTCCCCGTAGTGACGAGCACCTGGCTCGCCACGATGCTGCCCCCGTTGGTGTCGACGGTGAGTTGACTCGCTGCGCTGCTCGAACCTACCTGGATGGCGGTGGCTGGCGCGTAGATGGGCACTCCCCTTTCAGTGAGCACGCGCGCAACGCCCGTCAGGAATGCCAGCGGATTGAACTGCGCCTGGTTCGGCACGTGCAACGCTGGCCCGGCGCTCACGGCAAGCGGTGCCTGCCGCACTAGCTCGCAGCGTAGCCCAGCCGCCGAGGCCAGGTCGTGCTCCCGCTGTAGGGCGCGCTCCTGCGTGGCGTCATTCGCGCATAAAAAGCCGCTCAGGCGCTCAAAGTCGCACTCAATGGCGTAGCGGTTAATCACCCGCTCCAGGTGCGCAATGCCACTCAAGTGGCTCTTGGCGATGCGCCACGTGGAGTCATCCCCATGCATGTCGGCGAGCTCGTAGTAGCGGCGGTCCAGCACCGCCGTCAGGTGCGCAGTCGTGGCGCTCGTGTCGCCGGCACCCACGCGCTCGCGTTCCAACACCACCACGGACCGCCCGCGTTCGCACAACTCCAGCGCGCACAAAAGCCCCGCCATGCCCGCGCCGATAACGCATACGTCCACCGTAGCTTTTGCCGGCAGCGCGCGCATTTGAGCCACGACTCCCGGTCTAACCGAGGCCTGCCACGTGGCGCGGTGCTGCGCGAGGTTTGGCTTAGAGTCCGGTGTGCCGCTGTTCGTCATGCTCGTCGCCTTGCAAAGCGTGGGCCGCAAGTGCACGTCCACGCGCCCACCGGCCTAGCGGTGTTGCTCAGGGTATGTTCAGCGGATGAGGCTCGCTGTCGCTCCGCCCGTCCTTCCCATGTTGGCAAAGAGAGTCACTGACCTGCCACGCCCAGCTGGAAGTAGTCGCCGCGCAGGAGCTCTCCGAGATCTTCCGCAAGTAGCGCTATTTCTTGGCCTGCCTTGCGGGAGCTACGCGGCGCGCGGGCTCTTCATCAGGATCTGGCGCGCCTTGCTCTGGGCGAAGCTCGGGCGGCACGTGCCGCAGGTTGATGCGTACACGAGTCCAGTTAGAAGACCGGCCACGCATGGAATCAACGAGCACGTCATCTACCGCGAGCAGGGCGGCTGCGGCAGCATGCGCAAGCGTCCAGCGTTCGAGGCCCGCTAGCGCAGCGTCCTTCTCCGGGGACTCGTATTCTGTCGGCGGCAACAACGTGTTGCCGCCTCACCTGGCGACATCACGTGTGCCGTCTCACCTGGCGACACGACGTGTGCCGTCTCACTTAGCGACGTAGCCGAGTCGCGACCAACCACTGAACGCCGGGACGCGCGCATCTTCTAGCAAGACTGCAGTCGGTGTTCTCCGGCTGGAACGCGCTCGCAAATTCTAAGTAAATGCCCGTTCCAAAGAACGTTTCACGCTCAGCTGCGGAGTGTTTGGCGGTTATATAAACATTTGCCTATTGCCGGCCCGCCGAGTTACCATCAGCGCAGCTATGGGTGGGCGTAAGGATATGCGGGTGATTTCAGCACAACATGCGCAAGGTGGGACCGTTAATTCGCTAGGTATTCGCCCGCGAAGGTTGCGCTTCGGCCTGTTGAGCCCGGCGTGTGCTTCGCTGATGCTCGTGGCGGGGTGCACCGGAATGGTGTCCGGGCAGCCGCCGCTCCCAGACGACTCGCACCAAGAACAAGTCGCAAGTGTCGCATCTCTCGATCCATCGCTGCCGGGGCCGACGCCCGCAATGCCGCTCCCCGCTGACTATAAAACGTGGTCTCCGTTCCTGATGAACGTGCAGCGACCGGATAGCTCGCAGGTTCGGGATATCTACATCAATGCAATCGGCGCCACGGCGGAACAAGGCGCTCC
>JBDTYJ010000302.1:0-6961 GCA_040005755.1 Pseudomonadota bacterium
CGTACCCGCGTTGCCGCGCGTACTGCTTCATCGAGTCGTTGATCAGGTAGTCGACCGAGCACTCGAGCTCGCGCGCCATCTGCTCGAACTTTTGCCATAGTGCCTCGCGGCATTGAAAAGTTCGTGTCGTCTTCTTGTTGGGATCCGAAGTCATGCGGATGATTCCTGCGTCAACCATTCGCTCGAAGTTGTAGCGCGACTCGCGAGCGGCGGGACAAAGCTACTTCGAGCTCCCTTTGGCGCGTTTTTCCAGCGCGGGTTTCACGCAGAATTCCACGAACTCGCCAACCGTCTTGATCTCTTTCGTTTCCTCCCCGGTTGCGCTCACGACGTTGCATTTCCACTCGCATTCTTTGGCGTCGGGCTTGCACTTGGGCGTGGCGGTGGTGTCCTTTTCGAAGGCACTCACCTTGGGCAGGTCTGCTGGGGTTCCGGCCGAATAATAATAGCTGAGCGCGGTGAGGCGGGCCGGGACTGAGTTGGCGGTGCTCGCGTACTTCTCAGCCAGCGCGGCCGGGCTCGGCTCGCCTTTCAGGTCGGCAATCAGCCCGCCGTAGGTGAGCGGTTCGGTGATCGCTAGGCCTTCAGCTTGACCGAGCTTTGTCATGAACTCTGGGATTTGGCTGGCATCACTCATCTTGAGCACCAAGCTTGCCGCGACCCAGCGGACCTTCCAATTGTCGTTCTTGAAGAGGTCGTACAGCTTTCCGACCACCATAGCGCGCGGGAACTCGCCGACTCTTTGCAGCGCGACGTCTCGCAAGCTATCCGGCGTGTTCGGATCCCCGGCGATGCTGAGCGTGATCTGAGCTTGCTCAGCGTTGTTCCGGTCTAGGTTGCCCTGCAACGCGGCCATCGCTGCGGCGCGGCGCTTTTCAACGACCTTCTTGTCTTGGACGAAGCCGAGCAAGTAACCGACCACGGGCTTGCCGCCCATCTTCTTCATTGAGCCAAACACGCGCAGCAGCTCTTCGTCTTGGTACTGAGCGAGCTGAGCCTTCAGTTGGTCTTCGGTCGGGCTCAGCTTCGATTGCTTGTTCGCGGCTTCGACACCGGGACGCTTCTGGGCGACCCAGGCATCCGAGCTCACGTTCTTGGCTACATCCACCAACTTCTGACTGGCCCGTTGCTTCGTTTCCGGATCGCCGAGCTCAGCGACCAAATCTGCCATGCGATCCAGCTTGGCAGCGCCGGGCATCATCAAATCCGGGATGGTGCGCACGCCATCAGCCTTGAGCTCGCGCAGCACCTGCTCCACGCCGAATAGCTGCGAGGAATCGTCCAGGCGATCGGCAAAATCCGCGCTGCACCAGGCCGCGAGCGAAGCGCGGACGCTCTTTTTAAGCGCGTCGTCCGGTACCAGCGCGCCGTCATCGTGCGTGAGGATGGCGAAGGCCGCGTCCTTGTACGGGACGGAAGTGTCAGGCTGAGCGGGCTGCCCGACGACCTGCACCGGAGCTGGCTTTGCCATCTGCGCTTGCAAGTTGGGGATGAGTTTGCCGATCAGTGCAGCTCGCGGCGCGGGTGCCATCTGCGCGAGCGCGTCGACTAGGCCCTCTTGTTCATCCGTGCCCTGAATGCCGATGCGACGCCCGCCGCGCGGCTTCATGCTCACGAGCGTTTCCGCCGCTTCGATGCGCAGATCGATCGGGTACTTGTCGTGAGTCAGTACCGCGACCAACTTGCGCGGGCCCTGCGCAGTGTTGGCCCAACGATGAACGTCGTCCTCGCTGGTTCGGCAACCCGAAGCGAGCACCAGTACCGCTGCCACTGTGACTGCTGTGACGAAGCGCCCTCCTACCGTCGTCCCCGGAACCCTGCTCAGCGTGCTGTCGTGGCCTGACATGTTTTCCTTTGGTCCTCTTGCCAGAAACTTGCGAAAAGCTAGCGCCATTGCGAGGTTAACGGATGGCTTCCCGCCGACGAGGCGGGAACCGAAGCCGTGTTACCCGAGCTGCCGCGCACTTGCCCGAATCACCCAGTACCGGAGAGATTGATAGTACTGCCCGAGTGCAGTCCGACTCAAGCGGCCGGCTCCGCCTGAGGCGCGATGCACTTTGCGGAGCCGTCCGAATTTAAGGACTTTTCAGAACTTGCCCTACTAGGTGGCATGATGTAGGTAAAGGTAAACAAATGGGCGCAAAGCTGTTTACCACTCGTGCCGCGGCCGGCGGGCCAGCGCTGGGGGCTTCGGGTCCTGAAATTCGGCCGCATTCGCGTTCACTCGGTCGCTTGTATGAAGCCGCCGCCTTACTGCTTTTCACCGGAGCCGCTTTCCTGTTCCTGGCTCTGGCCACCGCCCGGGTGGACCCGCTCGACGCCTCGGTCCACGGCCCCAACTGGGTCGGCCCGGTGGGCGGGAGCGTCGCCAATTTGCTCATCCAGGGCTTCGGGCTGATCGCCTGGCTGTTGCCGCTCGAGATTGCCCTGTGCGGCGCGCCGTTGTTTCGCGGTCAGCGCCCGCACGCGCTGGGGCTTCGGGTCGCCGGTGACTTGGTGGTCGCGATTGTGCTTTCGGCCTTGGTCCAGGTGACCACCCCCGAGGCGGTCGTGTTCGGCAACGCGCCCGCGGGCGGCAATGTCGGGCTGTTGTTCGGTGAGCTGATGCGCGAAGCGTTCTCGACGCTGGGCTCGTTCTTGGTGGCGAGCACCATCGTTGGTTTGATCTTGATTGGGCGCGCGAGCTTTTCGTTCATCGCCGGCTGCCAGCGGGCGTTGGAACTGGCGCGTGCGTTGGCCGTGCGCATCGAAGCACTGTTCGGACGGGTGACGAGCGCCTGGGGTGAGGCACGCAAGCTGCGCGGCGCGCAGCAACAAGCGGAGCGCGCTGCGGCGCAGCCACGGATCGAGAGCAACGCGGACGACGCGCAAATCTTGCTCGCACTGGAAGACGACAGTGATTGGATCCCGATGGACCAGACTGGCACGCCGCCGCTCGCCATTTCGCAAGCGCTACGCGCTGGGCGGCCGGTGCCAATCGACGGCGGGCGCGGGCTCGTTGTGGCGAAGTTCAGCTTGGATCTAGGTGAGGACGAAGCGTCCCACGCAGAGCTTGCGCCCGCGCCGGGGGTGTCGCCGCCCGCTAGCGAAGACGAGGAAGATTCCGCGCTCACCCGCGCGCTCGCCGGATCGCCGTCGCCGCCCGCCCCGAAATCAGTGGCGCCGAGTGCAGCCCTCGGCAGCGCTCCGAGCTCCGCGCCTGTCGCGAGCACGGCCAGTGCTCCGCCGCCTGCTCCCGAACCCAAGGCGGATGAACCGCGCATCATCGATACCAAGCCGGCGTTAGAGGTCGAGCGCGTGGTCGTGGTGAAGAAGACGCCCAAACGCGGCTCCTTTCAATTGCCCTCGTACGACCTGCTGCAGCCGCCCGCGCAGGTCACGTGCGAGCTCAACAAAGACAAGATCCTGGAGCACGCTACGCGCCTGGAGAAGACGCTCGCTGATTACGGCGTTGCGGGCAAAGTGCAGGAGATCCACCCCGGGCCTACCGTGACCACCTACGAGGTGAGTTGCGAGGCCGGCACTAAGGTCAGCAAGGTCGCAAGCCTTGCCGATGATTTGGCGCTCGGGTTATCACGCAAGGTGCGCATCATTGCGCCGATTCCGGGCAAGAACCGCATCGGGTTCGAGCTACCTAACGATGAGCGCGTCGCGGTGAGCTTGCGCGAGTTGATCGAAGATCAGCGCTTCGAGAAATTGGCGGAGAAAGCACCGTTGCCGGTGGTGCTCGGGCGGGACATCGTCGGCGCGCCATTCTATGCGGATCTGGCTTCTATGCCGCACGTGATTGTTGCCGGCGCGACCGGCGCAGGCAAGAGCGTGGGCTTGAACGTGATGTTGTCGAGCTTGCTGTTCAAACGCACGCCGGATGAGCTGCGCTTGCTGATGATTGACCCGAAGGTGGTCGAGTTGGCGCCGTTCGACGGCATTCCGCACATGCTGCTGCCCGTCGTTACCGACATGAAGCAGGCCGCAACCGCGTTACGTTGGGCCGTGGACGAGATGGAGCGCCGCTATCAGCTGTTCGCCAACGCCGGCACCAAGAACATCACCACGTACAACGGCTGGGTCGCGAAAGTTGCCGCCGGTGAGCTGCCGCCGCCCGAAGTGAAGATGGTCGAGGCGATTGACGCAAACGGCCAAACCGTGATGGTGCCAGCCGCGAAAGAAGGTTTCGATGGCCATAACTTGCCCCAGAAATTGCCGTACATCGTGATCGTCGTCGATGAGTTCGCTGACTTGATGATGCAACAGGGCAAAGAGGTAGAAGTGTCCGTCGCGCGCTTGGCACAGAAGGCGCGCGCCGCCGGTATGCACGTGGTGCTGGCGACGCAGCGGCCGAGCGTGGACGTCATTACCGGGATGATCAAAGCGAACTTTCCGTCCCGGATTGGCTTCCGCGTGGCGCAAAAAGTCGACAGCCGCACCATCTTGGACGAAATGGGCGCGGAGCTCCTGCTCGGTCGCGGCGATATGCTGGTCAAGCTCAACGGCGCGAACGACACACAGCGCGTGCAGTGTCCGTTCGTGAGCGAAGAAGAGGTCAGCGCACTGACCGACCACCTGCGCGCTCAGGGCTCGCCCGAGTACAACGAGGCAATCTTGCTATGCCCGGACGAGGACGGCGCCGACGAAGAGGCGGACGAGGTCATCGATCCGCGTTTCGACGAGGCGGTGCGCATCGTCGCCGAAACGCAGCGCTGCTCGACCTCGTGGCTGCAGCGAAAAATGACCGTGGGCTACAACCGCGCCGCCAAGATTGTGGAAATGATGGAAAAACGCGGCATGGTTGGACCGCCGAATGGCGCCAAGGATCGCGAGATCCTCGTGCACGCCCATTGATGTCCGCGCCGCGAGCGCTGAGCAGGCTTTCCACTCTGGGCGGGCGTGTATAAGGTTCGTTCAGCCCTCCTCCATGACTGAGCCACTCCCATCGGGATTTCCCGAGCCCCTCGACGACGATGACGACGACGTGGCTTGGGCGCTGCAAACTGCGAAGGTGCAGTGGCAGCGCGGCGGCAGCGCCGACGCGGTCGTTTGGATCGGCCGCGCGGCAGATTCGGCGGATCAACTGGGCAACGTGTGGCGCGCGGCGGAGCTGCGTCGCGTGGGCGCGGAGCTCACGAACACACGGGGCAGCGTTCGCCCGGCGTTTTCTCGTCCTCCACCGGTGTCCACTTCCGGCGCTAGCGACATCGACGCCTTGCTGGGCGCCCGTAGCGCGCTCCCGCCTCCGCCTCCACCTCCGTTACCGCAGCCCTCGTACGCTCCGGTCGACGCCGAGGAGCTCGAGATTGAGCTCGTGTCCAGGCCCGAAACCTTCAACGAGATCGTATTACCCGACTCGCCTTCGCGTGCCGAGGCCGTGAGCGTCGACGAGTACAGCGACGCGGAGGAGGTGGACGCCGTCGAAGTCGATCCGGAAGACATCGCCGAGATCGAGGAAGTCGAAGTCATCGAAGAGGACGACGCGATCGATGACGACGCGCTCGACCTACCGAGGCCGCCTGCGCCTTCGAATGCGCCGGCCTCGCTCCCGTCGTTCGCTTTCGAGCCGCGTACCCCGGCCGGTGCCATCGACTACTCGGACGGTGAGGACGACCCGGTCACTCAACCGCAACTCGAGGATCCGCTGCTGTTTCCGGCCTCGAAGCGGACCCAACTCTCTCCGTCCCTGCCTTTTCCTGAAGCCGAGCCACGCATCGGAGACCTGCTGCTCGGGCAAGTGAGCGGCCTGGAGGATCTGCCGCCAGAGAGCCAAGCGCTGCTCGCGCGCGAGGCGCACATCGCGACCTTGAAGAGGGAAGAAGAGCTGAGCGCGTTCGGGCTCGCGCTGGTGCTCAAGGGCGCGATTAACATCATGCCTGCGATCGCGGATTTGAGCTGCGCGCGCGCAACCAAGGGCGACATCGTCTGGGGTCAGGGTAACCTTGATGAAGGCGTCGTGCTGCGCTTGGTTGCTGCGGAAGACGCGAGTGAGGTGGCCGTCTGGGACGCCGCCCTGATCAAGGGCGCGGTTCGCGATTGCCCATGGGTGATTGACGATCTGAAAGCGCTGGCGGATCGCTATCAAGCGTTGGCCGGTGTCGCAATGGGACCGATGGGCGAGCGCTTGGATGACTCGCTACGCGCCATGGTCACGGGGCGCTGCGAGATCAAGCGCTTGCTGCCGAACGAGGCGCTCGCGACCCGCGGTAAACCCGTGGGCGGCATGTACGTCGTTGCGGCCGGTCGCATTGAAATCTTGGACGATGCCGAAGAAGTCGAGAGCGAGCTCGGCCCCGGGGATTTCGTGTTTGCACCGCAAGTGTTGTCGAACGGCGCGGCGCCGCGTAACGCCCGCGCGGGCAAGCAGGGCGCGCTGCTGCTGTTCGCGGGCCGCAGCGTCGCCCATGAGCTCCTGCTCAGTGTTCCGCCGCTGCTCGAGATCTTCGCCAGCTAGCCCGGGCGGGGGTGACTACAGCAGAGCGCCCGTCGCGCGCGGTGCTTCAATTGAAGCGAGATGTGACGCTGCGCTCGGAGAACTCATGGCCGCTCGGGCTGACCTCCCAGATCAGCTCTTCATTGCCTTGCGCGCCGGCAAAGCGCAGCCCGAACCAACGCGCAGCGGTAGAAATGGTGGGGCGACCATCCGCGCGAACTTTGGGGAAGGTGATTCGAAACGAGCTCCGCCAGGGAGTCGTGTAGGGGAAATACGTTAGCTCGATCGCGTTCGGCTTCTTGATGGTGTGGATGTCCGAAGGCGCAGTCTCTGTGCCTTCGTCATCGATCAGACGCACGATCCACGCGGGCTCGCTGGCGGTTAGGTCGTTCCATTTGTGCTTTTCGGCATACAAGGAAACGTAGAACTCGTGAGCACCCCGCGTTTCCGCCAGCGAGCGCTCCAACAAGGCGTGCCGCTGATCCACGGTGAGCCGATAGTCCTCCGCGTAGCGCACGGTGTACGCCCAGCGAAAATCCC
>JBDTYJ010000303.1:0-6911 GCA_040005755.1 Pseudomonadota bacterium
ACGAAGACGAAGACGAAGACGAAGACGAAGACGAAGACGACGCGCACCCAGTAGTGCACGCCGGCACTCGCCGCTCGACTCGTGCCCCGACCTCAGGCGACGATTGGATCCCGAATTGGGGTCCTTGGGCGTTCCTGGCTTTGCTAGTGGTCGTTGGCGTCGCGGGCGGCCTCGGTGCCTTTACCAAGCCGCCTGCTGAAGGCGGCACCCAAGTCGCCAGCGCGCCGGTCGAAACCGATAAGCCCACCTCGATCGAAGCCAGCCATTTCCTGGTGATGTACAAAGGCTCGATGCGCGCGCCCGCCACAATCACGCGCACCAAAGAAGAAGCCAAAGCGCGCGCCCTGGAGGGCCTCGCCAAGGTGAAGAAGGGCGAAGATTTCGCGAAAGTCGTGGGCGAATATTCAGATGAACCGGGCGCTGCCGCGCGAGCTGGCGCGCTCGGCTCGTTCACGCCGGATCGCATGGTCAAGCCGTTTGCGGACGCCGCTTTCGCGCTCAAGGTCGGCCAAGTGTCGGGCTTGGTCGAGACCGCCTTCGGCTATCACGTGATCAAGCGCACCAAGTGACGGGCACCGTGCACGTTATGCGCCTATTCGCGGTGTGCGCCTTATGGTGCTGCACGGGCTGCGTCCTCACGACTTTCGAAGCCCCGGGCGAGCCACCGCGGATCCCTCCGCGCCCGAGCCCGATCGCGACGGCACGGCCGAGCGATCCTGCCGCAGCGAAACCGCTCAGCCCGGTCGAGCTCGCGGCCGAGCCGGCAGAAATCTCTGCGCGTCATTTGCTCGTGTCGTATCGCGACGCGCTGCGTGCATCGCCCGGCATCGGGCGCACCAAGGAGCAAGCCCGAGAGCGCGCCGAAGAGGCACAAAAACGCGCTGCGGCGGGTGAAGATTTCGTCGCCCTCGTGAAGCAATACTCGGACGAGCCGGGCGCCGCCGATCGCGGCGGCGATTTGGGCAAGTTCGATCGCTCGTCGATGGTGCCGGCGTTCGCCAACGCCGCCTTCAAGCTCAAGGTCGGTGAAGTGTCGCAAGTGGTGGAAACGCAGTTCGGTTTCCACGTCATTTTGCGCACTGAGTAGCGTCAGCCGCGGGTCAGGTTTTTCGCGATCACCATGCGCTGAACCTGACTCGTGCCCTCGCCAATTTCGCACAGCTTCACGTCGCGCAAGTGGCGCTCGATGTCGAACTCCCGGGTGTAGCCGTAGCCGCCGTGGATCTGCATCGAATTGTTGCACACGCGCGTGGCCGCTTCGCTGGCGTATAGTTTGGCCATCGAAGCTTCAGCCGTGAAGCGCCGGCCGTTGTCGGCGAGCCAGGCCGCGCGGTGAATCAACAGCTCGGCTGCATCCAGCTCGGTCTTGCCGTCGGCGAGCAGCCACTGAATCGCTTGGAACTCCACCAAGCTCTTGCCGAACGCGCGCCGATCCTTGGCGTAGCTCACACCCATTTCGAGCGCGCCACGACCCAGCCCGAGCGCCATGGCCGCAATCGAGACGCGCCCGCCGTCTAGAATGCGCATCGTATCCAGGAAGCCCTGGTCCACCTCACCCAGGCGCTGAGCATCAGAAACGCGCACGTTTTCTAGATGAATTTCCACGGTGTCGCTGGAACGACAGCCGTATTTTTCGAGCTTCTTGCTGGCTGAGTAGCCCGGCGTGTTGGTTTCCACGATGAACGCGGTGATGCCGTGCTGTGCAGCCACGGCTTTGTTGGTGCGCGCGAGCACGACGCAGAAGCCCGCCACCGAGCCCTGCGTGATGAACATCTTCGTGCCGTTGATCAGCCAGCCCTCGCCGTCACGCACGGCGCTGGTTTGGAGGGCCGCACTGTCCGATCCGGAGCCGGGCTCGGTGAGCGCCCACGCCGCAAGCCATTCACCGGTGCAGGCGCGCGTGAGGTACTTCTGCTTCTGTGCTTCCGTACCAAAGCGCAGCACGTGACCCGTGCCGAGGCCGTTGTGGCTGGCTACGGTCAACGCGAGCGAGCCGTCGACCCGCGCGCACTCTTCCACGCACACCGCGTAGGCCAACATATCCATTCCCGAGCCGCCGTACGCCTCGGGGATGCGAATGCCGAGCAGGCCCAGCTCCGCGAGCCGCGCCACGATTTCGTGCGGAAAACGCTGTTCTTGGTCCCAGCGCTTCGCGTGCGGGCGCACCTCGCGCTCACAAAAGTCACGCACCGCAGCACGCAGGATCTGATGTTGTTCGGGAAGTTCGAAATCCACGGGGTTAGCTAAAGTGTAGCCGGCCGCGCGGTGCGCGCTCAGCTTTACTTCACCGTGGCCAGGATGGCCTTCACACGCTCAAGCTTTTTCGACTCGGGAACGCGCGCGGCTTGGCTTTCGGGCGCGCCGCGCAGCACGAACACCTCATCACCTACACCGACCACCGTGGCGCCTTTTCGGCCGACAACCCAGCCGACCAGCGGCGAGCTCTCTTCTTCGCGCGCCGAGAACACAACGGCGTCCACGCCGGTGTCCTTCAGGCCCTTGGCACCATCCAACTTGCGCAGCGTTTTGAGCACGTCCTTCGCCGAATCCTCGTCAGCGCGCTGGAGGGTGAACACGCGGTAGCGCTCGTTGCCTTCCTTGTAGAAGCCGAGCGCCCCTGGGCCGGTTCCTGCGATCCCGAGCACGTCCTTGGCGGCGTAGCTCACGCCCATTGGTAAGCGATTCGCAGTCGGCAACAAGGCAACGGCTTTGGGCAGCTGTTTGTCGCCGGGTAGCGCCTCGCCAATGGCTTTGGCAATCGGCGGCAACACGCGGCCGGCGCTGGCCTTGAGCTGATCCGGTGGCTCAAGCTCGTTCGTGTAGCTGAGCTCGGCAACCATGTCCGCGCGCCATACGTACGCAATGCCGGAACCGAGCGCGCCCTCTCCACCCGCGTTGAGTGCGGCGGGCACAGTTTCGGCCGGATCCGCATCTGCCACGACGCGCTTGGTGAAAAACCCGTACGCACCCTCGATCGAGGCGAAACGCGAAAGATTCACGTTCACCGCTCCTGGCGAGCCCTTGCCGTCGATGTACCGGAGCGTGACCACGCGGCGCAGCCCGAAGCTCTTGTACACCTCGCACTCGCCATCGAAGAGCTCGGTGCACACGGCGTCCAGCGTGTTGGGCGCGCTCTCACCAAAGGCGCGTGCCTCGCCGTTCGGATCCAGGCAGTAATCCGCGGCGACCCGCGGGAAGAAAGGCGCGCTCGCTGCATCCTTGACCGTTCCACCACCGCTGGTGCAAGCGCCGGGCTTGGAGCTCGCGATCGGCGGGGGCGGTGCGCCGCGGTCCGGCGATTTCTCGTCCTTATGGCAGGCGGCGAGACCCGCGGACGAAATCAGGAGCGCAACGGCGAGGGGAAATCGGCGGCTGGCGGTCATGGGCACCCGCGTTCTAGCCGCTACCCCCGCGGCCTGTCAGCCATCCTGAAACACCCCGGCCAAGCGACCCGGCCACCGCAAACACATCTCCTTACCTCGTCCTGACCTCGCAACGGTTGCAGAGCTTTGCAATCCTTGCCGTGCGAGCGCCGCGGCGCTGGCGAAAACGCCAACAAAACTCGCTATTTTCGCGCATGCCGCTGGGCACAACCCTTGCTCCACCTGCGGCGGACCCGTGGATTTCCTGCACCTACTCAAGCAACGCCGCGCCGGCCTCAGCCGCGGCTTCACGCTCGTTGAGCTCATGGTCGTGGTGGTGATCATCGGCATTCTCTCGACCATTGCCGTCCCTCAGCTGCTCGAGCGCATGCGCGAGCGGCGCGCCAGCCAGGCCGCGCAGACGGTTGCGATGATGTATCGGAATGCGCGTTTGCGCGCCTTGGGTCGGGGCTTTCCAGTCATGGTCAGCTACGTTGCGGGCACAGGGCCGGGCACCGGCTACACGGTGCGTGAGGCCATGCCCGCCGGCGGAGTCGCGACATGCACGCCCCGCCTGCCACCCACGTGCGCGAATACGCTGTGGAACGACCCGGGCACGAGTGTGCTGGTCGACACGTACAATCTCGAAGTGAGCGCGACGCTGATCCCTACAATGACCGCTGCGATGACCGACTCGACCGGCAGCGCGGTGACGTATTACGACCTGTGCTTCTCGCCTCGCGCTCGCGCCTACTCCCGCGTCGCTAAGACCAATGCGTTAGCTCCGACCACGGATACGATGAACATCGCGTTCACCCGTGTCGGGAGTACTTTTAGCCGCGACGTCGCCGTCATGGCCAACGGCATGGCCAGGCTAGCACTATGACGCTGAACGCGCGGACGCAGCGCGGCTACACCGCTGTCGAGCTGATGATGGCCATCAGCATCTTTGGCGTTGGAGTCGCCGGCATCATTTCCATGGAGAAGGTCACCGCAGTCTCCAACGCGCACGCTAAGAACCTGGCAATCGCGTCGCACATTGCCGAGGCCTGGTTGGACAACCTGGCCAACGAGGGCACGCAATGGAATCACCCAACCACAGGTGACCTCTTAAGTGACCTCAACAACGACACGATCTGGCTGCGCCAGGTGAGTACGACCCAAGACGCTGCAGCGAACTGGTTTTTGCCGCTATACAGCGGCGCCTTGAACTTCGGACCGGCCTTCGATGCGTTGGGCAACCCGGTCAACGTGGCCCTCAATCCGGGCGCCGTCGCGTTCTGCTCGCATTTGCGCTTGTCGTATTTGTACCAACCCGGCGCGGACGGCAACGGCTTGATTCGCGCTGAAGTACGCGTGTTCTGGCTCCGCGATGGGCAAACGTTCGCGGGCGACTTCTGCGCCGCAGGCGCCGTGCCCAACATCAACGGCAACGCGACCGCATTTCATTTCGTGCAGAAAATCAGCGCCATTCGGGAGAACAACAAATGAGCGCGCTGCGCCAGCGTTCGCGCGGCTTCACGCTGGTGGAGCTGATGGTGTCCTTGATGGGCGGCTTGTTCATTTCGCTGGCCGTATTCGCCTTGGCCAAAGACGCCGGGCGCTTCTATCAAAGTGAAACCCGCATCGCCAACGCCACCGTGGGAGGGTTGCTCGGTTTCGAGCGGTTGCGCACCGACATTGCGCGCGCCGGGCTGATGTCGTCCCCGAACATCAATCAAGACCCCACCGTGTGCCCGCTCAACCCGCCCAACAGCGGCTGGCCCGCGAATCTGCGGAAGCTCGCCAGTATCCAGGTGACGCAGCCCCTGCCCATCGCAGCTTTGACGGCGAACGGACGCACCCCGCAGCAGATCTTGATCGCGGGCTCATTTGGGTCCGTCGATCAATATGCGGCTAAACCCACGGCCACTGGGGCAACCACTACCTTCGAGCTGGTGCTCGGCCCAGGGGCGGTGATGCGCTTGGGGAATGGCACGACCCCCGATGACATCACGATGCAGACGGTGTTCCCCGCTTTGCACGCCTTGCGCATCGTGCAAAATGGGCGCGCCTTTTATGCACAAATCGTCAACGCCAGTGGCGGCGCTAAACCGACGGTGGTCGTCAACTCTCAGCCGCAGATCCAGATGGCGGGCAACGGAGCCGAGTGTGGGCTCACGACGGGAGCTGGTGCCAGCATGCCCACGATTAACGTAGTGAACTTCATCCAATACGACGTGCGTAGCCTGGTCACGAACGCACAGACGGCTGTCGCACAAGCCACCTATGCCAAAATGTTCCAAAAGGAATCCGTGGCGCCGGGTGAAGCTTCACGCACCGAGCTCGTACGCGTCGAGCAGGACATCACCGGCGCGCCGATTCCTGGCACGGAAGAGCTCGTCGCCGAGTACGCCGTCGACCTCAATCTGCAGGTCACCGCCATGAGCGGTCCGAGCCTGAACGGCATCGATCCCGCCCCCTTGGCCACGTACACGCCCAGCATGGCGCAATTCGCGTCGTATACGGGCACCACTTACGGCACAGCGAACCACCCGCAGTGGATTCGCAGCGTCCGTGTACGCCTGACGGTGCGTTCGCGCGAAGGAGACCGCGACTCCGACGTCCCGAACGGCGCGGGCAATGCGCTCTTTCGCTTCAACCTGGGTGCTGGCGGCGGCGCGACCGACTCCTTTGCCCGCACACGCACCTTCCAGGCAGACGTAGCGCTGCACAATCAGGCAGACATCCTATGGCCGCCACCATGATCCGGGGAATCAGCCCAGTGGCCGGAAACACGCATCGGCGGCGATATCGCCGAGCCCACGCTCACACTGAACGGGGCGCGGCCGTATTCCTCGTCGTGCTCATCCTGTCGCTCCTTACCGCCATGGGCATCTTCGCCTTGCGCTCAGCCAGCCTAGCGGACGTCGCCGCAGGCTTCGATCGCGAGGGCGCACAAGCCTCGCTGATCGCCCAATATGGGATCACGGCGACGGCGGCCTACGTGGGCACCGACTATGCCGACACGATTGTCGTCAACATGCGCGCGAAGTTGCCCTTCATCATGCCGCGCTGTGAGAGCAACGGGCCGCCAATGACCACGCCGCAAACCGACCCGGCAGCCCCCTGTTATCTAATGACTCAGGCAGCGCTCCAGAGCAGGTTTACGGTATCGAGCAACGAGTCGATCTTTGCGCCGACCAATAAGGGGTCTGCGATCGCGACGAGCACCTCTAGCCTGAACGTGAATGAAAAAACCGACGCGACGTTCAACGTCGAGTTAACGGAGCTAGCCGCTACGGGCGTCGTGCCGGGGGGCTACGACCCCAACCAGCGCGTTCAGTACGCGGTCACACTCACCTCGATCGCGCAGGTGCGACCGATTGAGGCGTGCAGCGGTGCGGTGCAGGCTACGCCCAATGCTGCACAGGCCGTGGTGCGTTCGATCATCACCTTTGGAGGTCCCCCTTGAGCACAACTCCTGCCCTGATTCGCGCCCGTGCGGCGGCGCGAGTGCATGCCGTGCGCTCTGCTCGCCTGGTGTCGTGCGCGGCGTTGTTGATCGGC
>JBDTYJ010000304.1:0-6902 GCA_040005755.1 Pseudomonadota bacterium
ACGCGTGCTGCGCACTGGGCTGCGGGGCTGGAAACAGCTGCTCTTCTGAGCCACTCTCGCCGCCGCTCGGGCAGCCACCGCAGAAGTCCTATAAGGATTTCAACGCGAGTTGGCCGCTCGACTCCTGGTCGGTCACCGAGGACAGCGACGGCTATCAAGTCGCGTACATTCGCCTGCTATCGAAGTTCGTGAAGTAGGCTCAGCCCAGAGCTTCGACGTCCACCGCAACCTCGATGCTGTGGGCGCCTCCGCCGAGCACGACGCCCGTGAGCGGACTTACATCGCTGAAGTCGCGACCCCAGCCGACCGTCACGTGGCGCGTTGCCGGCACGACCGCGTTCGTCGGGTCGAAGTCGAACCAGCCAAAGCCCGGGATGTAAACGGAAGCCCACGCATGCGACGCATCTGCACCCACCAGGCGCGGGCGGTCGATGGGCGGATCCGTCTCCAGATAGCCGGAAACGTAACGGGCGGCGAGGCCGAGCGATCGCAACGCACCCACCGCAACGTGCGCGAAATCCTGACACACGCCGCGCTTGTCACGGAGCACCTGTGCGAGGGGCGTGCTCAAATCCGTAGCGCGCGGATCGTAGGTGAACTCCTCGAAAATCTGGCGATTGAAGGCCAGCACTGCATCCACCAAAGGGCGCTTAGGCGTGAATGCGGGTGCTGCGTACGCGGCGAGCAGGGAATGCGCGCGCACCAGGGGCGAGTCGAAACGGTACTCGCTGACCTCCACCAGCCCGCGATCGGCGGCCAACCGCTGGGCGGCCTCCTCCCAGCTGACGCGCGCGGCTAGGCCTTCGGGCGCGTCACGCTCGCGCAGACCAATGTATGTCTTGGCTGTGACCACCAGAGCTTCGTGCTCGCTCAGAATCTCGATGTTGTGCGCGCGGTTGCCGAAATAATCATGCTCTTCATACAGGCTGACGGGCTTCGGCGAGACATCCAGTGAGTAGCCTGAGACGCGCTGGAACTGCAGCGGGCGCGGCGCCAAATGCGCGATGTGGTGCGCGTGCACGACCGGGCTCTCGTACTCGTAGCGAGTCGAGTGACTGACGCTGAACATTCTCATTTGGCTTCCAGGTCCTCGTTAATCCAAACCGGCGGCGAAACAGCGCGCGAGGAAGCCAAATGCGAGAAGAAAGTGTGCCCCACCTCGTCAGAGAACTGCCAGAGTAACGTGGCGGATTCTTCGAGCAATTGCCGGAGTCCGGAGCCATCCCCCGCGCAGGCCTGCTCGACATCCGCCGTTAGCAGGGTGCTTTGCAAGGAAATGAGGCGGCGTTCAGCCCGACTGCGAGTGACGTCACCGTCGATCCGCAGACGTTTGAAATGCTCCATCAACGCTTCGACCTGGAAAGCGACCGAGCGCGGGTTACTAGTGTCCGTGAGCAGCAAATCCACCACCGGTGCGACTTGCAGGGTGCTGAGGTAGCGCGCGCGGTAAGTGAGCAGGCTGTCTGCCACTTCCAGCAGCGCTTCCATGTGCACGCGCGAGGCGCCGGCGGGCAACAGGGCCTGCAACTGTACTAGCGACAGCGCGCCGCGCTCGACACGGCGGCCCATGTCCAAGAACGCCCACGCGTGGCTACGCACCATATTGTCGAGCGTGGTCCCACTCACGGCGGCGAGCGTAATCAGGATCTGATCGAGCACGTCCACCGCGTTACCCAGCTTTTCTTGAGCAGGGTGCGCTTCGAGCGAATTCGAAAGGCGGCGCAGAACGTGCCACGCATCTCGTGAGAGGCGGCTGCGCACGCCGAGCGTGAGCTCGTGTACGCGCCGCAGAATGCCGCGAAGGTTGTTCGGCGAGTCAGTATCGAACAGCACCCCGAGTAGGATCGCTTCAGCGGGCGCCTTCGGCGTGTCCGCGCGCGACTCTGCGCCCTTCACGTCTTTTACGGCTGGAGTGACCCCCGAGCGCCGCAGGGCGTCCAAAATCGCGCCCAGGGCCAAGGGCGCATCGGGCGCTGCCTCCAAGGTTGCTCGTTCGATACCGGCGCGCGTGAGCCGCGCTGTACAGTCACAGCGTTCGACGTAGCGGCCAAGCCAGTAGATATCGTCCAAGAGCCGACTCGGCAGATCTAACCCACCGCGCTTCAGATCCACCCGGCGATCCGGCATCGAAGGCAGAACAGGCTCGGCGCTGCCCGGGGCAGAGGGCACCCAGACGTCTTTGCTCACCGCATTACTGCGAATCGCCAAGAACAGCCCGTCGGGGGATTCATTGATGCGCGCCAGGCCGCCGGGCATCACGTCGTAATCCTCACCATCACGGCACAGGAAGGCGCGCCAAGCCAAGCCGCCTTGGACCACACCGCCCGCCTCCCAAACCGGGACCGTAGACAAGCCCGTCCAACGTTCCGCCACGAAATCTTCCGGGCGGGCTTTGAGGCGGTCAAGCAACGCAGCGCGCGCTTTCTGATCCAGTTGCGCCGGCACCAACGGATCACCACGGCGATCACCGAACGCAGGCTTGATCACCAAGTCGTCTAGCGAACCGAGCACCAGTGCCAATGACCGCGGGTCCCCGCACCAGAAGGTGGGGACCGATTCCAAGAGCAGGTCTTCCCCGAGCACGGCACGCGCTAAAGCCGGTAGGTAGGCCTTGAGCGCGGGCATTTCCGTGATCACGGAACCGAGCGGGTTGGCCAACCCGACGTTGCCGGCGCGAGCGGCGGAGACCAGGCCGGCGACGCCTTGCGTGGACCCTCCGCGCAACGCGAGCGGGTCGCACCAGGCGTCACCGACGCGACGGAGCAGCACGTCGACCCGGCGCAGGCCCGAGAGCGTTTTCAGATAAACGACGGTGTCCCGTACAGTAAGATCGCGCCCTTCAACCAGCTCGTAACCGAGATAGCGGGCAAGGTAGGCGTGCTCGAATGAGCTCTCATCCCGGGCGCCGGCGGACAGCAGCAGCACGCGCGGTTGGCCGCCGTTGGCCTTGGGCGCGAGGCTTTCCACCGTACGCCGCATCTTCGCGAAAAAACCGGCGATGCGCTCGACCCGATAATCACGAAACAGGTCCGGTAACGTGCGGCCCATCACCAGCCGGTTCTCGAGCGCGTAGCCCGCGCCCGTCGGCGCTTGGGTTCGATCGGAATAGATCGTAAACTTACCGTTCGGAGCGCGACCTAGATCTGCGGCGTACAAGTGCAAGCGATGGCCCCCGACGGGCTCCCAGCCATGGCACGGGCGCAAGAAGTCTGGGTGGCCAAGGACCAGCTCTGCCGGCAGCAACCCCTCACGAACGAGGCGTTGCGGCCCGTAGCAGTCCGCGATGATCTCGTCCAAGAGCCGCGCGCGCTGGCGCAGCCCTCGGCAGAGAGTCAACCACTCAGTCCGCTCCACCAGGCACGGAAGCACGTCCAGATGCCAAGGGCGGTTCGTCCCCTCAGGCACGCCAAGGATGTTGAACGTCACCTCTTGCTCGGTGATACGCCAGCGCACCGACTTCTGTAATTGATCAACCTCCGCAGGCGTGCGCTCTGCCAGAAAGCGATCGAGCAAATTCTGGTGCGTACGCAGCGTGCCGCTCGTGTCACGGAACTCGTCGAACGCAGTCACGTGCTGCTCGAGTGTGCTCGGTGATCCGATGTACGGCCAAGAGTCGAGTGCCACCACGCGCTGTCATACGCGAGACACGGGGCGGAAGTCACGCTCCGCTCGGCATGCGCCGCAAATCGAGAGTAAACGGGAAATGCGGGTCAATCCGCGGGGTTCGGAGCGCAAAACGCCCCGGCACGTGGCCCATGTGGTCGAAGCGGGCAATTCGCCGGCTTTCCGCGGCTGCGGCGTTCACGGGGCGCGCTTCATTTGCGCGCCCTCCAGGGTGAACCACGTGGTACGTGCAACCGGCGATGGCTCGCTGATTCCAGCTGTCGTAAAGGTCGATGTGCAGCGGACCGTGCACGCCGATGGTCGGGTGCAGGCCCGAAGGCGGCGCCCAAGCCCGATAGCGCACTCCTGCAACCCCTTCCCCGCCCACACCGGTCGGCTGGAGTGGTAACGGGTAGCCGTTGACGGTGATCATGTGGCGTCCCTCAGTGAGACCGACAGCACGCACCTGCAAACGCTCGAGCGAAGAATCCACGTAGCGGGCCTGGCCCCCAGCGCTGCTTTCCTCGCCCAAAACGTGCCAAGGCTCGAGCGCTCCGCGTAGTTCCATGAGCACGCCATCTTTGGCCAAGCGTCCGTAGAACGGGAACCGGAACTCGTAGTGCGGGCGGAACCATTCGCCATCGAATTCGAAGCCACGCATTCGCAAATCGCGGATCACGTCCTCGAAGTCCTGCTGGACGAAATGCGGCAAAAGGAAGCGATCATGCAGCAGCGTTCCCCATTTGACGAGCGGGGCGCGGTACGGGCTTTCCCAAAACGCAGACACCAACGAGCGCAACAGCAATTGCTGAGCACTCGACATGCGGTAATGCGGCGGCATCTCGAACGCGCGCAACTCGAGCAAGCCAAGGCGACCCGCAGGACCGTCCGGAGAATACATCTTATCGATGCAGAACTCGGAGCGGTGAGTGTTGCCGGTAACGTCGGTCAGGAGGTGGCGGAAGATGCGGTCGACGAGCCACGGCGGAGTGTATGCGCCGGTCCCCGGCAGTTCGCGAAACGCGACCTCGAGCTCGTACAATGCATCGTTGCGCGCTTCATCTACACGCGGCGCTTGCGAGGTTGGGCCGATGAAGCGCCCAGAGAACAGATACGAAAGCGACGGGTGGTTGTTCCAGAACGCGACTAGGCTCGCCAACAGATCCGGGCGGCGTAAGAACGGGCTGTCCGCAGCCGTGGCACCACCCATCACCATGTGATTCCCGCCACCCGAGCCGATGTGCGCGCCATCGAGCTCGAACTTTTCAGCCGTAAGGTGCTCTTCACGAGCGGCTCCGTAAAGGCTCTCTGTTTGCGCCACCAACTGCTGCCAGTTCTCGACCGGCGGTACATTGACTTCAATGACACCCGGGTCGGGCGTGAGCCGGAATACGCCCACGCGCGGGTCGTTCGGAGGCTCGTAGCCCTCGATCTGAATCGGCAACTTCAGCTCTTTCGCCGTTCTTTCGAGCGCTGCAACGAGCTCGAGGTAGTGCTCGAGCATGGGTAACGGCGGCATGAAAACGTGCACGATGCCGCCGCGCGCCTCGACGCACAGCGCCGTGCGAGTGATACCGGTGGCTGATTCCTGGGGCAGCGGCCTAAGGTGTGGGTCCGATTCGGTGCCGGGCTCGTTCGGAAGCCCTCGACGCTGCGGGCGACGTACCGCGGGACGCGGCTCTGGAGCCCGGGGGGGAAAGAGAAAGCTCTCCGGCAAAGGCCCGCGCTCTTCGAACGGATCGCGTGGTGGTTCGAGATCCGAATCGGCCGGCGCCATCCAAGGGGTTGAGTCCAGTGGTAAGCGCAGCCCCATCGCGGAGTCGCCCGGGATCAGAAATAGGTGCTCCTCGCGCAGGAACCAGGAACCGGAGACCCAGCTGCCCCGGTGCGCGAGCGGCAGAGCATAACCGACCACGCTGCCCAGGCCTTGGCGGAACACACGCGCGACGCGATCCCGCTCGATGGGGTCGACGAGGTTATTCTTCAGCGGGTCCACATTGGATGGCAACCGCCGCTCACGCCACATGTAATAGTACGCATCTTCGTGCGCGGGCATGAGGCCATGCTTCGTCAAGCCGAGCACCTCGGTGAGGCGCTTCACGAAGCGCTCGGCATCCTCCTGCGTGGACCCGGGCGGTGCCGATTCTTTCGCGATGAGCTCGGGGTCATGCCAGACCGGAACGCCGTCTTTGCGAAAAAAGCAGCCCAATGCCCAGCGTGGCAGCTGCTCACCCGGGTACCACTTGCCCTGCCCGTGATGGAGCATCGCGCCCGGCTGCCACAGCGCGTGCAGGCGGCGCAGCAAGCGATCGGCGATGGGCAACTTTTGCCCTCCCAGCGCAGCAATGTTCCATTCCGGCTCGTCCGGCTCCACCTCGCTGACGAAAGTCGGCTCTCCACCCATGGTCAGGCGAACGTCTTGCGCTTGGAGCTGCAGGTCGACCTCTTCACCCAGCGCGAGGATGGCCGCCCATTGCTCCTCCGTGTAGGGCTTCGTAACGCGGGGTGCATCGATCACGCGCTCCACCGCCATCTCGAAGTCGAAGACTGTTTCCGCTTTTTCTACGCCGCCCTCAATGGGCGCCGCGGATAGCGGATCCGGGCTGACGGCGAGCGGGATGTGGCCCTCGGCCGTCATCAGACCCGAGGTCGGATCAAGGCCAATCCAGCCAGCACCGGGAACGTAAGCCTCACACCAGGCATGCAAATCGGTGAAGTCAGCCGTTGGCCCGCTGGGCCCGCTGACGGGCTTTTCGTCGGCGACGAGTTGAATCAAATAACCGGAAACGAAACGCGCGGCGATGCCGAGCTCACGCAACACACGCACCAAGAGCCAGCTGGAATCACGGCACGAGCCCTTACCCAGTTCCAGCGTTTGCTCTGGAGACTGTACTCCCGGTTCCATGCGGATTACGTATTTCACCGCTTCGAACACGGAACGATTTACGTCCACCAGGAAGTCGACCGTACGGCGCTCGGTGCGGTCGATGCGCTGCAGCAACTTCTCGAACGCTTCCCCCACGGGCACCTTAGTGAAATACGGCTGCAGCTCGTGATCCAGCCCCGTCGCGTACTTGAAGGGGAAGGTTTCGGCGCTCGGTTCCAGGAAGAAGTCGAACGGGTTGTAAGACTCGAGATCAGCGACCAAATCCACCGTAACGCTGAAGTGCTTCACCTTCTCGGGAAACACCACGCGCGCCAGGTAATTGCCCTGCGGATCTTGCTGCCAGTTGAGGAAGTGTTCCGGCGGTTGAATATCCAGCGAATAAGCGTGGATTGGCGTGCGGTTGTGGGGCGCG
>JBDTYJ010000305.1:0-6881 GCA_040005755.1 Pseudomonadota bacterium
CTTGCGCCAGCTGATCGGTGTTCCCGGCCAGCTTGTCGTAGGGCATGAAGCCCTTCGCCGTGGCGGCGATCTGCGTGCCAATTTGACGCGCTTTGTCATTCACATCCACGCGCGTCGCCGGCATTTGTATGTGCGGCATTTGCGCGGTGCCCATTGGGCTGGGCGCGAAACCGGGCGAGGGCGCGAAGCCCGGCGTCGCGGTGAAGCTAGGCGCAGCGACGAACCCGCCTTGCGCCACCGGAAACTGGGCGACCTGCAGCGTGCCGTGCGGTGTTGTCGCCGGCTGCGCATATTGCGGCGCTGGCGGCTGGCCGAGCGTGGCTGGCATCTGTTGCGACGGCGCCATTTGCGATGCTGGCGGCGCAGGCTGCCAGCCGGAGGTGGGCGGGGGCGGTGGCGCGCCATAGGGCGAGGGCGGCGGCAGGGGTCGACCCGAGCCGTCATCGTAGCGCGCGCGGGTTGCCCCGAGCGCGATGTCGTCACCGTGCTTGAGGTCTTGCTCGCCAACGACGCGCTCGCCGTTGATGTACGTCCCGTTCAGGCTCCCCAGGTCACGCAGCGTGAACCCGTTCGCTCGGCGTTCCAGGATGCAGTGCTCCTTCGACACGATCTTGTCGAGAAGCTGAATGGTGTTGCTGGGATGCCGCCCGAGCGAATTGTGGTCGCGTAACTCAACGACCTGCTGGCCTTCGGGAGTCGCGAGCAGAATGCGAGCCATACGGGAAAAAAGGCTACCGTCCTCGGCACTCGCCGACAAGAGCAGCGACCGAGGAATGGAGAAAACCCTCAACCGCGTTCGCGGCTTCGAGCCGCGCCATGTAGGCCCTGCGGTTACTCCTCGCACCTCGCCGACTTCAGCGCGCTTTGTGCCCCTGTCGCGTCGCAAAGCCAGAAATGTCGGGCCCCCCGGCCGAGTTGGCGCTCTGATAGGCTTTGCCGCGTGGCAGGTCACCTCCTTGCAATCGATCAGGGCACCACGGGCACCACAGCGTTGGTCATGGGCCTCGACGGCTCCACGTTGGGCCGCAAGAACTGCGAGTTTCCGCAGCACTTTCCGCAGCCCGGCTGGGTCGAGCATGAGCCCGCCGAGATTTGGCAAAGCGTGCTGGGCGCGGTCAATGGCGCGCTCGAGCTTTCTGGCGTGCGCGGCTCAGACATCGCTGCGATCGGGCTCACCAACCAACGCGAGACCACGCTGCTCTGGGATCGCGCCAGCGGTAAGAGCGTGCAGCGCGCCATCGTTTGGCAAGACCGGCGTACCGCAACGGCCTGTGCGGAGCTCAAAGCGGCAGGTCACGAAGCGCGCGTGCGCGCGATCACCGGCCTGGTCTTGGACCCGTACTTCTCTGGCACCAAGCTGTCGTGGCTGCTCGATCACGTGTCGGGAGCGCGCGCCGCGGCCATTGCCGGCACGCTCGCGTTCGGCACGGTGGACTCGTACTTGGTTTGGCAATTGGCGGGCGGTGCTCCCGCCCACGCGCCGCATGTGACCGACGTCACCAATGCCTCGCGCACGCTGCTCATGGATCTCGCCTCGCGTACTTGGAATGAAGAGATGTGCGCGCTGCTGCGCGTGCCCATGGCCGTGCTGCCTCAGATCGTGCCGAGCGCAGCGCGCGTCGCCGTGACGCGCGGCGTTCCCGGTTTGCCCGACGGCATTCCGATTACCGGCATCGCGGGCGATCAACACGCGGCGCTGTTTGGGCAAGCGTGTTTCGCGCCGGGTGATGCGAAATGCACCTACGGGACTGGGGCATTTTTGTTAGTTAATACGGGCTCGCGGCCCGTCGCGAGCCGCGCGGGGTTGTTGTCGACGCTTGCTTGGCAGATCGATAGCCAGGTGGTGTACGCGCTCGAGGGGAGCTGTTTCATTGCCGGCGCTGCCGTGCAGTGGTTGCGCGACGGGCTCGGGCTCATTAGCTCCGCGGAGCAGATTGAGGCGCTCGCGTCGAGCGTGGCTTCGAGTGAAGGCGTGGCATTCGTGCCTGCGCTGTCAGGGCTCGGCGCGCCGTATTGGGATCCCGAAGCGCGCGGCTTGATCACGGGCATCACGCGCGGGACCACGCGCGCGCACCTGGCGCGCGCGACACTCGAGGCGATCGCTTTTCAGGTCCAGGACGTGATCGCGGCGATGAGCGGAGACCTGCCTCAACCGATCACGCGCATGCGCGTTGACGGCGGCGCGGCGGCCAACAATTTATTGCTCCAAACACAAAGTGACTACAGCGGCGTTACGGTCGAGCGCCCGACCGAGCTGGAGTCCACCGCGCGCGGGGCAGCGATGCTTGCCGGCCTAGGGGCCGGGCTATTTTCAAGCCCAAATGATGCCGCGAGAATGATTCGGCTCGACCGCGCGTTTAGCCCGAACATGGCAGCGGCGACGAGAACCGCCGAGCTCAATCGTTGGGCTGACGCTGTGTGTCGGGCCCGCTCGCACTGATACGCGCTTGTGCGCGTTTTCCCCTTCCCGGTCGAGGGCGCCGGCCCCAAGATGACCAGGTAGACATCAGATGAGCTTTTGGAAAAGAGGATAGCATGGCGGACTCGGAGTCGGGCACGGGTGGGCCCCAGCAGTTGCGCGACATCCCGGTCGATTGGGAGGCGCTCGAGGATGCCTTCGAGAACAATGCGCCGGAGGTGCATAGCTACCTGCACCTAGCCACAGGTGAAGTGCTGCGCGTGGTGGATGGCATCGCTGATCCGGAAATGCACACGCGCATCGCTTCGGACACCACGTACATGCGCATCGAGCCAGTGAGCTCGCGTGAACAGTACCGTTGGATGGAGCGCTTCATCCCGATGGTGGATGAAGGCGAGTTGCGTGACCAGCTGAGCGCCGCCATAGACGGCAAAGGCGCGTTCCGTCGCTTCAAAGACGTGCTCATGACCTACGGCACGGACCGCGAGCGCTGGTTTGCTTTTCGGAGTGAGCGCTTGCGCGTATTCATGGAGGCCTGGCTGACCGCACACGGCCTCGCGCCGGTCGCGCGCCAGGTTTGGCCAGCGGATGCCGCGCCGCCCGAGCCCGCGGCTACGGCGGATGTCCTGAGCGCGCGCCGCAAGAGCAGCGCTGAAGCACTGCGCAAGCAACTCCGTGAGCTCGCCGAAACCTTGGGCGCGCGGGATCTGGAAAAAGTGGCGGCATTCGCTGAATTCGTGAAGGCGCGCCGCGCCGCGCGCGGCTTCACCCACCGCCCGGACGCAGCGGGCCCGGATTCGGAATCACCTTCGCAGCCCGGCACGGAGGTGCCCGTCGCCTCCACCGAACAGCCCGATTCCGAAGACGACGAAGCGACGCCCTCGTCCCGTAAGCGCCCTGCGGCGCGATGAAGCGAGCGTGGGCGCTCGCCGCCTGCTGCGGTCTAGGCTTGCTGCCGCGCGCCCTGCACGCCGATCCGGTTGCCGTGGAGCGCGCGGTCGTGCGCTTCGCCGCGCCGGAAACCGGCGGCGCGCGGCACCCGCGCTTCGTGTTCGAACGAGAGCTAGCCTTCGAGGCGCGTTTGGAAGCGCTGTCCGACCCGGATCGCGGTTCGCTGGGCGATGCGCCCTATCGCGAGCGGCACGTGTCGGCCGCTCTTGATCGGCACATCGCCGAAACCATTCTGGGCGCGCTACACATCGAGCCGGAGCCGACCGCGCTGGAGCTCGAGCATCAAGGGCAGCTCGCGCATCGCATGCTGAGCGACCGCGCGGGCGGTGAAGATGCGCTCGACGTAGCGCGCCGCGCGGAGGGCATCAGCGAGCGTGAATTCGGGCGACTTTTGGCGCAAAAAGCGCGCGCTAGCTTGTACCTCGACCGCATGGTGACACCCATGCTCGAGCCCAGTGAGGCCGAGCTGCGCAGCATTCACAAGTCGACGAACACGCCGTTCGCCAACGCGCCCTTCGACACCATTCGCCCGGCGCTGCTGCGCTGGTACGTAGCGCGCCGGCTGAACGCGGCCCTCGCCTCATTCTTCGAGAATGCGCGGTCACGCATTGACGTCACCGTGCTTTAACCCGCGCGTTTCGGCGTATAGCGTGCACCGGTCATGAGCTCTCATTCCAGTTCCGGCGGCCGCAAGGTCGTGCTGGCCGCACTTGCGGGCAACTTGGGCATCGCGGTCGCGAAATTCGTGGCTGCGTGGCTGTCGGGCAGCACCGCTATCTTGGCCGAAGGCGTGCACTCGCTGGCCGACACCGGCAATCAAGGCTTGCTGCTGGTCGGCATGAGCCTGGCGGCGAAAGCCATGCCTTCCCGTTACCCGCTCGGGCGCGAGAAGGAATCGTATTTTTGGGCTTTCATCGTCGCGCTGCTGCTGTTCTTCATGGGCGGCGTGTTCGCCGTGTACGAAGGCACGCACAAGCTAATCGACGGCGCTGAGCAAGCCCACGGCTCGCCCCTGATACCACTCGGTGTGCTCCTCGTGTCGCTGCTGATGGAAGGCGGCAGCTTCTTTGTCGCCTTCAAGGAGTTCAACAAGACGCGCGGCAAAGCCCGCTTCTTCCCGGCACTATTCAGCGGCAAAGATCCGACTATCCCGGTCGTTCTACTCGAGGACACGGCCGCGGTGTTCGGCTTGTGCGTCGCGTTCGTGGCGATTGGCGTCTCCGCGCTCGTACACAGTTCGGTGCCGGATGCGTTGGGCTCGATCGTGATCGGTGTTCTCCTGTGCGGCGTGGGCGTGCTGCTCGCGCGCTACACGCGCAGCCTCTTGCTCGGTGAAGGGGTAACCCCCGAGGTGCAGCGCCGCACCCTGGGCCTGATTGAAGCGACTCCGGGCGTGCTAAAAGTGACGCAGTTTCTCAGCATGCATCTGGGGCCGGAAGCCGTAATTCTGGCCCTCAAAGTGCGCTTCCGCCCTAAAATGGTGCTCGAAGAGCTCGAATCCGTCATCGACGACATTGAAACTCGCGTGCGCGCTGAGCTGCCTGAAATGAAAAAAATCTTCGTCGAGCCCGACAGCGACTACGACATCGAGCAAGACGCGGCGCGGAAGCCCCTTTGACCTCCTAGCGCTCGGGGATGGTCGTTGGCGGTTTGGGTTAACTGCTGCCCGGGGGAAAGTGCGGCTGCGCGATTCGAAAACTAGGTTCGAAGCCCAACCTCGATTTCGCGTTGCGAGGGGCTTGCTGGGTGGCCGCCGTGCGAGGTGGTGGGGTGGCCGCTAGGTGCGTCGTGAAACCTGCGATCGCCCAAGAATTTAGGGCGAAGCAGCGCGGCGCCTTACCACTTCACGGTGACGCTGGGGGGCTGCAGTTCGGCTTCGGCGTGGCCGAGCTCGACGCTGAGCTTTACCGAGGCGGAACCGTGCTTTTTCAGGTCCACGTTGGGCGCTTTGGTGAGGTCCGCAATCGGTATGACCTGATCGGAGCGCAGCGCGTGAATGACTTCCGGGGCGCCCGTGACAATGACGTCCGCCGTGCGCGGTAGGGTGCCCGCGCCGGGCACGCCGACGACCTCGATTGGGCGATTGGGGAACTTGGCTTCGCTCACGCGGCGCGCGATGGTCACAGTCACGTTGGCGGCGGCAGGGCCGATGTAGCGCGCGCGCACCGGCGGCGCGTCGATCGCGATGCGCCGGCGATGTGTGCCCTCGCTCAGGCCGGATACGTCGAACGCCGCGAGGCGCGCGAACTGCATCACTTCAACCACGCTGACCGGACCGCGTACGGTGAGCTGCATGGGATCGACATCCGGCTCGCCCCTCACGATGAAGCCGTCGGCGGGTTGCCCCGTAATGGCCGCTTGCACCGGAATTTGACGGGTCACGACGTCTTCCCATTCCAATTCAATGCTGGGCGGGTCGATGATGGTGATCGTGGTTTCAGGCGGAAAAGAGAAGGCTTTGGGCTCGAAGCTGATGGCTTCACGGTTACCGCCGCGGAGATCGATTTCGATCGGCACGACGCCGGTTTGAATCAGCCTATCGATGGCGCGCGCCGGGCCACGAAGCGTGACGTGTATGCTGGCTGGAATGGGCGTCATTAGCTCGCGCTCCGAGGTCTCGGGCGGTAGCCGCATCACGATGGGCACCGGAATCGTGCGTTGTTGCTCGTCCGTTTGGCCCTGTAGGAATGCGAACAGACCGAGCGCGAAAGTGAGCGCCAGGGCTTTGAGCCCAATGTTTTCGCTGAATGACTCGCGGAGCCACGTCAACACACTGGTCAGCACGGAAGATAGCATCAGGGTTCACTCTGGCGGGACCCGCCGTCATCCGAAGGGTCGTCGTCCCCCAGGTCGGAGTCACTGATGCGAAGGCTGCGCGGGTCCGCGCTGGTGGTGACGGGAGTGCGCAATGGCGCAACCACGACCGGCGGCGGCGGGGTGAGCGAGGGGCGCAGCGGTGGCGGCGCTTCACTCGTGGGGCGCACCCGCGGGCGCACCGGGGAAGGCTCGGGCTCGGCGAGGCTGATGCGCGGGTGTGCCACTTCGGGCTCGCTCGCGCGGCGCGGGTTGCGTGTGCTTTCGGGCGCTTCCCCGCGGCGCGAGGGGACCAGATCCGTTGCGCGCCGTGACAAGGGGGCGTCCACCGAGACGCCTTGACGTTGCGAGGCGGGCGGAGCTTTGCGGCTCTTTTTCCGCACCTTTGGGCTGAAAATGGCCTCCAACATGGTGCGCAGCTTCATGCCGTCCAAATTGGATGCGATGTTGCCGTTGAAGCAGAAGCTGATTGTGCCGCGCTCTTCGCTCACGATCACGACCACCGCGTCGGTCTCCTCCGTGATGCCGAGGGCCGCGCGGTGACGCGAGCCGAAGCTGTCATCCATGACGCGGCCTTCGGGCATGGGGAAGAACACGCCGGCTTTGGCGATGCGGTAGTTGCGGATGATGACCGAGCCGTCATGCAGCTTGTTGACGCCTTCGGGAATGAACAGCGTGACGAGCAGCTCGCGCGTGA
>JBDTYJ010000306.1:0-6872 GCA_040005755.1 Pseudomonadota bacterium
GCACGCTGGGCTCGTAGTCGAGGTGCCCTTCTTCCGCGTCGCCGTAGGGCAGGTAAGAGGCGCCGCTCGCATCGTAGCCGTTCAGAGTATTCAGCGGTTTGGGCGCCGAGGCGTCTGTGCTCACTAAGCGCACGTCAGCGTAGAGGGCGCCGCCTTGGAAGAGCGAGGTGTCGAAAGCGTCACCTTCGTGGAACACGACTGCCTTGCCATCCGGCAGAAAACTGGGCCAGGCGACCACTTTGCTGGGGCTCGTGAAGACATTTCGCAGGTTGGAAAACGTGGGCGGAGTCGTGCTGTCGTCGTAGTCCATTACCGACAGAGTGTGTCCCGCGCTGACGTCACGGTTGTTGAACGCAAGGTGCTCGCCGTCCGGCGAGAAATTCGGCGTGACCGCGTACGTCACTTTGTCGGTGAAGCTAGGCGCGGAGATGGTGGTTCCGGTCTTGGTGTCCACCAGCTGCGATGCGAAGGGGCCGTTGAAACCGCGCGGCAAGGGACCGCTGCTCGGCGCGCCCATGGACAGCACGCGTTTCCCGTCGGGGGTGAGGGCGCCAAGCGCAAACAGGCGCCCTTCGGGCACGATGCGCAGCGGCTTGGTCGTGCCGTCGGCGAGCAAATTGAGCGCCTCGCTGTCGATGGGGTTGTTTTCATCCCAGTCCACCCCGGCGACCATTACATTGCCGTGCGAGCTCACGTTGTGGCACACGGTGCAGCCCTTTTGGAGCACTTCCGCGCTAGAACCGGGGCGAATGCGCATCACCGCTCCGTCGCTGCCGGCGAGCAACGAGCGGTAGGTGTTGTAGTAAATGACGCCCTTCAAGCTGCCCTGAGCAATCGACCATTGCTCCTCGATTGGACCCGTAACGACGCCGTTCACGAGCTCACTTACTTGTACCTTCACTGGGTCCGAGCCGCCCGCACTCTCGGTCATGCCCTTCCACACGTCTTCGGGGATGGTGACGCGCGTTGGGGTTGGCGCGGCGGCGAACGCGCTGTATGAAAAATTGGACGTGGTGATCTTCAGGTAGGTGGCGGCGGCCACTGCGCCAGCGAACTGTAGTGATGGCGCGAGCAACCCGCGCGGGAAGACGGTGTTGTCGTACGGGTACAAAAACCGGAACGCGTCCGGGCCCACGCCTTTCGGGCCGCCGCTGCCGCCTTGCACGAGCTTCGCTTGCTCATCTGCGCTCAAATTGCCAGGATTGGCGCTCATTTTCACGCTGATTACGATGTACGCGGTCGCGACTTCCGAACCTGCCTGAGCGCTGATGGTGACGGTGCCCGCGGTCACGCCATTCGACTCGAATACGCCGTCCGGGCTGATTGAACCGAGGCGTGTGTCGTCGACACTCCAGATCACGTTCTCGGGGAGCGAGTCGTCTTCGTATTTGGCGTGGGCCGCAACATCGACGGGCTTGCCAGTCGCCAAGAGGGTCGTTTGATCGACAGCCACCTCGAGCTTCAGCTCGGTGAGGCCCGCGATGGGCATGTTCGAACCGCCGTTTCCGGTGTTCGGGTCGACGGCGAGATCGTTCCCTTTGCCGCCGTTTGGATCTGCACCGCTGCTACCACCGCCCGAGTCGCCCCAGTTGCCCGAGTCGCCCGAATCGCCGGGCGTGCTGGTCGTGCCTGGGTCCGAGACTTGCGGCGAGGACCCGCAGGCGCCAATCAGGCAGCCCACGAGCGCCGCGCCAGCCAGCGTGGGGAGTAGCAATGGTCTGTGCATCCTGAGCTCCGGCGTACGCGCGCCAGTCGTCAGGACGGCTTTTTGCTGCTTCCGATAAGGGCAAGCCGGAGCGCGGGGCCGGTAGGCGGCTGTCCCATCAAGTGCGCCGGGATCCGCCAGGGTCGAACCACCAGGCGCCCGAGCAAGCCAGCGACGCTGATGGCACCTTTGCGCTAAACGGTGGGGCTCTTTTGCTTGAATGAAGGTTGCATGAGGGATAGCGTGCGCGCGGGAGCATCAATCACGGCTGATCATGCTTGCTTCGCGCGGCCGCGGTCCGGCGGTGGGTTCGCCGCACGGCGTGCTTTTGCTGATCAGAAGCCGAGGGTCGTCCCATCTACCTGGTGTGCGTGGGCATACCCCCAGTTTCGTTTGCGTCGGCTTCGAGCCCTTGGCCCGGAAGCCGGCTTTCGACGCGTTGCCCGTCGCGGCGCCCGCGCTGGTTGCCGTTCGCATGCCGCAGGCTGACGTTCGGCTGCGGGCTGCAGTCAGCAATCACGTAGGCCTCATCTGGCGCGTGCTCCGGCGCAGTGGTCTCGGGCCGGCGGATGCGGAAGATGCTTCGCAAGACGTATTTTGGGTGCTGGCGCAGCGCTTCGATGAAGTGCCGGAGCGAGCTCAACGTTCGTTCTTGGTTTCGACCGCGCTGCGGGTGGCTTCTGATCGCAGGCAGTCTAAGTGGCATCGCTCGGTTAGCACCGGGTTGGACGCCGAAGCGCGCCTGAGCGACGCCCCCTTGCCGGATGAAGCGCTGGATCTTCGCCGAGCGTCCGCGTTGCTGGACGAAGCGCTGGCAACGCTCGAGGAGCTCGAACGGGCCGTGTTCGTGTTGGCCGATGTCGAGCAAATGACCCGTAGTGAGGTGGCGGAAGCGCTCGGCCTCCCGGAGGGCACCGTCGCCTCGCGCTTGAAGCGCGCACGGCAATCACTCGAAGTCGCGCTGCGCCGGCTGCGCGCGCGGCCGAGGTCAGCCAAATGACCCACCCGGATGATGAAGAGCGACGAACTTTCGAGAGCCTACTGGAGGCAGCTCGAAATGAGGAGGCACCGCCCGACTTGGGGGAGCGCGTCTTGGACCGGCTTGCTTACCGCACTCGGCTCGAACGCATCGCGCTGGCGCCGCCTCGCCGTGCCCGTCGCGTGGTCGTCTGGTCGTTGGCGCTGAGCGCAGCTGGCTTGCTGTTATTCGTCTTGGCGCGCAAACCCTCGGTCGATCCGCCCATCGCAGCCGAGCATGCGGTGAGCGCGCCCGGGGCGCATGAGCTGCCGGCAGCGTCGGCAGGCCCTCTGCGCGCTCCGCTCGCGAGCGATCCGTGCTTGGAAGCGGCGGTCGCTGCGGGCAGCCAACCCCTGATCGATGATTTTGAAGATGGTGACGATGCCATCCGGCCGCTCGAGGGCAGGGTGGGATTTTGGCGCTGGGCGCGCGAGATTGACGCACCCGGCTCGGCGCCTGCCCTGATCCCCGTTCCCAGGCCCGATGCGACGCGAGCAAATCGGCTCGGCCAGCACGTGAAGGGCGGCCTGCTCGTTGACTGGGGCGCGACCGTCGAGTTCGACTTTCGGCCCGCTTGCTACAATGGGTCCAATTACGCAGGCGTTGCCTTTCAAGCGCGCGGGCCGGGTCGCATCTATTTTGCCGCGCGCGAGCGGTCCGTGATCCCGGTTGCCGAGGGGGGAACCTGTGAGTTCGATTGCCACAACCCGCACGTGGCCAAGGTGGAGCTGGATGCCGCGTGGCACAGCTACCAAGTTCGTTGGACTGAACTGCGCCAACGCGGCATGGGCAAACCCGGGTTGGATACGCGCCGCTTGCATAGCCTGGCGTTCCTGATTCGCCCCGAGGATACACCGTACGACGTGTGGTTGGATGACGTGCGGTTTGTGCCGCGCTGAGCTCGGCTACATCAGATTGGCGATGATGCCATCCGCGAATAGCCAGTGCCGTTTAGGGATGCGCGCCACGCCGCTGCTCAGCTCGAGCTTGCCTTGCGAAAGTAAGCGGTCGCGCGCGCGCGCGCGTTCAGCCGTCCATAGCGGCGTGCCGAGCTCGGCCGCGGAGCGCTCCAAATCAATGCCATCCGCCAGGCGCAGGCCGAGCATGATGCGTTCGGCGAGCGCGGTTTCCGGGCTGAGCGGCTCGTAGTTCGCGACGAGCGCGCCCACTTGCGACAAATCAGCGTGAGCGAAGCCCTGCGCGCCGGCCAAGTAGCGCTCAGGGGAGGGCGTGTTGCGATAGCGAAAGCGCGCTTCGGGGCGAGTCAAGGTGCCCCACGCGCCGCAGCCGAGCCCAAGGTAATCACGCCCCACCCAGTAGCCGATGTTGTGCCGGGAGCGCTCGCCATTGCGGGCGTAGTTACTCACCTCGTAGTGCTCGAAGCCGGCGCGTTCCAGCGTTTCTTCCACCGCTAGGAAGGAATCCGCGACGGCCGCTTCCTCGAGCAGCGGCAGCTTGCCTTTGCGTGCCAGCGCACCGAACTGCGTGCCCGGTTCGATGGTCAGCGCGTACGCGCTCAAATGCGTCGTGCCGAGCTCGCTCAAGATCTGGGCTTCGCGTGCGGCTGTGGCCGCTGCTTGCCCGCTGACCCCAAAAATAAAATCCGCAGACACGCGGGGCATGCCGCTGCTCAGCGCGTCCTGCACCGCGCCGAGGCCCGAGCTCACATCATGCAAGCGGCCCAGGAACTGCAGGCGTTCGGCATCCAGCCCCTGCACGCCGATGCTCACGCGATTGACGCCTTCGGCTTGCAGCGCGTGGCCGCGCTCGACATCGAAGCTGGTGGGGTTGCACTCGACGGTGACCTCCACCTCTTGCTCCCCCGCGGGCAGCAGCGCGCGAATGCGTCGCAGCACGCGCCCCAGTTCGCGCGGTTCCCACAGTGACGGGGTTCCGCCACCGAAGAACACGCTCAGCAAACGCACGTCCGCTAGGTCTTGTACGCGGCGCTCCAGCTCGGCGATCACTGCGTCTGCGTAGGCCTCGTGCGGCAGCGACGGTCGCTCGGCGGCCACACTCAAGAAGTCGCAGTAGGGACACTTCTTGAGGCACCACGGAAAATGCACGTACACGCCCAAATCGGTCACGGGCTGCGCCTGGCCAACGGCGGACGAAGGGCAGGCGGCGGACGGGGAGGAAGCGGCGGCGGACGAGGTCACTACTGGTGCAGCCTGGCTCGGGTCTGGCCCAAAGAAAAGCGCGCCTTGGTTTGAGTTCGCGGATTGTTGGGTTCGAGTTGGGTTGTCGGGCGGGCCGGGAACCCGCGCGCGGGCACTCGCAAATCGAAATTGGACGTTGGGATGCCAACCTCGGTTTCGGTACCCGCGTTGCAACCGCGGGAAAGCTAGGGGACGGGCAGCGTTCGCAAACGGGAGCTTGGAGATCAAACGTCAGTTACGTGTTTTGGGGCGGTTGTTGGTTCCCGGGTTGGGTTGTCGGGCGGTCGTGGGTTTGGGGAACTCTCGCGAAATCCGGGGGCTCGCTGGGGCTGGTTCCGTGCGCGGGCTCGCGCGGGGTCGCGTGCTGGCAATTCCGGTGGTGTAAAGCGCGATGCTCGGGGTTAAGGTCACGCCACGCATGGGCCGCGTGCAGCTATTCGAGTTCGAGGATCTGCCGTGGTTTCCGCACGTCGTGCGTGAGTGCATGACGGATTTTCTGAGTTTTCTCGGGCAACGCGGGCGCTCAGTGTACCGCGGCTTTGCTGAGCGCTTGGCTCCCGCCGTGCAAGCCACGGGTGACGACACCCTGCTCGATTTGTGCTCTGGGGGCGGCGGCCCAGCGCTCACCATCGCGAGCTTGCTGCGTGAGTCGTTCGAGACGCCGCTGCGCGTGGTGCTGACCGATCTCTATCCGAACTTGCCGCGTTTGGAGCGCGCGCAGGCGGAGGGCGCGGGTCGCGTGGAATACCGAGAGCAACCGGTGGACGCGACGCGCGTGCCGGCCGCCCTTCCGGGCTTTCGCTTGATTTGCAACGCCTTTCACCATCTGCCTCCGGATGCCGCGCGCAAATGCCTGGCCGACGCCGTTCGCCAGGGGCGCGGCATTGCGCTGGTGGAAATGGTGGATCGCTCGGCGCTGAGCGTGTTCGGCGTGACGTTCGGCACGAGCGCGGTGCTCGCGGTCACGCCGTTCATTCGGCCGCTCCGCGCGTCGCGCTTGCTGCTCACGTACGTGGTGCCGCTGGTGCCCCTGTGCACGTGGTGGGACGGCGTGGTCTCCTGCTTGCGCGCGTACAGCCCGAAGGAATTGCAGCGCCTAGTAGCCTCGCTGCCCGCCAATGATTACGTGTGGGACATTGGTCGGCTACCGGTGCCCGGCGCACCGACCAGTCTCATCTATTTGATTGGCTATCCGCGAGTGGCCGCCGTCACTTCGTGACGTTGTCGCGGCCGAGCGCGTGCGCGAGCTCGACGCGCGCGATGCGCACGTCCACGTGTGAGTTCACGACCTCCAGGCGAGCGCGCGTGAGGTCAGTCTCGGCGTCGGTCACCTCCACGATTGTGGCTTTGCCGGCGCGGTACAACTCGCGGCGCACGCGGTAGTTTTCTTCGGCGGCGGCAAGACCCTCGCGCGAGGCTTCGAGGCCGAAATTGGCTTCAGCGAGCGCGTTGATGGCTTGTGTGGTTTCGAGCCGGAGGCCGTTCTTTAGGGCGCCCTTTTTCGATGCGACTACGTCTGCATTGGCTTCGGACACTTTGGATTGCGCGCTGGCGTTGAAGATGTCCGTGGGCGTCCAGGTGAGTGTCACGCCCGCGTTCCAGGTGGGGTGCCACACGGCGGCTGGTGGCGCGTAGCGAGAGTTTGGATTCGCATAGTTCGCATCAGCGTGTGCGTCCAAGCGCGGGTAGGCACCGGCGCGCGCGGCCGACGCTTGCTCGCGCAAGGCAGCTTCACTCTCGCCGAGTTGCTTCACTTCCAGGCGCTTTTCCAGCGCCTCAGCGTAGGCGACGTCTGGGTTGGTGGGGACATCGAAGGCCGGCAACTCCGCCAAAATATTCTCGCCGATCTCGTAGTTTGCGTTGGACGAGTCGCCCATGGCTACCCGCAGCTGTTGCGTGGCCATGGCAACGTTGTTTGCCCAATGAGCGACCGTCAGCTCGGCGCTCTTTTCTTGGCTGACCGTGCGCAGCACGTCCGCGCGGGAGACCA
>JBDTYJ010000307.1:0-6848 GCA_040005755.1 Pseudomonadota bacterium
TCCGGGTCCAGGCTGAGCACTTCATCCAACGCGCGGCCGGCGCGCGCGGCGAGCTCGGCGTCGCCCTCGAGACCGGTCACGTGCGCGCCGCGGCTGCGCGCCACCATGCCGTGGATGCCGGAACCACAGCCCACCTCCAGCACCGTGCGCGGGCGCCCGAGTAGCGCGGTCAACGCCGCATTCAATCGTCCCGAGGGCTCCTGGGCAGACACCGCGCGAAGCTACCCCGATCAACAAGCCTCGGCTATGGTCTTGCGAAATGCACCGCGAGGCCGGATTTCCGTTGGATTATGAGTCGACCGGCTATGCGTACGTCGAGCGCCCAAACAGTGTCTTGCTGAGCCTGCTCGAAGCGCATGTTTTTCAGGCACGCCCAGCGGCGCGCATTTTGGACGTAGGTTGTGGCGCGGGCGCGAATGCGCGACGCATCGCCGAGCGCGCGCCCCTTGCGCGCATCGTGGGCATCGAGCCCAACCCACAAGCCGCAAAGCTCGCTCGGGCGGCGTGCAGCGAGGTGTTCGAAGGCACGCTCGAAAGCTGGCTCGAAAGCGAGCCCGAAGAGCCATTCGACGCGGTATTGCTGGCGGATGTGCTGGAGCACACGGTTGACCCGATTGGCTTTTTGCGGCGCCTTGCCGGCGCGCGAAGCTTGCGCGGCAGCACGCTGCTCGTGTCGGTGCCCAACTACGGAGTTTGGTATAACCGTTTACGAACCTTGGTCGGGCGCTTCGAGTACACGTGGTCGGGCTTGTACGACCGCACTCACTTGCGCTTCTTCACGCGTCGCAGCATTCACGAGGCGCTCCGGTATGCGGGCTTCGAGCTGTTAGCGGATGCCTGCACGCCTTCAGTGGTGCAGTCGACCGCGCCAGTCTTGCGGCGCTTTTTCGAGCGTGATGTGGCCAATGGCGATCACTTGGCGCTCGGTGATTCGCGGGCATTCAGCACGTACGAGCGCTTGGTCGAGCCCTTGGAAAAGCGCTTCTGCCGGGTCTGGCCCGAGCTCCTGGGTTTTCAGATCGTGTGCGTGGCCAAGCGGCGTTGATTCAGTAGGCGTGCGGGGCGAGGCGCGTGAGCGTGAGCCAATAGCCGAGCAACGCGCCAATGATCACGAGCAGCGCGACGACGAATACGGCCGAATGTAATGCCCGCGCGCGCGCCAGCTCTCGCGGGGAGCGCACCTCAGCCAAAGAGAGCAGCCAGGTCACGACCTCTTCTGCGGACGCGCGCAGGGCCGCGGCATCCGGTGGTAGGCGCGCTTCAGTCACCAGCACGTCTTCGGTCGCGAGCAGCTGACGCACTTCAGCCAGTGACTCGGGGGCATTCAGCCGCGCGGGCGGCGCGCAGAAGCGCTCCCAAACCGAAATCGGAGAGTGCGGCGCGGGCGCAGGCTCGGGCGTGCTTTCTTCGAGGGCGCGCAGGGCGAGGAAGGCCGCCTCACGCAACAACCCGAAGGCCGTGCCCAGGCTCTCTGGATCGCGCAGCTCCAGCGCAACTCGAAAGCGGGCACGCGCTGCCGCGACGAACGGCTTCATTCGTTCACGCGCGGCCGGAGGCAACTCCGCTGCGCGCCGCGAGGCGCCCAGCAACAACACCGGCTCAAGCAGCGGAGTGTCGAGCAACCTGGTGAGCGAAGCAGGCATCGCCCGTAGAGATAGCGCGGTTGCGGGACCGGGCGCGAGCGCATTAGCATCCCGCGTGCTTCGTTTTCTGGGCATTTGCTTACAGCGCGCGAAAAGTGCCGCGCGGGCTCCGGGCGCCAGGCTGCGGCTACTCGCCCTGGCCGGCGTCGCCAGCGCACTGCTCGCCACGCTGTTCACCATCCTCAGCCCGATGCTGCGGGATTTCCACACCTACGGCTTCCACGATTGGGATGTCGAGAGCGCGTACCGTTACATCACGGTGCTGAGTCTCAAGAAGTACCACGAGGCACCGTGGTGGCACCCGTGGCTGTGTGGCGGCTTCGCGGCGTTCGGTGACACGGAGACCGCGAGCAACTTCCTGTCTCCGTACTTACCGCTGTACCTGCTGACCGATCTGCGCGTTGCGATCCGCCTTGAAGTAGTCGGCGGAGCGCTCACCGGACTATTGGGAACCTTTCTGTTAGCGCGCCGCTTCACCAAGAGCGTCGCGCTGTGCGGGCTGGTCGCGGCTTTGTACGTGTTGAACGGGCGCTGGGCACTGCAAGCTGCGGCCGGCCACACTTGGCATTTGCAGTACGGGCTGTTGCCCTGGGCGCTCTTGTTTTATGAACGTTCGCTCGAGCCGGGGCGGCTCCGGAACGCGCTCGGCACGGGCGTCGCGCTTTCGTGCATGGTGCTTTGGGGCGGCATTTATCCGCTACCCCAGTCCGCGCTCATTTTGTGCGTTTATGCGCTGCTTTTGGCGGCTTTTACCGGCAGCAGCCGGCCGCTGCTTTCGCTCGGCATTGCCGGCGCGGTGGCCATTGGCCTCGGCGCGCCCAAGTTATTTGCGATCCTGGACCGCTTGGATCGCGTGCCACGGCTGATTGAATCACGCGAAGTGATCGGGCTCTCCGATCTGCTGGTGATGTTCACCTCGACCGACCAGCGCTTCGGCTCGCGCCCGATTCGCGTACCCGCTTACAATTGGCACGAGTGGGGCATCTACATCGGCCCGCTCGGCGTCATGGTGTTGTGCGTGGCGGTGATCTTTGCGCAAGGCAAGCGCGGCCAGCCGCTAAAGATCACCGCTCTCCTATTGCTGCTGATGGGCTTCGGCGCTTTTCACGAGAACTCGCCCTGGGCGCTGCTGCACCAGGCACCCGTGTTTTCCTCGCAGCACGTGCCGTCTCGCTGGCACTACCCCATGTTGTTGCTTCTGGGCCTGGCGTTCCTCACGGTGGTTGGACCGTACGTCGACCGCTGGCTGAAGCGCTTGCCTGCTTTGGACCTATTGCTGCTCCTGCCGCTTGCCTTGTTCTGCGTTGATCTGGGACGCATCTCGCGCGAGCCGTTCGAGCAGGCCTTTTGGATGGAAAAGCCGCAAGAAATACCGGCGTTGGCGCAGTTCGAGCAGCACACGAATGGGCCCGTGAATTACCTGCGCCGCGACTGGGCGCCGCCCATGTTGCTGTCGATGATGGCCAATACGGGCGTGATCAAGTGTTATGGCGTGGACCCCCGCTTCAAACCCGGAGCCTTGGCGGCGGACGCGCCCGGCTATCGCGGCAACGTTTACCTCGCGCAGGGTCCTGGGAGAGCAGAGCTCAGCTCCTGGTCGCCGAACCACGCGGAGGTGCACGTGACCGGCGCACGCGCGGGAGACGTGCTCGCCTACAACATGAACTTTGATCCGAACTGGAGCGCCAACGGCGAGCCGGCGATCGAATACAATGGGGTCGTCGCCACGCGAGTGAGGGCAGACACCACGCAGGTCACGTTTCATTACGCGCCGCGCTCACTGCGTTATTCAATCCCGCTGTTCCTGCTGACTCTGGGCGGCATGGTGTGGGCGCTACGCCGCGAGCGTGGGCGAACACGAACTGCCGAAGGTTAGCGGCCGCGATGAAGGTTCGCGACGATCCGCGCGCCGTCCAAATCGAAACCGAAGCGTAGCGAGCGTAGGCCACGAGCCGTGAGCGCCTCTAAAACAGCGCGCTTCTCGGCTGGGCGGACGTAGAGCATGAAGAAACCGCCGCCGCCCGCGCCAATCAGCTTGCCCCCGATGGCCCCCGTGCGGCGCGCGAGTTCGTAATATTCATCCAAACGGTCATCGCTCATCTTGCTGGCGAGCTTGCGTTTGTTTTGCCAGTGCTCGTGCAAGAGCTCGCCGTAGCGATCCACCTCCCCCTTCACGAGCAGGTCATACACCTCATGACCAAGGGCCTTGATGCGGTGCATGCCTTCCAGCGTGGCGGGATCACTGCTGGTCACTCGTTGACCTTGTTCACTCAGCACGCTGCGCGCGGGGCGTTCGATGCCCGTGTACATGATGAGCAGATTGCTTTGAAGCTCATCCAGGGTTTCGTCTTTGACGGGCACCGGCTCGACGTGCACGGCACCGCTCGTATCGATGGTCAGCGCCGTGACGTTGCCGAACGCGGCAATGTACTGGTCCTGCTTGCCAACCGGCTCACCGAGGCGCTCCATCTCCAGCGTGCATGCGTCCTCCGCCAAGCGCGCAGACGACACGAAATCACGCTTGTAGGTATAGAGCGCGTTCAACAGAGCGACCGTGAAGCTGCTGGATGAGCCGAGGCCGCTGTTCGCAGGAAGATCGGCGACGCTGGTCAGCTCGATGCCGCGCTCGATGCCCGCCATGCGCAACGCTTCACGGAAAATGGGATGGCGAATGGAGGCCACATCTGGCGTAATTTCGGTCTCCGAGTAGGCCAGGCGGATGCTGTCGTAAAAACGGCGATTGGCGGTGACATACACGTAGTGGTCGATGGCCGCGCTCACCACGAACCCGCCGTAGCGCTGGTAGTAGCTGGGCAGATCAGTGCCACCGCCGCCGAGCGAAAACCGAACTGGAGCGCGCGAGACGATCACGTTTTTCCTCAGCCATTGCCATACCACGGCTCGCTAGCGCTATGCTGCAAGTTCAAGGCAAATGACGCAGGATCTCAGCCCCGAGGCCATCGCGACACTCCAGCGCGCGCTAGTCAGTATTGATGCCGCGCTGCTGCTTCTGGCCTGCCTGGCGACGCTGTTCGCGCTGCCAGGCCCTGCGCGCGTGCGCGTGCAACTCACGACGCGGCTTCCGGCACGCTTTCGCGGCATGCTGGTGCCGGCGCTGCTCGCGTTCGTCGTGTTCGTCGTGGCTTACTTGGCCTTTCGCGGGCTCGAGGCGCGGCGTTGGCCCGAGCAGTTCCCAGGCACCCTAGAGCCGAGCTTTGCGCAGCCGCTCCTGCTCGCGGCGTGCGGCGCGGTGGTCGTGATCGCGCTCGGCCTGCGCCTGCTGCGTTGGCGCGTCACGGTTTGGCTGCGCCTGACGGCGGAGGCCTTGCTCGTGCCGTGCGCTTACTTGATTGGCCTGTCCGTCATCTACCTTTCGCTGTCGCTCGTTGATTTGGAGATCTGGGCCGGGTTCAAGCGCGCTGCGTTCTACTCCGCGGCCATCTTTGCGTTGCCGGTGGCGCTGGTGCCGGGCGCTTATCGCCCGCGCGGCTTCGGCGCGGTGATGGCGTTGTTCCTCCTGATCGTGTTCGGGGATCTGATTTATTTGCGCTATTTCGGCAATATTTTGCCGGTTCTGGCCATTGGCGCGGGCGGTCAGATCTGGGATGTGCGCGACATCATCATCAAGTACACGCAGCGCCGCGATGCATGGCTGCTGCCGGTGCTCGTTGCCAGCGTCGCGTTGCCCTTGTTGTGGCCCAGGCAGGCTAAGGACCGGGGCACGAGAGCGCCACTCTGGGCGCGCGCCGCGTTGGATTCACTTGCCGCGCTCACTTGCGTGGCGTTCATTCTGCCCATTCCGGGCATCGTGCAAAGCTGGATGGATAGCGACCGTTCTTGGAAGGTGCTGAACGGAACCGATGCCGTGCAGGATTCGGGCATCGTGGTCGCGCACATCAAAGAGGTGTCGCGTTCGATTCGCGATGCACGCGAGCACAGCACCATCACCACCGCGGAGCTCGCCAAAGTTCGCCGCTACCACGCGGCACGCGCCACGGAGACCACGACGGACCCCGAGTTCGGCATCGCCCGCGGCACGAATCTGCTCATTCTGCAGGTAGAAGCGATGCAAAAGTGGGTCATCGGTGCGCACATTCGCGGGCAGGAGCTGACCCCCTTCTTGAATCGCCTGCAGGGCCGTGCGCTGTTCTTCGACCGCCTATATGACGAAACGGGGGATTCCTCGACCTCCGACTGCGAATACATGGTGCTCAATTCGCAGTTCCCCATACCGCAGGGGTCGGTCGCCTTTCGCCGCGACGAAAACCACTTCGTCACCTTGCTGCATGCCTTCAAAGAGGCTGGCTACACCACCTTCGCGGGGCACGCTTATGCCGCCGGCATGTGGAACCGCGCGGTGCTGTACCCCAAATATGGTTTCGATCAGACCGCGTTCCGCGATGAGCTGGGCGACGGCCCGAAGCTCGGTTGGGGGATCGGGGACAAGTTGTTCTTTCGGCGCGTCGTGCCGCGCATCGAAAAGTTGCAGACGCCATTCGTGAGCCTGCTGATCACGCTCACCTCCCACGGCCCGTACCAGTACGTGCCAGTAGCGGAGCGCAAGCTGAACGTGGGCTCGATCGAAACCAGTGATCTTGGCGGATATTTGCACTCGATGCGCTACAACGACGAAGCCATCGAGCAGCTTTTTGGCCAGCTCCAGCAAGACGGCTTGCTCGAGAACACCACGGTCGTGATCTACGGCGATCACGACTCACGCATGAAGTTCCCGCAGTACCTGGAGGCGGAAACGGATCTGACGCCAGAAGTGCAGCGGCGCTTGGCGGTTCGGGATTACACCACGAAGCAGATCCCTCTGTTCGTGGTGCTGCCGGCTCGGCTCAGCACCGGAGGGCGCGTGGTCCATAGCTTGGGTGGGCAAGTGGACATTGGAGCAACCATCGTGCACCTGTTCGGCCTGACGCGGCCTGGGTCTTTCATCGGCCAGTCATTGCTGCCCGAACGAGCCGGGCATGCGTCGCGCATCGACGGCTCGGGCGTTGACGGCACCGACATTTACATCGCGCCCGGTGGGGGTCGCTGTGAATCGTACCCCGACTTCAACCGCCTTGGCCGGGCCGATTGCGACGCACTCAGCCGCAAAACCCAAGAAGAACTGAACATGAGCTGGGAAGTGACCCTGCTCGACTTGGCCGGCAAATTGGCCGGCAAAACCCCGGAAAAGTCGGCCGCGCGGCGCTGACC
>JBDTYJ010000308.1:0-6839 GCA_040005755.1 Pseudomonadota bacterium
GAAGCTAAAACGCCGTGGTCTTGCCGTGCACGCCGGCTGCGGGCTTCGCGACTTCACCGGGCGGTGAGCTCGGGAGCGGTAGCGGCGCGGTCGCGACCTCGGGCAACGGCACCGGCCGGACCATTCGCGATTCGGGCACCGCGCCCAGCGCCATGCCGATACGCACGGCTACGGCGTCGATCACCTCACTGGCGCCGATGCCGAGCGGCGCGCCGTACGCGAAGTCGCCGCGCGAACGCGAAGCAACCTGCTCGCCAGCCAAAGCCTCGTTCTTCACCATGCCGGCGCGCTCCAGACGCCAGCTACCGCGCGTGCCGGCGGACCAGCCGGGCCGAGTTTCGTCGGGTGGCAGCGCCTCCAGATCCAGGTCCACATGCAGCACGTAGTCGCCATCCAGCGGGGCTTGCGTCCCAAGCACCGCGACGCTCGGAAAACTGCTCCATAGAGAGCGGGTCAGGGCGGTGCCGAGAGTGGTCCTGAAACGCTCGAAGCACAGCAGCCGCGCGTTTCCAGGCGCTACACAAGCGTTCTCGGGCATGTGCTCCGCCACGTCGATCCACAGGCGATTTGCGTGCAAAACGCTGGGCTGAAGCGCCGGCAGCTCAGCTGTGTGCAGCGGCGCGTGGTGCTCCAAATTACAGCCGCTCGAAAGCACCACGAACGCGCCGCAAAAAACTCGGGGCAGCTTTGAAATCATCGTTTCGAAACGATATCGGAAGCGGACCACGCACCGCCAAGTTTCACGCGAACGAGGCCGCCGCGGGCGCGGCGCTTATCGAAGCGTCAGGCCTCAGGCTCGGAGGTCGCGTACATTGCCTCGGCAATTTCGAACGTCGCGTTCTCGAGCCTCGAGTACGCTTCGCGGACCGCGTCCAGGTTCGCGCCGGTCTCGAGCATCTTTTTCAGGATCAGCACTTCTTGGCGCACGCTCTCGAGCTTCTCGGGCGCGAGCAGGTCGGCGTAACCGTCGAGCGCTTGCTCGGTGGTGTAGATCAATGTCTCAGCTTGGTTGCGCATCTCCGCCAGATCGCGACGCAACTGATCCGTTTCTTTGAAGCGCTCTCCCTCTTGCACGAGCGCGTCCACCTCAGCCTGGTTCAGGCCGCTGGTCGCCGTGACGCTGATCGCTTGGCTGCGGTTCGTGCCCAGATCTCGCGCCTCGACCGCCAGAATGCCGTTGGCGTCGATGGCGAACGTCACCTGAATCTTTGGCACCCCGCGAGGGGCGGGCGGAATTCCAGTCAGCTCGAAGCGGGCTAAGCTGCGATTATCGAAGGCCATTTCGCGCTCGCCCTGCAACACGTGAATGGGCACGAAGGACTGATTGTCCACGCTGGTCGTGAACACCTCACCCTTCTCGGTCGGCAACGTGGTGTTGCGCGGGATGAGCTTCGTGAACACCCCGCCACCCGTCTCCACACCGATAGAGAGCGGCGTGACGTCCAGCAGCAGCACTTCATCGATGGCACCCGAGAGCGCGCCGCCTTGAATGGCCGCGCCCACCGACACTACTTCATCTGGATTGACGCCTTTGTGCGGGTCCTTGCCAAAGAACTCACGCACGGCCTTCTGCACCGCGGGCATGCGCGTCATGCCGCCAACGAGCACGATCTGCCCGATACCTGACGTGGTCATCTTGGCGTCACCAAGCACGGCCTTGCACGCCGCAATGGTGCGATCCACAAGGTCCCGCGTCAGAATCTCCAGCTCGTTGCGCTTCATCGTGCGCTCGAGGTGCAGCGGCCCGGACGGACCGGAGGCGATGAACGGAATGTTCACCTCGGTTTCGAGCGACGAGCTGAGCTCGTGCTTGGCTTTCTCCGCTGCCTCGCGCAAGCGTTGCAGTGAGGTGCGCTCTTTACGCAAATCCAAACCGTGCGCGGCTTTGAACTCCTCGCTCAGCAGGTCGATGATGCGCGAGTCGAAATCTTCACCGCCCAGGTGGGTGTCGCCGCCGGTGGCTTTCACGCTGAAAACGCCGCCGGAAATCTCCAAGACCGAAATATCGAAGGTACCGCCACCCAGGTCGTAAACAGCGATCACTTCGGCCTTTACCTTGTCCAGGCCATAGGCGAGCGCCGCCGCGGTCGGCTCGTTCAAAATGCGCTTCACCTCCAGCCCGGCAATTCGCCCGGCGTCTTTGGTGGCTTGGCGCTCAGCGTCGTCGAAGTATGCGGGGACCGTAACTACGGCTTCCGTTACCGGCTCGCCCAGGTAGGTCTCTGCGACCTCCTTCATAGCGGCCAAGATCATGCTGGAGATCTCAGGCGGTGACAGCTTCTTGTTCTGCACCAAGACCCAGGCGTCACCGTTTTCGTGCTCGACGATGCGATAGGAAACCGAGTCCTTTTGGCGTTGCACCGCGGGTGCGGCGAACTTCTGACCCATCAAGCGCTTGACCGCGTGCACGGTGTTTTCGGGATTGGTCGTGGCCTGGCGCTTGGCCACCTGCCCCACTAAGCGCTCACCTTTCGCGGTGAAGCCGACCACGCTCGGCGTGGTGCGTGCCCCTTCCCCGTTAGCGATGACTTTGACCTCCGGCTGCCCCGCAGCGTTCGTCCCCTCTAGAACGGACACGCAAGAGTTCGTCGTGCCGAGATCGATGCCGATAATTTTCCCCATCGCGAGTCGTTTCAGCATAGCTCGGGCTGAGCGAGCCAGAAAGTGAACTGCGCCACGAATGTAGGTGGTTTGATTACGTAATCATTCGCGACGTGGCGCAGTTCCTAGCCGCAGCTCGCACGCCGGCTCCAGCGTGACTGCCAACGCAGAAACGACCGGCGAGGCGGGCGATGCCGGCACGAAGCGTCAGTTCATCTTGGCTTTGGCAACGACGACGATTGCTGGCCGGACGAGCTTGTCTCCCTGCACGTAACCGGCCTGCACCTCGTGGATGACGGTGCCCGGCGGATGCTCGGAAGTTTCGAACTGCTGCACGGCTTCGTGGAATGCAGGGTCGAACGGCTGGCCTTGAGCCTTGATGCGCTCGATGCCGATTTTCGACAGTGTATCGAGGAACTGGCGCTTCACGAGACCGATGCCATCAGACAAGGCTTTGACATCCGTCGCTGTTTCGGCGTGCGCCGTCGCGCGTTCGAGGTTGTCGAACACGGGTAACAGGTCCTTGATCAGGTCCTCCCGTGCGCGCTTCTCCATATCCGCCAGCTCGCGTCGCGAGCGCTTGCGGAAATTGTCGAAGTCAGCCGCGGTGCGTAGCAGTTGGTCACGCAGCTTGGCGACTTCTGCTTTAGCTGCCTCTAGCGGGTCGACCTCTCCGGCCGGCTCGACTGAGGGCGGATCGTTGATGAGTTCGGGGGCAGGCGCTTCAGAGGTTGGATTTTCTTCGGACACGGGGCGCGGAGTATAATCGGTCGGCTTCGCTTCGCTACGGCCAAGCGGCGGGTAGCGGGTCCGCGCAGCCAATTTACGGTGCGGCGCGAACTTCTTGCGGCGCTTCTGCGCAGGGGGCTTGGCGTAGCGCGGTCAACAGCCCGCCGGAGCTGTGCGTGGCGGAGCCTGCCGCGATGGGGTTCGGGCCGAACCAGGTGTCGATACCCCCGGGCAACACCCAAAAGTGTTCGGGCGAGCGGAGCGCTTCATAGCTGGGGGCGGCCCGGTGTTCCTGACCGTAACCGTTGGTTTCGAGCCAAAAGCAGGTGTCGTCTGCGCCAAAGGCCAGCAGGTGCACCGCACCCGTTTGAAAATCCGCCTGCATACGACCGAGCGCTGCCCCGTCCACCGCAGAAGTGATTACGAGCCAATGCCGACCCGCGGGAACGCGAAGCAAGCTACCCGCGGCCGGGCTTTCGTTACTGGTTGGATCGACCGCCGCAAGCGGCGCGCCATCGAGCGCAACTTGAATCCGCGTCGTGCCGAGATTGAGCACACGGAGCAGCGGGTGATAGACGAAGAACGACAAGCAGGCCGCGCCAATGCCCAGCACCGGGCCCGCGCTGAGCCACGCCGAGCCGACCGGGGCGTGCAGCGGCTCTTCGCGCAACTCGCCGCCGTTCAGCTCCAAAACCCGCTCTGCGTAGCGAGTGCGAGCACACCACAACGTGTGTTGCGCGGACCAAAGCACGGCGGCGCCGCGCACGGCGTGTTCGGCGTGCATCCGGCGCGTCGGCATCAGCAACACCAGCAGTGGCACCAGCGAAAGCACCGTCACCACCGCGATCAGCGCGTACAGACCGAGCTTTGGCGCGAAAAGCGGCACGCCCGCCGCGCCCGAAAACGCGAGCAAGAGGGAAGCCAACGAAAGCGCGAGCACGCGGGAGGAAGCGCTGGCTTGGTGCTCCGCGCACTCGTCGCAATAGCCAACGAGCACGGAAGTGTCGCCTTTGCGCGCGAGTGCCGAGTGATGCGTGGCCGCTTGCCCACAGCAAGCGCACTCCTCCGGCAACAGCGTGAGGCCGGAAGCGTGCGGCAATCGTACGCTCACGCCCGCAAGCACGGACCGAAGCCGCCAGGCGCGCATGGCCAAAGCGTAGAGCAAAACCTCAGGCTTCGCTCTTGTCTTGTGCGGCCTGCGCCGCAAGGTTAGCGAGGAACCCCGATGCCACCCGAGCTCAACGACCCACAACGCCAAGCCGTGACTCACGGTGAAGGGCCGCTGCTCGTGTTCGCCGGAGCGGGCAGCGGCAAAACGCGCACAATCATCTATCGCATCGCCAATTTGCTAGCTTCCGGCGTCGCCCCGTACCGAATTCTGGCCGTTACGTTCACGAACAAGGCCGCGGGCGAGATGAAACACCGCTTGTCTGAGCTCGCCGGGCCAGAGGTAACCCGGGATCTGTGGGTGGGCACCTTCCACTCGATTTGCGCCAAGCTCTTGCGCCGTTACTCGGAAGAAGTCGGTCTGAAGAGGAACTTCATCATCTACGATGACTCTGACCAGAAGGCCGTGCTGACGCGTGCAGTTCGCGAGCTCAATCTATCCGATCAAGAGTACCCGCCCAAGCTGATGGCCTCACTCATCAGCAAGGAAAAGCGTGAAGGCCGCGGCCCGAGCGAGGTCAAAGGCGACGCGGGCTTCAACGATTCTTTGCCTGAAATTTACGTGCGCTACCAGAAGGCGCTGCTGCTCGCCAACGCGGTCGATTTCGACGACTTGCTCTTGCTCATGGCGCGCATTGCGGAAAACCCCGATAGCCACGCCGGGGAAGAGCTTCGCAATCGCTTCTTGCACGTGTTGGTGGATGAATTTCAGGACACCAACTTGATTCAGTACCGCTTGATTCGCGCGCTCAGCGCGCGGCGCCGTAACCTGTGCGTCGTCGGCGACGACGATCAATCCATTTACCGCTGGCGCGGCGCGGATGTGCGGCTGATCCGCAGCTTCCGGCGTGATTTTTCGGACGCCGTGGTGATCAAGCTGGAGCAGAATTACCGCTCTACCGGGAACATCGTGCGCGCTGCACTGGGGGTGATTGAGGCCGCTGACGTGCGTGAGCCGAAGAACCTTTGGACCGACCAAGCGCCGGGCGAAAAGGTCAAAATCCGGCTCGTGCGCGACGAACGAGAAGAAGCTTCGTTCGTCGTGCGCACCATTCAAGCGGAGCTCGCCCGTGGCGTGGCCGCGGATCAGATGGCCGTGTTCTACCGTGTGCACGCGCAGTCGCGCATGCTGGAAGAGGCGTTCCGCGCTGCCAATCAACCGTACAAGATCGTCGGCGGCATGAAGTTCTTCGACCGCGCGGAGGTCAAAGATCTGCTCTCCTATTTGCGGCTGATCGACAACCCGATGAGCGATACCGACTTGGTACGCGTGATCAACACGCCTGCGCGCGGCATCGGCAACAAGACGGTGGAGCACTTGCTGAACGTCGCTTCGGAAAGCACGCTCAGCGCCTACGACGCGATCGACTCGGTCGCGCGCGCGGCAGAGCTAGGCGGCGCCGCGCGCAAGAAGCTTTCGGGGTTCAAGGCGTTACTGGAGGGCCTGCGGGCGGAAGCCAAGGGGCTCTCGCCGCACGCGCTCGCCGGTCGCGTGCTGGAGGTCACCGGCTATCGCGACTTGCTGGTCAAGGACGACACCGCGGAGAGCGACGCGCGCCTGGGCAATTTGGAAGAAATGGTCGGCTCGATTGCGGATTATGAGCAAGAGCTGGGCGGAGAAGAAGAGCCGACCCTCTCCGGCTACCTGGAACGCGTTTCGCTCGTGAACGCGACGGACGCTCTCGAGGGCGTGAGCACGGTTTCATTGATGACCGTACACAGCGCGAAGGGCCTGGAGTTCCGCTCCGTCTTCCTGACTGGTATGGAGGAAGAGATTTTTCCGTATAGCCGCGTTAGCCACGAAGAGCCGGAAGAAATCGATGAAGAGCGCCGCTTGGCCTACGTTGCGATCACGCGCGCACGCGAGCGGCTGTATATCGTGCACGCCGGGATGCGCACGTTGTTCGGCAAGACCCGCTATGCTTCTCCGAGCCGTTTTCTTCGGAATTTACCCGAAGATACGGTCGCTCGGGAGGGCACCGCGTGGGCGGCCGCGCCGTACGCGACGCCCTATCAAGCGCCGCGTGCGGTGTCGTTACCGGTAGGCACCCGCATCGTGGAGCGCGAAGCACAGGATGACCAAGTCGGCGAAGGGATACAAGTTCGGCCTGGGTCGCGCGTGTACCACAAGCAGTTCGGTGAGGGCGTGGTGGAGCGGGTCGAGTTTGGCAGCGCACCCACGGTGGTCGCCAAATTCAAAGAGCACGGCACCCGCCGCATCCACGCTAAGTTCCTCGAGTACGAATGACGCGCGCCGCGGCAGCGCGCGTCATTCACCTGCTCAGCCGGGCTGGCCGCCCGCGGGCGCGCCCTTCAGAGCGCTGTCGATCTGAGCGGAAACC
>JBDTYJ010000309.1:0-6772 GCA_040005755.1 Pseudomonadota bacterium
GTCATTTCAGTTCCTCGACTTTCCAAGCTCCGTGCTCGCGCACGAGTTCAATCGTACCGCCCGCGCCATAGGCGAGCGTCGCGCGTTCGCCGACCACCTCAAACCGTGCGCTGGGCAGCGCGGCTTTCAGCGCTTCACTAAGCCGGGCCATGTCTTGCTTCTGCTCGCCTTCCCAGGCGCTGCGCAAGGTGGCTTCACTCAGGCCGTCCCGCTGGCTGTCCGGGACAAACCGCAACAACAAGTCGTAACGCTTGTTTTCGACCGCACGCAGAAACGCGCGTGCCGCCGCCTCCGGGCTGGCCTGGCTGTACAGGTCGATGGCTGAGCCGTCGACGCGCCACGCGCCGGCTTCGTAGACCAAGAGCAGGGGCTCCCCGTCCGCGCCAGTCACCGTGGCAGTCACGCGAGGAGGGCCCGACTGCGGGCGGTTCAAGGCCCGCGCCAGCTCCTGCGCCTGCTCAGGATTTTCCTGAACAATACGCTTGAACTCTTCGAAACTAATGCTCTTTTTAGCGTCGTCGCTGAGTAAAGCGTAGGCATCGCCCAGGCGTCCGCTTTGCACGGCGTGCGAGTAGGCGCTGAGCACCCCTTCGGGGCCACCTGCGCCGCCGCCACCGCCGGCGCAGCTGAGAGGCGGAAGTACGAACAGGGCCGCGATAGCAGCGCGAGCAACGAGGCGGGCCCGACCTGACATGTGGGCTGGGGATACCACAGCGAGGCTAACACCGCGACTTAAGCGATACCCGGGGCCTCGGCGCCGAAAAAACCTCGCGCTGGACCTCTCGGCTATCCGTATTACTGTGGAAACATGCGTCCCGCACCAAAACCGCGCCGGCCGGAGCAGCTGGCCATCTTGCCGCTGCGGAACTCGGTGCTGTTCCCGATGTCGGTCGTGCCGATCAACGTCGGTCGTGCACGCAGCGTGCGCCTCGTTGAGGAGCTCCTGGGTCAGGAGAGCGCCATGGTCGGCGTCCTCACCCAGAAGAATTCAGACACGGTCGAACCCACGTTCGAAGATCTGTACGAGATCGGCACGTTAGCGCGCGTCGTCAAAGTGATCCGTCTTGGCCCGAACAATTACAGCGTGGTCTTGAACGGGCTTGGTCGCTTCAAGCTCCAGGAGCAAGCGGGCCTCGAGCCGTACATGACCGCCCTCGTCGAACGCATCAGCGAACCGGAGGAACCGAGTCCAGATCTGCATAGCTTGGGTCAGAAGCTGCGCGAAAACACTCGGGAAGTGTTGGCGCTGATGCCCAACTTGCCCAAGGAAACCGCGAGCATCTTGGACAACGTGCGTGAGCCGGGTGCGCTCGCCGATTTAATCGCTTCGAACTTCCCGGAGGAGCAAGCCAGCATCCACGTGCGCCAGCGCGTGCTGGAAGCCTTCGACGTGAAAGCGCGCGTGGAGCTCGTGCTGGGCATGGTCACGCGCCAGCTAGAGGTGCTCAAGGTGAAGGACGAGATCTCGACGCTCGTGCACACCGAAATGAGCCGCTCGCAGCGCGACTACGTGTTGCGCCAACAGATGCGCAATATCCGTGAGGAGCTGGGCGAGGCCGCGGACGACGACGAGGTCGAGCAGCTGCGCGAGCGCATTGCGCGCGCCGAGCTGCCGCTCGAGGCCGAAAAAACCGCGCGCAAACAGCTCGGGCGCCTGAGCGGGATGCAGCCGCAGTCCGCCGAGTATCAGGTCACCCGCACGTACGTCGAGTGGCTGGCGGATCTGCCTTGGTCGCGCACGACGCCGGACCGCGTGGACGTGCGTGAAGTCCGGCGCTGCCTGGATGAAGATCACTACGGCCTCGAGCAAGTCAAAAAGCGCATCGTCGAGTACTCGGCCATCCGCCAACTCCGGCGCGACAAGAAGGGGCCGATTTTGCTGTTCGTGGGTCCGCCCGGCGTCGGGAAAACCTCGCTCGGCAAATCCATCGCACGCGCCATGGGCCGGCGCTACGGCCGCATTTCCCTCGGTGGGGTGCGGGATGAAGCAGAGATCCGCGGGCACCGCCGCACGTATGTCGGCGCGCTTCCGGGTCGAATCATTCAAGCGCTCAAGAAAACGGGCTGCCGCAACCCCGTGTTGGTGCTGGATGAAGTCGACAAGATGGGCGTGGACATGCGCGGTGATCCCGCGGCCGCGCTGCTCGAGGTGCTGGATCCAAACCAGAACGACACCTTCGTCGACCACTACATCGATTTAGCGTTCGATTTGTCGGACGTGATGTTCATCGCCACGGCGAACTACCGCGGCAACATTCCGGAACCGCTCAAGGATCGGATGGAGATCATCGAGGTGCCGGGCTACACGCTGCGTGAAAAACGCAGCATTGCCGAGCAATTCCTGGTCCCGAAGCAAATCCGCGATCACGGCCTGACGAACGAGCAAATCGTGTTCGTGCCGGAGGGCGTGGAGCTGATCATCAACTCCTACACGCGCGAAGCGGGCGTACGCGGCCTAGAGCGTGAAATCGCCGCAGTCTGTCGCGATGTCACGGTCAAGCTGGCCGAGGGCAAGCCTTTCGATCAGATCAAGGTCACGCCGGACCACGTGCGCGAGTTGCTTGGCCCCGAGCGCAACATGAACGAGGTCACCGATCGCCGCCTCGTTCCAGGCATCGCGTACGGCTTGTCCGTGTCTGGCGCCGGCGGGGACATCCTGATCATCGAAGCCACGCGTATGCCCGGCAAGGGCGAGATCCGCATCACCGGCGGCCTGCGTGATGTGATGAAGGAGTCGGCCGCAACGGCGGTGTCCTATGTGCGCTCCAAGGCGGATCGCCTCAAGCTCGATCCAGAGTGGCTGAAGACCATCGACCTGCATTTACACATCCCGCGCGGCGGTTCGTCGCGTGACGCGGCGAACGCCGGTGTGGCGATGTTCGTCGCCGTCAGCTCGTTGCTGTTGGACGCGCCTGTGCGCTCGGACGTGGCCGTTACTGGAGAAATCACCTTGCGCGGCAACATCTTGCCGGTGACTGGCGTGAAAGATCAGGTGCTCGCCGCCCACCGCGCCGGCATCCGCGAAATCCTGCTCCCCGCGCGCAACGAGCGGGATCTGGAAGAAGTGCCGGTCGAGGTCAAAAACGATCTGCGCGTGCACTTCGTGTCTCGCGTGGATGAAGTGCTGGCGTTGGTTCTGCGCGCGCCGGAAACCACGGATGACAGCGAACGCGACGTGCCGCAGTCCAGCGGCGAAGCGCATCCCTGACTACCGGCCATCGCTTAGCCATGCGGCGCTCCCGCGCATTTCGAGTGACTGCGGGGGTGACAGCGCTCGCGTTCATCGCGTTCGGCTTCATTCCGCAATTTGGGGGGCCGGGTTACGAGGCGGCGTTAGCCGCGGGCCTGGTGCTGCCCGCTTGCGCCGCGCTCGGTGCGGCCTTCGATGGCGCGCGGCAGCGTAGTGCGCCCCTCGCCGCGTTTGGGCGCGGGCTGAGCCTCGGGTTCGGCCTTTCGCTGTGGGGGCTCCTATTCGTGCTCGGGCACGGGGTGCGCGTCGGGTTTTGTGATGCGGGCTGGGGTATCGAGCTGTACCTGCTTGGGCCGCTACCGGGCGCGCTCTTGGCCGGAGTGTGGGGTGCCGCGGTCGGGAACTTGGCCGCGCGCGTCCGTACGCGCTGGCGGCGTCGAACACTCTGTATTTGTGGGGCGCTCGCGGCGCCGCTGGGCGGCATCGTGCTGAGCCTGTTGCGCTTCTACACGAGTCCGATGGTGTTCGCGTTCGATCCGTTCTTCGGCTATTTCGCCGGACCGCTGTACGACACGGTGATCGACGCATTCTGGCCGCTCGCCAGCTACCGCGCAGGCACGTTGCTGACGCTGCTCGGGCTAGGCTGCGCCGCAGCGCATTTCGACGACGAGCTGCATTTTACCGGCTTTGAGCGGCCCTGGTTGGCGGGCGCGGGAGCTCTAGCCGCGCTCTCTAGCGCGCTCTTGATCTACAACGGCAGCGCGCTCGGGCACTTCAGTACGCGCGCCTCGATCGAGGCGGCGCTGGGCCAAGCCGTGTACGGCGCGCGCTGTGACGTGAAGTACTCGGCCGGCATCTTGCGCCGTGATGCGCTGCTGTTTGCGCGCGATTGCGACGCCGAACTGCGCGCCGATGAAGCCTACTTCGAGATCCAAGGGCCGCCGCGCGTGACCGCCTTCCTGTTCGCGAACGAGCAGGAAAAAGGACACTTGATGGGCGCTTCCACGACCTACATTGCCAAGCCGTGGCGGCGCGAGATCTACGTGCAGTACGCTCCTTACCCGCATCCCGTCGTCGGCCATGAGCTGGCGCACGTGTTGGCTGGCAGCTTCGGCGCGGGCCCGTTCCGCGTGTCCGGCCCGCTCGGCGGTTGGATTCCGGATCCGGGGCGGATCGAAGGCGTGGCCACCGCGGCCTCACCCAACGACAACGATGATTTCACGCTCGACGAATGGGCCAAGACGCTCTTGGATCTAGCGCTGCTGCCGCCGCTCGAGTCAGTGTTTCGCCTGGGTTTTCTCGGCCAAAATTCCTCGACGGCGTACACCGTGGCCGGCGCCTTCGTGCACTGGTTTCACGATCGCTTTGGGGCGGCTGCGCTCAGGCGCTGGTACGGCGGCGAGCCGGTTGAAGCGGTGGTCGGCAAAAGCTTGGCTGAGCTCGAGCAAGCGTGGCGCAGCGACTTGAGCCGCGTGCACGTCGACCCGGAGTTGCTCAATGAGGCCCGCGTGCGCTTCGATCGCCCCGCGCTGTTCGGCCGGCATTGTCCGCGCATCGTGGATCGCTTGAACGGCGTCGCGAGTCAGAAGCTCGGGAGCGCGGACACGGCCGGCGCGCGCCTGGCGCTCCGGGAGCTGCTGCGGCTGGATCCGCAGCACAATTCGGCCAAATTTGCGCTGGCGGCGTGTGACATCAAAGACGGGGACGAAGCCGGGGCGCTGCGAGCCTATGCCGCCTTGGCCGCGTCCCCCGAGCTCGCCAAGCTTGACCAAGCGGGCGCGCGCGAAGCAGAAGCCGATGTAAAATTGCGCGCGGGGGACGTTGCTGGCGCGCGGCGCGATTACGACGCGGTGGCGGAGATCGTTGCCGATGAAGATCGGCTGAGAACGCTGGACGTCAAACGCTCTCCGGAAAACGAACTACAGCGGCGCACGATCGTCGATTTGTTGATCGGCGATCCGATCCTGGGCGCCGCCTTCGAGGTCGCGGCGCCGCAGCTCGCCGTTTGGGCGCAAACCGAGCCACAAAATGGCCTGCCGAGTTATCTACTGGGCAGGAACCTGTTCAATCGCAACCGTTTCGTCGAAGCCGCAGCGTACCTAGATGACGCGCTCAGCAAGAACATCGCCATGCCGCGCGTGAAGCGCGAGGCGTGGCGTACGCGGCTGATCGTGGCCTGCGCGGTAGCTGACGGTGCGTCAAGGAACCGAGCCCTCGGCGCCCTGCGTAGCGACACCGGCCTCAGCGCAGCGCGCCGGGCCACCGTGGAACGGCTGGCTCAGCGCTGCATCTTGCGTTGACCCGGCCGGCCATCAGCCCCCGAACCCGCGCAGCGTGACCGCGCGCAGCAAATGTCGCTGCGCAGCGGCAAATACCGCCAAAGCGGGCAAGCTCAGGATCACGTTGCCGGCCATCACGATGTGCCAGCGCACGCCCGTGCCTTGCTCGCGGAGCAGGGCGATGGCCAGCGGCAGCGTGCGCGCGTGCTCATCAGTAGTCAGCACGAGCGGCCAAAAGTAGTCGTTCCAGTGAGAGATGAAGCTGAACAAAAAGAGCGACACCAGGGTCGGAGTGAGCAGGGGCGCCAAGAGGCGGTAGACGATGTACAGCTCGCTCGCGCCGTCGATGCGAGCGGCCTCGATTTGAGCGTCCGGCACGTTCAGGAGCGCTTGCCGAACCATGAACGTGCCCAGCGCGCTGACGCCGAACGGCAAGATCAGGCCGCTCAGCGTGTTGACCAGATGCGCGCCGGCCAACATCGAGAAAACGGGCACGAACCGCACTTGGGCGGGCACCAGCAGGGTGGAAACGATCAGCGCGAACGCCCAGCGTTTGCCGCGAAAGCGCAGCTTGGCTAGCGCATACCCAGCAGGCAGCGCGAGCGTGATTTGCAGCCCAGCGATCGCCAGAGCCATCACGCTCGTGTTCAGGAAATAGCGCGCCAGGGGCAGGAGACGGAATACCTCACGGTAGGCTGCCAGAGTGGGGTGGTGGGGGAGGAGCGCGGTGGGCGCGTGAATGATTTCATCCAGCGGCTTCAGGCTAGTCAGACCCATCCACAGGTAGGGAAACAGCCAAATCAGCGCAACCAGCGCCAGCAGCGCGCGGCGCTTCATGCTGCCTCGTCGCTGCGAAAGAGCAGGAATTGCGCACCGGTCAACAACAGCAAGACCAGGAAGAAGACCACCGCTTCGGCGCTGGCGCGGCCGACGCGGAGGTCCAAGAACAGTTGCTCGTAAACCGCGTACACGAAGACCGTGGTCGAGCGCACGGGACCGCCCTGCGTCATCACGCGCACTACGTCAAAAAGCTGAAAGCTAGCAATCAAGCTCGTGGTCGCCACGAACAGCGTGACCGGTCGCAGCAGGGGCCAGGTCACATTGCGAAACCGCGTTACAGGAGATGCGCCGTCCAACGCCGCGGCCTCCAAGACCGCGCTGGGCACGTCCTGCAGACCGGATAGGAACACCACCAGCGCGTAGCCCGTGATCTTCCACACCGAAACTCCGGCCACGGCCCATGGGGCAAGCTGCGGATCGGCGAGCCAGTTCGGCCCGCGGCCGCCGCCCAGCGCCCGCCAAA
>JBDTYJ010000310.1:0-6759 GCA_040005755.1 Pseudomonadota bacterium
TGCCCGTGCCCGCTCTCACTCCCCTGCGCATCCACGCGCGGGTGCTGCAAGTGCGCGTGCCCGTGCCCATAAGCACCGGACTCCGGCTCGAAAGCGGCGTGCGCGAAGGCGACCTGAAACCCGAGCTCGCGCAGCATGCCGTCGAGCACGTGGTCGTGCTGATAGGCCAGGCGCAGCGCTGTAATCTGCACCGCAATGTGGCGATTGCCCAGATGATAGGCGGCGCGCGCAAGATCCAACGGGTCCTGTGCGGTCACGATCGACAAGCCTTCTAGCGCGGCCTGAACGAGCACGACTGCGCCGTCATCCATCAGTAGCTTGTCACCGGGCTGTACGCCTCCCGTCCCGCGCTCCAAGAGCAGCGCGCCCTCCGTGCCATCATCCAAGCGCAAGAGGCCGCGCGACTTCTGCCGCTCCGAATGCTCCAGGGTAACGGTGACCGTGGCCTTGGCCAACGGCGAGGTTTTGTGCAGGATTTTTCGCACGCGGCAGACCTTTCGCGGCCGATCAGAACAGAAAATAGCGTTGCGCGAGGGGCAACACGCTGGCGGGCTCGCAGGTCAACAGCTGCCCGTCCGCGCGCACCTCGTAGGTTTGGGAATCGACTTCGATTTTGGGCAACGTGCCGTTGTGAATGAGGTCCTTCTTCTTGATACTGCGCGTACCACGCACGGCAACCGCGCGTTTCTTCATGCCCACCCGACGCACCACGTCATTGTCCAACGCGGCTTGCGACACGAACGTGACAGCGGTGGCGGTGCGCGCACCACCGAGAGCACCGAACATGCGTCGGTAGTGCACCGGCTGGGGGGTGGGAATGGACGCATTCGGATCACCCATGGGCGCAGCGGCGATCATGCCACCCTTGATGATGAGAGCCGGCTTGGCCCCGAAGAACATGGGATTCCAAAGCACGATGTCTGCCAACTTACCGACCTCGATCGAGCCCACCTCATGGGCAATGCCGTGGGTCAGCGCCGGGTTGATGGTGTACTTGGCAATGTAGCGTTTGATCCTGAAATTATCGTGTTCGGCCGGGTCTTCTGGCAGGCTGCCGCGTTGCACTTTCATCTTGTGCGCGGTTTGCCAAGTGCGGGTCACGACCTCCCCTACCCTGCCCATGGCCTGTGAATCCGAAGAGATCATGCTGAACGCGCCGAGGTCGTGCAGAATATCCTCAGCGGCGATCGTCTCGCGCCGAATGCGCGATTCGGCGAAGGCGACGTCCTCAGCGATGTCTGGGTCCAAGTGATGGCAGACCATGAGCATGTCCAAGTGCTCGTCGATGGTGTTCACGGTATACGGGCGCGTGGGGTTCGTGGACGAAGGCAGCACGTTGGGCTCGCCACAGGCCTTGATGATGTCCGGCGCGTGACCGCCGCCCGCGCCCTCAGTGTGGTAGGCGTGAATGGAACGGCCCTTGAACGCGGCGAACGTGTCTTCCACGAAGCCCGACTCATTCAACGTGTCGCTATGAATGGCAACCTGCACGTCCAGGCGCTCCGCCACCGACAGGCAATTATCGATGGCGGCGGGCGTGGTGCCCCAGTCTTCATGCAACTTGAAACCCATGGCGCCCGCACGCGCCTGCACGTCCAGCGCTTCCGGCAGGCTGGTGTTGCCCTTGCCCAGGAAGCCCAAGTTCATGGGCAATTCATCCGCGGCTTGCAGCATTCGCTCCAGGTACCAGGCGCCCGGCGTGCAGGTGGTCGCATTGGTGCCCGCGGCGGGGCCAGTGCCCCCGCCGATCATGGTGGTGACGCCGCTCATCAGCGCATCTTCAACTTGCTGAGGGCAGATGAAATGGATGTGGGAATCGATGCCGGCGGGCGTCGCGATCAAGCCTTCACCCGCGATGACTTCGGTGCCCGGGCCGATCACGATGTCTACACCGGGCTGTACGTCCGGGTTGCCGCCCTTACCGATGCCGACAACGCGGCCATTTTTGATGCCAATGTCCGCCTTGATGATGCCCCAATGGTCGACGATCAACGCGTTGGTGATGATCGTGTCGACCACGGTTTCATCCGCGCGCTGGCTCTGACCCATGCCGTCACGAATCACCTTACCGCCGCCGAACTTGACCTCTTCACCGTACACGGTGCGGTCGGCTTCCACTTGCAAGAACAGCGCTGTATCCGCCAAGCGCACCCGGTCGCCCGTGGTGGGACCGAACATTGCCGCGTAGGCCGCGCGATCGATGCGCGGCATCAGAGCGCCCCCATGATTTTTCCCTGAAAACCGTACACTTTGCGCGCGCCGGCATACTCCACGAGCTCTACCTCTCGCTCCTGGCCGGGCTCGAAGCGCACGGCGGTGCCGGCGGCAATGTTCAGACGAAACCCGCGCGCGGCCGGGCGATCGAAGCTGAGCGCATCATTGGTCTCGAAGAAGTGATAGTGCGACCCGACTTGAATCGGACGGTCGCCTGTGTTGGCGACTTTGAGGCGCACCGTAATGCGCCCGACGTTCAACTCGATATCGCCCGTTGCCAGCAGCAGTTCACCAGGGATCATGGCGCCTCACGGAATGGGATTGTGAACGGTGACGAGCTTCGTGCCGTCGGGAAAGGTCGCTTCGACTTGCACCTCGGGAATCATTTCCGGGATGCCTTCCATCACGTCTGCGCGGGTGAGCAATTGTGCGCCGTAGCTCATTAGCTCGGCCACGGTACGGCCATCTCGGGCGCCCTCTAAAATCGCCGCACTGATGAAGGCCACGGCCTCCGGGTAGTTGAGCTTCAAGCCGCGCGCCTTGCGTCGCTCCGCGAGCAGGCCGGCAGTGAAGAGGAGCAGCTTGTCTTTCTCGCGCGGGGTCAATTCCATGCCGGTTCCTGTCGCTGAAACTGCGAAGAGTACTGGGACTGATTATCCAACATCAGGTGAGCCAAATGCGAGGGGCACATGCCGGGCGCCCGAGTAAAATCGGCCGTAGCGCAGACCAAGCCTGCGTGAAGGCTTGGCGGGCGCGCTCGGTGCTATCACCCAAATAGCGGCACACGATGACCGAGCGCGTTTGGGTGACGGAGAACAGCTCCCGCTCCGCGTCGTGAACCACGGCGCTGCGGGCGGCGGCGACCGCGGCGGCGCTCACGCCGACGCATGCAAATGTGCCGAACACGCGCTGCCCCGCGAGCCCCCAGGCGGCGCGGCGTACGGGCTGCTGGGCGTCGAAATGCGAACGTTCGACCCACAGCGGGCGCCCACCCTCCCAAATCTCGAAGGCTTGAGCGAGGTGGCCCGACTCGAAGTGATCCCCGGAAGCGGCGCGCCCCAGGCACACGATTTCCCAACCGAAGAACGCTCCGCCGGGCGCGAGTTCAACGCGCGTGCTGGTGCGAGCCTGCGCGCCGCCGAACACGATGGTCTCTTGCGGCAGCCATTCGAGGCTTGCTCCTGCCGCAATTCGCAGCAGCTGGCGTTGTTGTGCGATCTGACCTTCACTGCGATAGAATTTGGTCGCCGCCGGCGTGGTGAGCAACGCGCGGGCGCCCGGGGCGACACTCGCCTGCACGAATAGCTGATCCCCCGCCACGATGCCGCCCGGTGGATGCAAAAGGTAAACGTGCGCAAGCCCGCCCTCTGGGTAGAACGGGCGCTGCACGGTGAGCGGGCCGCGATGCAGCTTGTGCACCAGCGCCGTGCGCCCGGCGACGACCTCGAAACCGAGTTCTAGCTCTGCGGCCCAGCCTGGCTGATGTTCTAACCCGGGGCCCAGCGCATTCGCTGGCGCGTTCATGCGCCGTCAAACTCCACCGGCAACTCCCAAGTGACGAACACAACGCAGCCCTCTGGGCTGGCGACCGCGTGGCTCGACCCCGGAGGATTCACGACCACGGTGCCCTTGCCATAGCGTCCGCGATCGTCCTCCTGCGCGCCTTCGAGGACCAGGATTTGCTCGAAACCCGCGTGACGATGCGCGGGCAAAGCGGCACCCGGCGCATAGCGCAACAACGCGGCAGCGCGACCCGTACCCATTACTCCGTAAAGCTGGTGAATCTCGATGCCCGTTCGGAACGGTTGCCAAGGAACGTCTCCTTTCAACAAGCTGTCGAGATCAACCCGAAATGAATCCTGCATCGTTACCCGTGGCCGGCCATGTGTCGGCCGATTTCTTGCAGATCGGCTGCGGCCGCCTTCGCCTCGTGCACGATAGCACCTTCGCTCATCACCAAGATGCGATCCGAAAGCGCAAATACTTCATCCAAATCCGCGCTGACGAGTAGCACGGCGGCACCCGCGTTGCGGGCCGCCATAATGCGCGTGCGAATCTCGGCCACGGCCGCAAAATCCAGCCCGAAACAGGGGTTTGCTACGATGAGCAGTTTGACGCTCCCAGTCAGCTCGCGGGCCAGCACAGCGCGTTGCACGTTGCCCCCGGAAAGATTCCCGATGCGCTCGTCTGCAGAAGGCGTCTTGATGCGAAATTCAGTGATCGCGGTGTCGGCGTGCCTGCGCAGGTGGGCGTGACGCACGAGCCAACGCAAAGCCGTGAATGGCCCAGTGTCGAAGTTGCGGAAGCCGATGTTCTCGGCCACGGACATGTTCGGCACGCAGGCGTTGCGCAGCGGCGCTTCCGGCAGCAAACGCACGCCTTGCTTGCGAATTTCAGCGCGCGTGGCGCCATACGGGTAACCGCCCACGGACACGTGGCCATCGCGCATCCGGCGCTGACCGCCGAGCACCTCCACCAGCTGATCCTGACCGTTGCCGGACACTCCGGCGATGCCTACGATTTCGCCGGCACGCACGTCGAACGTGACTGCGTTCAAGACTGGCAAGCCGAGATCGTCATCGGCTTCCAGCTTTTGCACGGCCAGGACAATTGGGCCGACGCTCTTGGCTTCACGTTCGAGCGAGGCGCTGGGCGGCTCGGCGCCAACCATCATTTCCGCCATTTGCGCGGTGGAGAGCTGGGACACTTTACCCGAGCCGGCGAAGCGCCCTTTGCGCAGCACCGTGACTTCATCGCAAAAGCGCGTCACCTCCCGGAATTTGTGGGTGATCATCAGCACGCTGAGCTCGGCGCGCCTCGCCATATCCCGGACCATACCGAGCACGCTGTCTGCTTCATCAGGCGTGAGCACGCTGGTTGGCTCATCCAAAATTACGATGCGGCTGCCCAAGTACAGCTGTTTCAGGATCTCCAGCTTCTGCTTTTCACCGGCCGCCAGTTGCCGCACCAGGCGCCGAGGCGAAACCGAAAATGGCATTTTGGCCATGAATGCGTCGAGCGCCGCGTGTTCCTTCTTCCAGTCAATCAAGGCGGGCACTCGTGCACGTGACAGCACTAGGTTCTCCGCCACGGTCATGTTCTCGACCAGTGTGAAGTGCTGGTAGACCATGCCGATGCCGTGCAGCTGCGCGTCTTTCGGATTCTTGATCGTGACGGCGGAATTGCCGACCACCACGCGGCCGCCATCCGCGTGGTAAAAGCCCATGATGCACTTGACCAGCGTGCTCTTGCCGGCGCCGTTTTCGCCCAAGAGCGCGTGCACCGAGCCCGGCTCGAGGCGCAAAGAGACGGAATCCAGCACTGTGAGCGCGCCGAAGTGCTTGGTCACGTTTTCAGCGAACAGCAGCGGCGGAGGGCCCGCGGCGGCTTTGACTGGCCCGCCCGAGCGCTGAGTATTGCCGGCCAGCGCCGCTCCGGCGAATGTCATGAAAGGGCCTCAATCAACGCGGAAGAGGTGCTGACTGCGCCGAACACGCCACTTTGCATGGTGACCATTTTCAGGGCGGCGGCGTGGTTACCCGGGTCCGTGGCGGCGCAGCAATCCGACAGGATCACGCACTCGAAGCCGCGATCGTTGGCTTCACGCATGGTGGTGTGCACGCACACGTCCGTGGTGATACCGGTGAGGATCAGGTTCTCGATTCGGCGCTGGTGCAAAATGAGCTGTAAATCCGTGGCACAAAATGAACCTTTGCCGGGCTTATCGATGATGGACTCCCCGGGTAGCGGCGTCAGCTCCGGGATGAGCTCCCAACCCGGCTCGCCGCGCACCAGCACGCGCCCGCAGGGGCCGAGATCACCGATGCCGGTGGCGCCGGTGCTACCGTCATCCCGCCGGCGTGAGCGCCAGCGCTTGTTCGCGGGTAGGTCCGCCAAATCCGCCCGGTGCCCTTCGCGCGTGTGCAAGATGTGATAGCCGCGCGGGCGCAGCGCGGCGAGCACGCGTGAGATGGGTTCGATGCAGGCGCGGCTGTTCGAAATATCATAGCCGAGCAAATCGATGTAGCCGCCTTTGCCGCAGAAATCAGTCTGCATGTCGATCACGATCAGCGCGGTATTTTCCGGGCGCAAATCGCCATTGTAGGGCCAGGGATAGGGGTTTGCGGCGGCGTAGGGCATCTGGGGCTTCTCCTTTCAGCGGGCGACGGTGAGCTCCGCGGGTTGGTCGGCAGAGGTACGGTTCGCGGAGCTGCTCAGGATCATGATCAGCAACGTGAGCGCGTACGGTACGGCGTTGAATAAGTAATAGCCCTTGGTCACGCCCACCGCTTGCAGCGCGGGGCCGAGGGCGCTCGCGCCACCGAATAGCAAGGAAGCATACAAGCAGCGTACTGGGCTCCAACGCGCGAAGATCACCAGCGCCACCGCCATGAGCCCTTGGCCGCTGGACAAGCCTTCATTCCAGCTGCCCGGATAGAACAGGGACAAGAACGAGCCGCCCACCCCGGCCAGGAAACCACCCGCCATGGTGGCTAGCGTGCGCACGCGATTCACGTCGTAGCCCATGGCGCGCGCGGCCTCGGC
>JBDTYJ010000311.1:0-6757 GCA_040005755.1 Pseudomonadota bacterium
CGACGGTGATCGAGAAGCTGTACATGAACAAGCGCGTGCGCATGTCGACCGCGGACCGCTTGGTCGAGCTTGCCGTGCGGCACAAGCTGGAGCTCAAGATCCCCGCCTTCGCGGAGGCCGCGCAAGCCATTCGCAACGAGCTCATCCTAGAGGCGGCGGAGGAACCTTATTTCGACGATGTGTTGTTCAAGGAAGCCAACCAGCTGGGAGAAAAGCTTCAGCTGGACGAGGCCAACCCCGATACACACGAGGTCGACGATGAGGGCCAAGAGCAGGTGAAACAAGCGGTGTTACCGCTGCACGCCAAGCTCGCGCAAATGACCGTCAGCCAGAAGATCCGCGCCGCCACGCTAGGCAGTGCGGGTGAGCGGCTGATTCTGGTCCGGGATCCGAACCGCTTGGTGGCTACGGCCGCTGTGAAGAGCCCGCTGATGCGTGAGAATGAGGCCGCGCAAATCAGCGCCAGCCGCGCGGTGTCAGACGACGTGCTCCGACAAATCGCGCTCAACCGTGAGTTTACGCGCAGCTATCAAGTGAAGATCAACTTGGTCATGAACCCGCGCACGCCCCTCACCTTCTCGACGCGCTTGATCCCCCACCTGCGCGACAGCGATTTGCGCGTGCTGTCGAAGAGCAAGAACGTCAGCGCGGCGATCGGCCAAGCAGTGCGCCAGCAGCTGTCCCGCAAAGACAAACGCTAACGGTAAGCGGGCTACGCTGGGAACGCCGCCGTCAGCGAGGTGCGTGGCGGGATCACGATCGCCAAGAAAACAGTTACTGCGGCGTCTCGATCACGTGTTTGAACTTCTTGGCCTTGGCGATGCGCATCGCGCGCTGCTCCTCAGCCTGTTTTACTTTGTCCGGGTCGACCAAGAATGGCGACAGGCGCTCGCTGCTCTCGAACTTTGCTTTGTACTGGGCGGCTTCGAATTTGCTCTTGAACGGGCCAATGCGCACGCGCTGCCACAAGCCGCGCTCCGGAACGTAGGCGGCTTGGCGAAACGCGCGGTGGCCGCGCTTGCGCAGATCCTCGACCAAACGGTCGGCATCGGCTTGCTCACGGTAACTCGCCACTTGCAGCTGAAACCCGCCCTCCATCCCGGAAGGCGCGAGCTCTGCGCTGTCGGCCACGGTGGAAACCGACTGCGCCATCTGGGTCAGTGAATCTTTGGGTTCGGTGGTGACTGCAGTCGCGCTGAGCAAGGTGCCGACCGGCAAAGGCACGACGGGCAAGCGGTCCGTCGGCGGCGGCGGGGCGCTCGGAATGGCCGGGGGTTGGCCATCGAGCGACGGTTGTTCCACGAGGCGACCGCGCTCGTCTTTCACTGCGGCCAGCGCGGTGGTTGGCCTTTGCGCGTCGCTCAGGATGCCGGGGAACGTCACATCACGCCCGTCCAGCTGCTCGGCGGGCGTCGACGTGTTCTTTGCGCTCTTCACCAGCTCGGCCAGCGGATCGTGCTCGGCGCGCGCTGGCGGTCCGGTGCGCTTGGCCATCACCAAAGCCACGGTGACGAGGGCGGCGCCGCCCAAAGACGCCAGGAGCAGGGCCCCGAGCCGCGAGGAGCGCGCACCGCGGTCTTCCTCCTGGATCTGCTCGAGATTGCGGACGTTCACGGATTCCATGGCTGGCGAGAAGGCTTAAACCAGGCCGGAAATCTGGGCCAGTTTTCGGCCCGTCAGCGCAGCGCGCTCAGCAGCGCTTCGGCTTTCCAGAGCGTTTCTTGGACCTCTCGATCCGGATTGCTGTCCGCGACGATCCCGCCGCCGGCCCAATATTGCCCGACGCCCTCGCGCACCGTGAGCGTGCGAATGGCCATGCCAAGCTCGAGCGTGCCGTCATGCGCGAGCGACCCGAACGCGCCGGTGTACAAGCCGCGGCGCTCGGCCTCTAGTTCGGCGATCAGGTCCATGGCTCGGACCTTGGGCGCCCCGGTCACGCTGCCACTCGGAAGCATGCGCTCCAGCAGCTCCGAGCGAGTGACGTCGGAACGAAGCTGAGCGCGGAGAGTGGCGACCCGATGCAGCACCGTGCCGTGCGGCTCTACGTGTGGTGGAACGGCCAGCTGCACGGTGCCCGCCACGGCGAGCCGCGCGAGGTCGTTGCGTTCGACATCGAGCACCATAGTGAGCTCGGCGCGTTCCTTCGGATCTGCATCGAGCTCGAGTGCCAGCTGAGCGTCCTGTTCGGCACTGACCCCACGTGGCCGAGTACCCTTGATAGGCGACGTGAGGATTGTCCCGTAACAGTCTGTACTTAAAAGCAATTCTGGCGAGATCGAAACAATATCCAAGGCGCCCCAGGAAAGCGCGGCAGAGTACGGCGGACGACCCCTGGCCGACAGGCGCGCGAGCACGTCCCAGGGCGCGCCCGAAACCCGAAAGTCGAAGCGCCGCGCCAGGTTCACTTGATACAGGTCGCCCGCTCGGATGTGCGCGAGCGCCCGACGGATGCGGGCTCGATGTAGCTCCGGATGCTCAGCCTCGTGCAGCGGCGCGAGCTCCGCTGCCGCACCGGCTCGCGCGTGTGCTCGCAAGCGCGCGGCAAGCTCGCGGACTGCTTCGTCAGTTTCGCCAACCACGCGCACGCCGCCCGCGCCGACCACGGCAACGGCGGCGTAGCGCACCCAGTGCGGTTCGCTCAGGTGCGGCGCGACGCGCGCAGCGCCGTAGCCACCACGCTCGAGCTCGCGTCGGCACTCATAGGGCAAGAGCCCGATCCAACGCGGCACCGCGTGTAGCGCCGAGCGCGCGGCGAGCTGCAATCCGGGCTCGGGGTCGAGCGCGTGACTGTGCTCGACCGGGTCGCAAGCAAGGTAGGCTAAGGTGCCGTTTTTACCCCACAAAAGCGACACGTATTCACGCCCCGCCAAGGCCCGCGCCAGGCTCAGGGGCTGCGGCGCGAGATCGCTCAATAGTGCTTCATGCATGCGTCGACATCACGCGCCCGCTGGGCGTTACGATCGCATCCCGCAGCGGCGCGCTCACGGTAGCGCCGGGGCACACGAGGCACCGCTCGACCAACCCTTGCCCGAGGATGCGCGCCCCCGCACCAATGACGCACTGCCGAAGCTCCACCGCCGCCGGCCGTTCGACATGCTCAGCTACGAACTGGGAGAGCCCGCGAGCGGCCAGCCACGCCCAGTTCGCTGCCAGCAAGGAACGGGGATCGCCCGCGTCCGTCCACGGCGCGGTCACCGGGGCGCTCGTGACCACCCCGCCCGCACGCAGCAGTGGCAACGCAACGTCCCCGAACACGCAGCCCTGATCGGGCAACGAATCGCGCAACTCAGCCCCTAGCGCCAAGACCCCGATGTAGTCTCCACTCGTCACCTCCACCCCGAAGCGCTCCCCGCGCAGCCGCACCACGTGGCCGGCCTCATTCAAACCGACCGTGCCTTCGCCCAGCGCGCGCGGGGCCACCCCAAGACAAAGGGATGGGGGCGCACAGCCTGCCAAAAGCTGGTCGAGCTGCGGCGCTACCAAGATATCTCCGTTCCAGACGAGCACCGGGCCACTCTGCAAATGCGCACGGGCGCCCGCGACCCCACCCGCCGTACCCTTAATCTGAGCCTCCACCACCACGTGAACAGGCACGGCTGAGCGCGCTAGCACTCGCTCGAAGGTCCGAGGCAGGTGGTGCACGTTGATCACCAGCTCCGTGAAGCCGGCAGCTGCCAAGTGCCCCAGTGTGTGCTCCAAGATCGACCGATCCCCGACCGGCACGAGCGGCTTGGGCAGCTCATCGGTCAACGGCCGCAGGCGCGTGCCAAAGCCCGCGCAGAGCACGATCGCCGAAGGCATGCCCCAGCCTAGCCCGAGGCCCCTCCAAGCCCAAGCGTCAGATCACCTGAAACTCGACCCGCCGGGGCGAAGCGTGTTAGCCGCAGGGCATGAGCGTGATGTCCTCCACTTGCTGCGCGTTGTTCTCTGCCGCGTGCGCCTTCACGCTGCTCAGCGCGGGCGGCTGCGGCACGGATGCCAAAGGCGTCGATGATTGTCGCGATATCGAGCAGGCCCGCTGCGCCGCCGCGAAGAATTGCGGTCTCGTCGCAGACGTCGGCGAGTGCCAGCGCTTTTACCGCGACCAATGCTTACACGGCCTGGCAGTGAGCCTGCCCACGTCGACGCAGCTAAAAAAGTGCGTGGCGACCATCAACGGCGCCGGGATGTGCGCCATGGCTGATTCGAACATCGAGCTCAGCGCCTGCGACGGTGTCACGCAGAGCGCCCCCGATGCCAAGACCGCATGCGACCTGGTCACCAACCCAGAGCTCGCGAGCGAATGCTCTTTTCTGGCCCCGGACGCCGACGGCGGCAGCAGCCTTGGCGGCGGTGCCGCGGGCGCGAATGACGGCGACAGTTCCGCGGCGGCCGGCGCGGCAGGTGCCTCAGGCAGTGCCGGAAGCTGATTCGGTCCAATGGCCGCTCCACTTCGCCGCGCGCCGGTGCTAGACGGAGCCCGCCGATGCGCCGCGCCTCTCATTTTCTCAGACTGAACTTTGGCCTCTTCGTGCTCGCTGGCCTTGGCTGCAGCAGCAGCTCGACCAGCACGAACACCATCTTGCGTCCGGAGCTGGTCGCGGTCTCACCGGAGGATTTCTTGGGCACGCTGACGTGCGGCAAGCAGCCCGGCCAAGTGCAAAGCTATGTGGCAACGCTGTTCGACGTCACGCCGGCTGAAGATGGCAGCGTGCCCGACGCGGCCGTTCAATTGCCGAGCTCGCCGCCCACCTCGTGCTTGTCGCCGGTAACGTTTGCGCACGTCGTCACGAGCCATCGCTACATCGCTCAGGTCGACGCCTACGATCACCCGTCGCCTGCGGATGCCGCCACGGCTCCCGACCTGACAGGCAGCGTTGGCGAAGCAGGTGCCGGCGGTGCCACGTCGCTCGGCAACGTTGCAGCCGCGGAAGGCGCTTCGGCGATCAGCCCCACGGCGCCCGGATCGCGCCTCGTGCAGGATCCGGACGGCGTGCGCGTGACAGCCCGCTGGACGTTTACCTGCGGCGGCTATGCGCCGGCGCGCATCGACGGCGGCGCCAACACCTACGGCGGCGCCGGCTCGGTCAGCGAAGGTGACACCGGCGAAGCCGGCGCGGACAATCCGTTGGTCGGCGTGCTCACCTATGACAACCTGACCCAGACCGTGCATGACTGCCGCGCGGGTCTGCGGATGATCGCGCGCTAACGGCAGGCCTTTGGGGGATGGACCCACGCTAAAGAGGGCGCAAACGGGCATTCCTTGCGGGGCGACCACGCGGAAGCTATCTCCGTTACGAGATGCCGAACTACCCCGCTGAATACGGGCCGCCGAGCTTGCCTCGCCCGGGCAAGGTCACCACTTTAGCCATGTGTTTGGTCGGCGGGCTCTGGCTCGCCTTCGCCATTGGCGTTCATTGGGCGGGCGTCGGTGCGGACGTGTTCGAGCTGTTTTGCGGGAACACCCCGCTGATCTTGCACGGCCAGGTGTGGCGTGTGCTCACGGCGGCCCTTCTCCAGGCCCCGAACCAGGGTTGGCATGTGTTCGGTGTGCTGCTGACCCTGTACTTCTTTGCGGTCCCGCTGGAGAAGAGCTGGGGCCGGGCGAGGCTCACGCGGTTCTTGCTCGCGCTCGCCATCATCCCTGCCTTGGTGCAGGTGTTTTTCGACATCGCGCTACCCCCGAGTGCGGCCCGTTACTTCGCGGAGCCCTTTTGGTTCGGGGGCTTCGCGGTTTGCAACGGGCTGGTCGTGGCCTGGTCACTGCAGAATCGAGGCGCCGTCGTGCGCCTGTACGGCGTGCTCCCCATTAGCAGCCACGTCATGATCTGGATGGCGCTCGGTTCACCGCTCGTCTATCTGATTTTCCGCGAGGTTCCCGCGGAGGGCGTCTGGGCTCTGTACGGCGGCTGCTTCGCCGGCTGGCTGCTAGGCGCCAGCACCCCCTCACCGCTGCGCCGTTACTGGCTGCAGTTCCGGCTGGGCCGTTTGGACGCCGAGGCCGAGCGTGAGGCCGCGGAACGCAAGAAGCGCTTGGGGCGCTCCGGCCTGAAAGTCATCGACGGCGGCCGAACCAAGCCGGACCCCGATCCAGGCCCAGAAAAAGGGCGCGGCGCGGACGGCCGCTGGCTGAATTAGCCCCGCGATAGGCCGGTCGGTCTTCGGGGGATTCTGCCCCGCGCCCGCTGAAGCGCCCCCCTTCGGGGATCACGAAGCGCGTAATTCAGCGGGGCCCCACCCCCGAGTTTGGGGCCCCGGCCCCGGACCGCCGTGATACAGACCCTTCTCAGGTCATGACTGAACAGCGTATTCGTCACCTGTTGGGGATCGAGGATATTAGTCTCGAGACGGCGGAGCACTTGCTGGAGTTGGCCGAGGGCTTCTTGGAAGTGTCGCGCCGCCCCGTGCGCAAGGTCGGCGCCCTGAGGGGCAAGACCATCATCAATGTCTTCTTCGAGTCCTCGACGCGCACGCGCACGAGCTTCGAGCTGGCGGGCAAGCGCTTGTCGGCGGACGTCGTGAACATCGGCGGCTCGTCCTCCAGCACTAGTAAAGGCGAAACGCTGCGTGACACGGTAAACACGCTCGACGCGATGCACGCAGACGTGATCGTCGTACGCCACGCTGCCTCGGGCGCCGCACATTACGTCGCACGTTACGCCCGCGCGGGCGTCGTCAACGCTGGCGACGGCATGCACGAGCACCCCACCCAAGCCTTGCTTGACGCATTCACGATTCGCTCCCGCAAAGGGCGTGATCTGCGCGGCATGAAGGTCGC
>JBDTYJ010000312.1:0-6733 GCA_040005755.1 Pseudomonadota bacterium
ACGACGGGGATGTTGTTCTCGGCCTGGCAGGCCGTGACGCACGCCGAGCAACCGATGCACTTGTTGAGATCGATGCTCATGCCCCACTTGTGGCCGTCGTACGACACCGGCGGAACCCACAAGCTCAGGAGTGGATTGTGCTCAACGACTTCAGCCACGAACTCGGGGTTCTTCTTGAACTCCTCGAGGGTCCCTTCACGCACGAGCTCGGGTAGGCGTTCTTGCGTGCCTTGTTGGCCGATCTCACCGACCGTGTAGATGTCCTGCGTGCTGGAGACGCGGTACGAAACGGTACCGTGGCTTTGCAGGCTGACGCCGGCCGTGACGACTTCGTAGCCTTCTACCGTTCGCAATAGGTAGGCATTTGCGCCCACCGGATCGATGCTTTCGGAGACCAGGCCGCCGACATGGCCGGCTTGCGTTCGGCCGTGACCGAGCGTGATGCGCAGCGAGCCATCGGCATGCCCCGGCGCGACCAGGGCGAGGAGCGTGAGCTGACGATTGCCGACGCTGACGGTGACGGAATCCGCGTCGTTCACCCCGAGCTCTTTGGCCGTGCGCGGGCTGATGAAGACCGCGTTGTCCCACGTGAGCTTGGTCATCGACTCGGGCAGCTCTTGTAGCCAAGCATTGTTGGCGTAGCGCCCATCGAGGATCTTGGGGTCTATGGCGAACACCAGCTCAAGCTTGCCGTTGCCCGCGCCCAGCCCGCTCAGCTCCGCTTCGGTGAGCGCGACTTTGCCCATGGCTTTCAGCTTGGGTTCGACGCGGGCGTTCGCTGTGCCATCGACGATGCCGTTGGCCAGCGCTTTGCGCCAAGAGTGGTCACCGCTGAGCTCGAAGGAGTGCGTGGCGCGCACCATCTCGAGCGCATTGGGCTTCGCGCTGCCGGCGAATTCAGCAACGATTTCCAGCGCGCTCTTGCCGCCGTGAAGCGGTGCAATGAGCGGCTGCACGATGCTGAGCGTGCCGTTCCAGGAAAGGGCATCGCCCCAGGTTTCCAGGTAGTGAGCAGCCGGCAAGTGCCAGGTGGCTCGCTCCGAGGTCTCGTCCTCGTACAGGCTCAGGTGGATGCTGGTCTTGGCTTTGGCGAGGGCATCACCGAATGCCAGGTCAGCCGGCGCCGTGAATACCGGGTTGCCGCCGAGGATCAGCAGGGTGTCGACCTTCCCGCTGTTCAGCTCCTCGGTGAGGGCCTTGAGTGACGCGACGTCGCTCTGCGCTTCGGCGCCATTGTCCTCGGTGTAGAACACCGTGCGTCCGACGTTACCCAGCATCGCGTTGAGACGATGCACGAGGGCGTGCACTTCCGGCGCTTGGTGCTCGCCGGCAACGACCACGCTGCGGCCGATGTTGGCGAGCAGATCGGCCGCGACGGCATCCAGGAACTTCGCGACTTTCGCGTCCTTCAGGAACTCCGCGGGCGGCTTGTCCTGCGCCGAACCGAACTCCGGCAACGGATTGGCTTTGGCGCTGAGCGCCGCGTCCAAGTACGCAGCCACGGCCTTGATGTGGCTGGATTTGAGGGCCAACCGATGATCACTCACGCCACCGGTTAGGGTGACGTTGGATTCAATCGCGTACACGCGGCTCATTTCGCCGTGGTCGGGCACGCGATTCTTGCTCAAGGCGCGCGCATTGGCGAGGCCACTCGGGAATGTCGGATGCACGACGTCCGCGTCGAGCGTGACGATGACCTGCGCAGCGTCGAAGGCGTAGTGCGAGCGGTATGCTTTGCCGAAAGAAAGGACGCTGCCGGCACGAGGGCCGTCGAAGGCAATGGGTTCGAAGGTCACCCATTGGGCTTGTGGGAACGTCGCCAGCAAACGGCGACGCTGTTCTGCCAGAGTCGGGGAGGAGCTGCGTTCCGCCAAAATACGGAGGCCAGCGCCGCCATTCGGGTTCAGTGTGCCCACGAGTTCGGTGAGCGCTTTGCTGAACCCTTCCCACGAGCTGACTTTGCGCGCGCCGCCTTGGTGCGTGATTACGCTGTCGCTGCGGTCCGGATCGTACAGCCCGAGCATGGTAGCTTGGTGGTAGGCCGACGCCGCCCCCAAGCTGTCCGGGTGCACCGGATTGCCTTCGATCTTGATCGGGCGACCGTCATAACTCGCGGCATACACGCCAACGGCGTTGCCATTCAGCTCGAGCGCAGTGGCGAAGTACTTGCTCGAGCCGGGGATGGTTCCTTCCGGTCGGCGCGACAGCGGTAAGATCTTGTCTTCACGCCAACGGCAGGCGTCGAGCCCGGCCAAAGACATGGAAGCACCCATGATTTGCATGAAGCGCCGGCGCCCGGGGGAATTCGGCGGTTCCTGATCCAGGGGAGCTGCGAACTCGCGGGCCGCGAGCTCCAGAAATTCCGGGCTTTGCTCGAGCTCTGCGAGGCTCTTCCAGTAAGTCGGCTTCGCCGTGTCGCCCGCGCCGCTCGAAACCGCGGCAACTGGAGGGGAAGCGTTGGAGAGAACGCTGAGCCGCTTTTTCGATTTATCGTCTATCGATGACATGTCGAGCAGTCGGTGGGGGGATTGATGTGGTTCTTCTCACGGAAAGCCTTGCCGAATTCGACCGGATCACCCGGCGGTGCCCAGGTCATGTTCGTGACCTCTTCGGGCGGCCGTAGGTTCTTCTCGGGATTGCGATGGCAGTCCAAACACCAGCCCATGCTCAGCGGCTCGTGTTGGTAAACCTGCTCCATCTGGTCCACGCGGCCGTGACAGCTGACGCAGCCGACGCCGCGGGTCACGTGAGCGCTATGGTTGAAGTAGGCGTAATCCGGGAGATCGTGGACCTTCACCCATTCAACGGCCTTGCCGGTCGCGTAGCTCTCTCGGATGGGCGAAAGCTTCGGACTCGCCGTCCAGACCTTGCTGTGGCAGTTCATGCACGTTTGCGCCGGTGGGATGGCGGCGTGCGAGCTGTCCTCGACCGTGTTGTGGCAGTAGCGGCAATCGATGCCGAGCTGGCCCGCGTGCAACGCGTGGCTGTAGGGCACGGGTTGCTCGGGCATGTACCCGACATCAGTAGTTTTTGGAGACGCGCCGTACCAGATCAGCCCGATCAGGTAGAGCGGCGCGATTCCAAGGACTACTCCTGCGATCTGCCGAGTTTTATTGGCCCAGCGCGGGAATACGAACAGATTCATCACCAAAAACCGAGGCTGGTCGCGCACGCTTCGCCGAGCGCCGCGCGAATTCGTTGGGGAGGGGGGAGCATTGGCGTGGCCGAAACTGGTTCGGACGGATCCCGTCGCCGCGGGCGCTCGCTCCACCAAAAAGCAGAGGGAGTCACCGGGGCTTGCCCGTGGTGCCGCAAGAGCGAACGGGTCCGGCGCCTTCGGAGAAAGTTCTCCGCCTGCGCGTGCGCGCTTATGCGCCCACCTCCCAAAAATGTAAATGAGTAGCGAGGTTCGCAGTCGCGGTTACGCGATCAACCCACTAATATTACTCAGTTTTATGCGCTTTACGCGATGCGGCGAAAAGTGCGAAACACAAGTTCGCGTCAAAAACGTTCTAGGCGTCCCAAGAAAAACCCCCGAAGCTCCGCGAGGAGTCGGGGGTTTTGTGGCGCGGGCAGCGCCGCGCCGGCCCGCGCCGAGGAGACAGCGCTTTTAGCTGGCTCTCGCCGAAAACGCCTGCGCTTTCAGTTGCTTAGAAGTCTCGCATTTGGCGACGAATCTTACCGATCGCCTGTTCCTGGAGCTGCCGAATGCGCTCCCTCGACAAGTTGTACTTGTCACCGATCTCTTTCAGGGTGAGCTCGTCCTCATTATCCAGACCGAAGCGCCAGCGAATGATGCGCGACTCGATAGGGGTCAGGGTGTCGAGCAGGCGTTTCACTTCCTCCGCCCATTTCTGGTTTGCGAGGCTCTCGTACGGTGAGAGTGAATTCTCCTCCACCAGGAAGTCGATGAAGCGACGGCCGTCTTCATCACCGACCGGGCGGTCGAGCGAGAATGGCGTATCGGCGTACAGGTCTCGAACCTTATCGAGCTTGTCGCGCGGTACGCCGGTTTCCTTTTCGAGCTCCTCGATCGACGGTTCCTTGCCGGTGCGGGCAATAATGGTCTGCGTGGCCCGCGCGACACGGTTGTACGTGTCCAGCATGTGCACGGGAATGCGGACCGCACGACCCTTGTCCGCCAGAGCGCGGCTGATGGCGTGGCGAATCCACCATGAAGCGTAGGTGGAGAACCGGTAGCCGCGGGCGTGATCGAAGCGTTCCACCGCCTTCATCAGGCCGATGTTGCCCTCCTGAATCAGATCGATGAGCGGCAAACGCCCGCGGTTGTAGCGACGCGCGATGCTGACCACCAACCGTAGATTCGCCTTAACGAAGCGGTTCTTCGCGTGACGTTGCGTGGTGTCGGTTTGCTTCACGCGCTCGAGATAACGGCGGTACGCTTGGGTGTCGGGCACGACCACGCGCTCCGGATCTTCTTCTGGGGCGTCGTTCACGACATCACGCGCAGCGCGATTGGCGTTGGACATCCAAATTCGGTCCGAATCAGGCAGGCGGATATCGCGCGCGAGCGTTTCGGTGAGTTCAGTCCATTGGCGAAGCTGATCGGCATGCAGCTTCGAACGCTGCTTGCGATACACCTTGGTGAGTTTGCGCAACTCAGCGACTTGGCCGAGCTCCGGGCGATCCTCCGGATTCAGCGCGCTGACGTCGCGCTCCAGTTGCTCGAGCACGTGTTCAGCCGCTGGGATGTACGCCAAGAGCGCGGCCCAGTGATCCACCTCAGCGCCTTCAACGGCCTGAGCGGCTTGTAGCTCTTCATCCGGGCCCATCACCTGATGGGTGGCCATCTCGCGGAAGTAGCGAGACAGCATGGAATCGCTCGAGCCATCCACCACCCCGGCGGCTGGCGCCTCGGAAGTGAAGCCCCCGGCGTCGGCAGCCAGATCCGGCGTTTCCTCGGGCCCATCCTCGGGCGAAGACTCACCGGAGACACCCTTGGGCGACCGACGAACGGCCGTGTCCTCAACGGAGTCTTCACGGTATTCTTGAGTCGTGTCTTTCGCGGGGGCGGTCTTGTTGGACATGGCTGCCTTGCGGGGTGATGAGGGGGAAGGGCTGCTCTGCGGTGACGACGAAGTACCCGGCCGGGGTCGCGCGGTGGACTCCGGCGGGCGGCCGCCGGTGGACTCTGAACTATCTGGATGAACGACGGGCATGGGTACTGGAGGGGTTTTCAGCAAGTTGCGTGCCGGGCTCTTGCCCGTTGAGACGACCGCTTTGGCTGCTTCCCTACTGGGGTGCGCTGCCGCGCCCAGCTTTTTTGCGCCCGGGCTTGCGGCCGCGGGTGCTTTAGTTTGGGGAGCTCGTGAGGTCATAGGGGCACCGGGAAACAAAAACTGGTCAATTTACAGTACGTTCAACTTGCCGAAACAGATTCACCGAAATCACGGGTCGCCGGGCCTATTTTTACAAACCCGCAGAAAGTGCCTTGACTGTGGCAAACCGCGACGGCAGGGCGGCTGCACTTCTAGACAAAGTCTACGGCTGGGTTGTTCCCTTCCGTTAGATCTGCCCGCGAAAATCGTACCTATTGATCTCAGTCTCGGCGGGCATTCCGTCAAGGCTCGCCGGTTACAAACGCGCAATCCTGATGTAGGCGTGACGTGCGACGTACATTGCCCGCAAGTTTTGCGGTGTGAGCCATCCGGCACACCAGTTGGCAGCTCGCCACGCATCCAGGATCACAATGTCGTGGTGGGGCGTTGCCGATCATTCCTGGGTGTCATCCGTCCGGATCCGAGACTGGTGCTGTCTCACCCCGGGCGGTTGTTGCGGCTTATTTCTGGTCGCCGGAAGATAGTAACGCGGGGGCTCAGAACCAGGCGCCCGGAGCGACGCGCTCGCGAAGGCGCCGCCCCGTTCTCCCACGGAGTCAAGTGCACCTCTTCCGACGAAACGCTGCACAGCCCGCCCGGAACTAAACCGACTTGGGAAGTCCTGGAACAAGAGATAACGATCTGCGAGCGAGACCACGAGAGCCGGCGAGAGCGGGAGCCGCTGTCCTAACCACTCGCGAATTCCGCGAGGCCTGAGCGTTCGACCTCCACCCTAGAAAGCCTCAGCTCTCAATCCAAGAGCTCTTCAACTTAGAACTGCGCGACAAACCGCGGATCGTTTTCGAACAGGAGGCGAATATCCGGGATGTTGTAACGGAGCATGAGTACCCGTTCGACGCCCATGCCGAAAGCGAAGCCGGTGTACTTTTCGGGATCGATTCCGCAGTGCGTGAGTACGTCCGGGTGGATCATGCCGCAGCCTAGGATCTCGAGCCAGCCGGTGGCCTTGCACACGCGACAGGTTGCGCGCGAACCGTCCGCCTCGTTGCAAAACACACAACCCACGTCTGCTTCCGCACCCGGTTCCACGAACGGGAAGTAGCTCGGGCGGAAACGTACTGGTGTATTCGGTCCGTAGAGGCGGCGCGCGAACTCCGTCAGCACGCCCTTCAGCTCTGCAAAGCTCACCTTTTCATCCACCAAGAACCCTTCGATCTGGTGGAACATCGGCGAGTGCGTCACGTCGTCGTCGCGTCGGAACACGCTGCCGCCGCTGACGATGGCCATGGGCGGCGTGTGCGTGCTCATCTCTCGGACCTGCACGTTGCTGGTGTGAGTGCGGAGCAGCACGCGCGCATTCTCCGGCGCGCCGTTAACCTTCACCCAGAAGCTGTCCTGCATGTCCGTCGCCGGATGGTCCGGCGGGAACGCGA
>JBDTYJ010000313.1:0-6732 GCA_040005755.1 Pseudomonadota bacterium
TCTGGTATTTCGCTTTACAGCTGGGGCAAAGGAACTTCATTCAGCTGCGCGCCGCTTCAAACAAACGGTCCGGGGTTTACAGAGATTAACCCGAGCGATGCCCGGGCGTGAAAGGTCTTTCACAACAGGTTCAACAAGTGTTGTTTGATCGAAGCTCGGGTCGGGTCGTCAGCCGCAAGGGTCAGCGCCCGCTCCCACGTTTCCACGGCTTTGTTGCGGAACCCAGCCTTCTGATAGAGAATCGCCAAATTCTTGACGGCTGCGAACTGCTGCGAATTGATCTTAACCGCAGTTTCCAGCTCACTAATGGCGTCGTACACCTGCCCCTTCTTTCCGTACAGTAGGCCGAGATGGAAGTGTAAGCGGTAGGCCAGCGGGTCGATTGCTATCCCGCGCGATAGATGCTGGACGGCTTCGTCCAGCCGACCGGCTTTGTAGGCCGCCACGCCAGCGTTCAGGGCTTCCTCTGCCTCGCCGGAAACGTCCGGGCGCTGCGCCTTGCCCTTCCCCGGGCTCAAGCACCCCTCCACGATTTGCACGATGTCCGCAATGCGGAACGGTTTCTCGATGAAGTAGTCGACACCACACGACTGCTTCAGGTCCTCCGCGTAACGCCAGCCGCGATACACCGCGCTGACCATAATGATCGGAATGTGCCCGTAGCGTTGGCTGCCCTTGATGCGCCGCGCGATCTCGAAGCCGTGCACTTCTGGGAGCATCGCATCGAGCACGATAAGATCGGGGGCATGTTCTTTGACCATGCGCAGCGCTTGCTGGCCTCGCTCGGCTTCGATCACGCGATGGCCGTTGTGCGTGAGCAACCGGCTCAGCATCTTTCGTATCTCGGCTTCATCGTCGACGATTAAAATCGTCTTCAAACCCGCAGCCTGGCCGTCCTCGATCCCTGTTGTCGGCCCCGGCGCGCCCTCGCCTGGCAACTCCGCCACCACGCTCAGCTCGCGCGAGGTGTCACCGAAATCACTTTCCTCGATATCCTCAGCGCGCGAAATCTCGGAAGCGGCGTCATCGACCACCAAGCCCGGCGCGTCCTGCTGGTGACTGGCTTGCTGCGGCAGGCTGCCGAAATCCAAGGGCCCCGAAGGTTCCCCGGCCTCGATAGGTGAACCCTGCGCATCGAGGTTCATCTTGGCCAGCATCTCGGCGGGGCAATTGGGGCCAACGTAATAGCTGTCGCCGCGCGCTTTGCGGCCATACGCTTCATCGATGACGCGCGCCAATACGGCGTCCAGCGCCACGTACGGATAAACTTTCTTGCCGGTGACGAACTCCAGCTCGTCGATCACCTTCTTCTCGCGCGGGTTGGCCAGTGCAATGAACAAACGGTCATCGCGCACCAACACGGGTAGGATCAAATGTTTCTCGGCGATCTCACGCGGCAGAAGTTCGAGGTCCTCCAGCTTGAGGCAGATCTGACTCAGGTCGATGCCAGGGATCCCGTGCTGCTCGCTCAGCGCTTTGAGCGCGGCAACGTCGCTGATGGTGCCGTCGGCAGCGAGCCGCGAAGCGAGCCGCCCACCTTTGGGCTCGGCAAGCGCGCGGTCCAGCTGCTCAGGCGTGAGCGCGCGCTGCCGCAGCAAGATTTTGCCGATCTGCTTCTTGTCGCCCATCCGAAACTTTGATTATCCACGAGATCGCGGCGATCTTCACGAAAAACGCTTCGCAATTCCGAGCGCCGTTCGCCCGCCTCGCTCCACGCTGTGCCCGTCAGGTCGCGTTTGTCTCGGGTTTGCGGGGTTTACGCCATTGCCTCACGAAACGGTCGGAGTCGCTGGATCGGGGGCGGCCGAATCCGCCCATACGGCGAGCAGCGCCCCTGACCACGCGGCAAAGTCGCCCCGCGCAATGGCGGCGCGGGCCCCCGCCATCACCCGGCCATAGAAGTGCAGGTTGTGGTCGCTGAGCATGCTGAGCACCAAGGTTTCGCCCTGCAGATACAAGTGACGGAGGTAAGCTCGCGAGTAACCGCCGCGACACGCTGAGCAGCCACACTCGGGCTCGAGCGGCCGCGCGTCATCGCGGTAGCGCGCGTTCTTGATCACGACCTTGCCGTTCATCGTGAAGACCTGACCGTTGCGCGCGTTACGCGTGGGGATCACACAATCGAACATGTCGATGCCGTGGCGTATCGCGGTCAAGATATCGCTCGGCATGCCGACGCCCATCAAGTAGCGCGGGCGCTCTTTGGGCAGCGCGGGAGCAACGGTCGCAAGCGCGCGATACATGTCCGGAATCGGCTCGCCCACGCTGAAGCCTCCGAGCGCCAGCCCGTCGAAGGGCAACTTAGCCAAAGCCTCGATGTGGGACAGGCGCAGCTCGACGTCGGTGCCGCCTTGTACGATGCCGAACACGCCTTGCTTCGGCGCCCGTGCGGCCAGGCAGCGCTCTGCCCAGCGCGTCGTACGCTCGACCGCCGCCACCAGATCGGGGCGGGGCGAGCCTCCGGGCGGGCAGATGTCGAGCTGCATCGCGATGTCCGAACCCAGGAGCCCCTGAACGCGCATGGCCTCCTCCGGCGTGAGCAGCATCTTCTTGCCGTCCAAGTGCGAGGCAAACTGAAAGCCGTGCTCACTGGCCGTCATGTTGTGCGCCAGTGAAAACGCCTGAAATCCCCCAGAATCCGTCACGATGGTGTGCGGCCACCGCGCAAACCCGTGTAAGCCCCCAAAGTCCCGAATCAGCTCCGGACCGGGGCGAACCCACAAGTGGTACGTGTTCATGATTTGCATGCGCGCGCCGGTCGCCTGCACCTCTTCGGATGACACGCCTTTGACCACGGCCTGCGTGCCAACGGGCATGAAGGCCGGCGTGGGCACGTCGCCGTGTGAGCTCGTGAGCACGCCGGTACGAGCCTCGCCAGACGTTGCCGTGACGCGAAACGAGATCACGGGTTTCTCCTCGGAATCCACATGGCGTCTCCATAAGAAAGAAAGCGGTAGCGCTGCGCGACCGCGTGACGATAAGCCGACATCACCGCATCGTAGCCCGCGAACGCTGCAACAAGCGCCAAGAGCGTGCTCTGCGGCACATGAAAATTCGTGAGCAAGGCATCCACCACCGCAAAGCGGTAGCCAGGCTGAATTAAGAGCCGTGTTTCGCCGTGGGTGGCGCGCACGTAGCCGGGCCGTGCCGGGTCGGCTGCGCTTTCGAGCGCACGCACGACCGTGGTGCCCACGGCCACCACCGGCTTTTTTCTTTCGCGCGCGCGGCTCACCGCAGCCACCAGATCAGGACCAACATCCATGATTTCAGCGTGCATTGGGTGCTCATCCAAGTCTTGCGCGAGCACGGGCCTAAACGTGCCGAGGCCGATCTCGAGCTCCAGCCGCGCCACTTCAACGCCGCGCGCGGCGAGCCGTTCGAACAGCTCCGGCGTCAAGTGCAATCCAGCAGTCGGCGCTGCTGCGGAAGCGGTGCGCCGCGCATACACGGTTTGATAGCGTGCGAGATCGACCGGATCATCGCCACGCCGCATGTAGGGTGGCAAAGGCAAGTGTCCGCGCTGCTCCAAGATGTGCTCGAAATCAGCACCATCCGTGCGCACCGCGACGAGCAGCGTGGCGTCTTCGGCGCGCGCCAAGATCTCGAACTGAACCTCGTCCCAAGCGATGCGTGCACCGACGCGGATCGCCTTACTGGAACGGCCGATGGCCTCCCAGCGCTCCCGGCCTTCGCTCTCGGACCTGTCGGGCGCCACGCGACGGATGAACAACAGCTCGACGCGCCCGCCGCTCTCCTTGACGCCGAAAACCCGGGCCCGCCGCACGCGCGTGTCATTTACGACCAGTAGCGAACCCTCCGGGATCTCTTCGCCAAGCGCGTCAACCGAAGAGTCGCGCAGCTGGCTCCCTTGGACCACGAGCAGCCGTGCGCCATCACGGCGCTCGGTCGGGTGCGCCGCGATCAGCGTCTCGGGGAGCTCATAATCCAACGCCGCCGTCTTCACGGCGCGAAAGGAATCAGATTTGCGGCCTGCGCGCCAGCGAATCAAGGCGCAAAGCCGGAAGCGCGCCCCTGCCCCGCCCGAGACCGGATTCCAACGGTTGGCGCGACGCTACCCGTCGCTCCCGCCTACCGGTTCTCGAAAGTGATACCCAGCCGCGTCATCTTACGCCACAGCGTAGTGGGGCTGATGTCCAAGGCTTCCGCCGCCCGCTCGCGGCTGCCGTCGGAGGCTCGCAGCGCCGCCTCAAGCGCCTGACGCTCGGAGTCATCCACGATGTCAGCCAGGGTCTTGCCAGGGCTGCGGCCCGCCTTGCGTGGCACCTCCGGCAGCACGTCATCGACCGTGATCACGCCGCCCGAACAAAGCGCGACCGACTGCTCAATCAAGTTTTCCAACTCACGCACGTTGCCCGGAAAATCATAGGTCGTAAGCTTATCCATCACGCCTTCGGCGGGGCGCGCACGCGCGTTCATCTTGCGATTGTATTTATCCAAGAAGAACTCGGCCAGGAGCGGAATGTCTTCGCGGCGCTCGCGCAGCGGCGGCAAATGAAAGCGCGCCACGTTCAGCCGGTAGTAAAGGTCCTGGCGGAAGCGTCGCTCTTCCACGGCTAAGCTCAAATCGACATTGGTGGCGGCAACCACGCGAATATCAATCGTGATGGGCTTGTTCTCCCCGACGCGCCGCACCTCGCCCTCTTGAATGGCGCGCAAGAGCTTGGCCTGGAAGCTGGGCGTCGTCTCCGCGATCTCGTCGAAGAAAAACGTTCCGCCGTCGGCCTCCTCGAACAAGCCTTTGCGCGCGGACACCGCGCCCGTGAACGCCCCCCGCGCATGCCCGAATAACTCGCTCTCGAGTAGCGTTTCGCTGATCGCCGCGCAGTTCACGGTCACGAACGGACGCTGCGCGCGCTTGCTGTTGGCATGCACGGCCCGCGCCACGAGCTCCTTGCCCGTGCCGCTCTCGCCGGTGATTAGCACGATGGCGTCCGTGGGCGCGATCTTCACCACACGCGTCAGCACGTCCCGAATGGACTGCGAACGGCCGATGATCTTCTCGAGATGGTAACGTTCTTTGAACTCTTGTGCGAAGAGCTGCACCTGCCCGTGTAGCCGGCGGCTCTCGAACGCCTTCGATACCTTCACGATCAGCTCTTGCTCGCTGAACGGCTTCTGAATGTAGTCGAAAGCGCCCACGCGCATCGCCTCGACCGCGCTTTCGATCGTCCCATAGGCGGTCATCACGATCACCTCGGTCATCGGCTGCGCTTCCTTGGTGGCACGCAACACGTCGATACCGTCGTACTCCCCCATGCGCAGGTCGGTAATCACGACGTCATACGCGCCGGTTGCGCCGAGTTCGCGGCCTTGCGCGCCGTCCGCAGCCTCGTCGACCTCATAGCCGCCGCCACGCAGCATCATCGCCAGCGTCGTGCGCATGTTGCGTTGGTCGTCAACGACGAGGAGCTTGCCCATGGATTCTCAGAACGAACGAAAGACTACTCGACTCTAGCGCACGGCCCCACGGAAGCACACCGCACCGACTCGCTACCGGCTCTCTGGAATTGCGCGCGCCGCTCCCGCATGAGACGAGCCGCGTCCCGATGAGATACGCGCCCCCGCTTTCGCTCTCACGACGAACGGCCCGCCGGCTCGGGGCTCCGTAACGATGCGCTGAACGGACTTTGCCGCGACGATGCCCGGCTCGAAATTAACGCAAGAACAGCAGCACGAACAACGCGATAGCCAAGCCCGCCAGGCCAATCGCATAACCCAGGATGCTCGCCGTGCTGAGGCGTGCCCGTGGGGCACGGCCGCTTTCTAGACTCAGAGGCCTATTCGCTCCCGGAACCTGCGCCACGGCGCTTGGCGAGGTCCCCGACCCGCTCAAGCCACTCAACCCGCTCAAGCCACTCAACCCCGTCCCGGTGATGGTACTAACGCCGCTAACAGTGATGCGGTCCTTGCCCGTCGGGGTGAATGCCGGATCGTTGGGTAAGAGCTGGGCGGTGGGAATCGCGCCGCTGCTGAGCGATTTCAGCGACGCACGCACCGCTTTGCGGCGCTGCTCGATGCGATCCCCAAGCACCCGTTTGAGGATCGCGGCTACGCCGCTCTGCGGAACAATCAAGTGCTCCGATTTAAGGAACGCGCGCAAATCTTGCTCGAGCTCCGCGGCGCTTTGGTAGCGCGTGGAAACGTCCCGATCCAGCGCCTTGATTACGATGCGCTCGAGCTCTTGCGGATATTTCGGATCGATTTGCGTGGGCTTGGGAATTGCGCCAGAGATCACCAAACGCAGGGTCTCGATGTCATGTTCGCCGCGGAACAGACGCCGACTCGTCGTGAGCTCGAAGAGTACGATACCGAGCGAGAATATGTCGCTGCGGCGATCCACGCCCTTGCCGAGGGCCTGTTCGGGAGACATGTAGCCGAACTTGCCCTTGAGCTGCCCGGCGCGCGTCGCTTCGCTGATCCGGCCGACAGCCTTCGCCACGCCGAAATCCACGAGTTTTACGGCGCCATTCGTGCCGATCAAAATGTTGTGCGGCGAGATGTCGCGATGCACGACGCCGCGCAGGCTGCCGTCGAGGTCGCGGAGCTCGTGCGCAGCGTGCAGTCCGGACGCCGCGTCCGCGATAATCTTCACCGCCAGCTCCGGCGGAATCGCGCGGCGCTTGCCGGCTTCGGCGATCACGGTGTGGAGCGACTCGCCCTCCACCCATTCCATCGACATCCACATGATGCCGTCGGTGTCACCCACGTCGT
>JBDTYJ010000314.1:0-6727 GCA_040005755.1 Pseudomonadota bacterium
AAAAATCAGAGGGTGGCTTCGCCCTTCTTCCAGTTGCAGGGGCACAGCTCATCCGTCTGCAACGCGTCGAGCACGCGCAGCACCTCATCCACGTTGCGTCCAACGCTGAGGTCGTTCACGCTCGCAAAACGGATGATGCCCTCCGGGTCCACGATGAACGTGGCGCGGAGCGGAATGCCGTCCTTGTGCAGGACGCCGAGCGTGGTGGATAGCTCACGCTTGGTGTCGGCGAGCATCGGGAAGGGCAGGTTCTTCAGGTCGGGGTGGCTGTTGCGCCAAGCCAAGTGCACGTAGTGCGTATCCACGCTGGCACCGAGCACCTGCGCGTCGCGCTCCTTGAACTCCGCATTCTTCTTGCCGAACTCGGCGATCTCGGTCGGGCAGACGAACGTGAAATCCATCGGCCAAAAGAAAACGACCAGCCATTTTCCGGGATGGCTGTCTTGGGTCAAGGTCTTGAACTCGGAGTTCGGCTCGAGGCTCACGACGCTGTTCAGGCTGAAGGCTGGAAACTTGTCACCGACGGTCAACATGGGGAATCTCCTTTATACGAGGTCTAGTTGTAGATTGTGTCTAACTTGAAAATGGCATGAAACAAAGCGCTGGTTGGTTGCAAGAGCTCCATCAGCTGCGCTTTTGAGCGCGGGTTTTCTTCCCGCGCATCACGACTTGGTATTCACGAACGTCAAAGCCGTTCAAGCTGTGTACGCGGCGCACGTCCAAAGCGGACCAGGGCACGTCCACAATTTCACCCGTTTCTTCATCCAAGAAGTGGTGATGCGGATCCAGCTTGGGGTCGAACACGACTTTGCCTTCTGCCAGCACGAGCTCGCGCAGCAGGCCCTTTTGGGTGAACAAGTTGAGCGTGTTGTACACGGTGGCTCGGGACAGCATGGGGAAGCTGCGCTTCACCTCTGCCCAAACCTGATCGGCCGAGGGATGGTCGGTGGTGTACAGCACGTAGTCAGCCACGGCGACGCGTTGCGCGGACGGCTGAATGCCGTGGTCCGTCAGTGCCTGGAGGCTCTCGCGCTTCACCAGTTTAGATTTAGTCTAAACATGGAGGTCGTCAAGGGAGCTTTGAGACCCGCAACGCTTTTTTGTGCCCGCTACCCCAACCCTTGAGCCGCTACCTCACCACTACAGCGCTCTTGAACATGCCCATGCCGCACTGAAAACTTAGCGTGCGCGCCTTGTCGGTCGGGATTTCGACGTCCACAGCTTGCTTCAGGGGCAAGGCCTTCTCGATGCCCGCTTCGGGGAAAACCACCTTGTCGGCGCAGGTGGCGTCGGTGGTGCGCGTGAAGCGCAGGGTGAGTTTCTGCCCGTGCTCGGTTTGGACCGCGGCGGGGGTGAAGCCGCGTTCGTCCGCGGTGACGGGAATGACTGCGCCGGGTTGTGCCACGACGGGCTTCGGCGAGGCGTCGTCCTGGTGACAGGCAGGTAGCGCGAGGACGACGGCTGTTGCGAGCGGGGCGAGGAGAGGGAGTGATTTGAACATGAGCCAGACCTGGCCCTACAGCTTTGTCCATGTTTGCCGCTTTGCCATTACAAATATTGCTAGTTTTCGTGGCCGTCGCGGTGTAGTTCGCCCAAAGCTCCGCCCGCGTGACCCGGCAGCCGGGAAGGGGCGGCTGACCGCCAAGAACATGCCCACCCTGAGTGAATATCCCGGACCGGCGCTACCCCTTGCGGACTTGCGTGACGCCTGGCTGGTGCTGTCAAAATCCGACCGCGCCGATGGCTTTCGCATCCTGAAGCGCTCGGACGCGGAGGAGTTTTTCCTCGGTCTGACTGCCGGCGACATGGCCGATCTTCTGCACGCGTTGCCAGAAAAAGAAAGGCGCGTTTGGGTGCGGTTGCTCGCTCCCGATGACGCGGCAGATTTACTGCAGAGCGCGAGCCCTGAGGATCGCGACAACTTGCTCGCGTGCTTGGACGATCCGACGCGCAAAGAAGTCACCGCCCTGATGGCATATGCGGAGGACGAAGCAGGCGGCTTGATGAACCCGCGCTTTGCGCGCGTTCGTCCGGACATGACGGTGGACGAAGCCGTGAGTTACTTGCGCCGCCAAGCGCGCGAGAACTTGGAGACGATTTACTACGTGTACGTGGCGGATGAGCAGCAGCACTTGCTGGGCGTGGTCTCCTTTCGCGAGCTGTTCATCGCCAAACCCGACAAACGCGTGCGCGAGGTAATGGCCACTGATTTGGTGACCGTGGGCGAGGAGGTTCACCAGGAAGAAGTTGGCCGTCTGTTTACGGACAACGCGCTGATGGCCATTCCGGTCGTGGACGCGGAAGGGCGCATCAAGGGCATCGTGACGGTGGATGACATCGTCGACGTGGTGCAAGAAGAAGCCACCGAAGATGCGCAAAAGTTCGGCGGTATGGAAGCCCTCGAGGAGCCATACTTGCAGATCGCGCTGTCACGCATGATCAAGAAGCGCGGTGGTTGGCTGGCTGCGCTGTTCTTGGGTGAGATGCTCACGGCCTCTGCGATGGCCTTCTTCGAGGACGAGATCGCGCGCGCGGTGGTGTTGGCCTTGTTCGTGCCGCTGATCATTTCCAGCGGCGGCAACTCGGGCTCGCAAGCCTCCACCTTGGTGATTCGCGCGATGGCGCTGGGTGAGGTGCGGCTGCGGGATTGGTGGCGTGTGGTGCGGCGCGAGATCGCCGTTGGCCTGGCGCTGGGCTCGATGCTCGGCTCGATCGGCTTCGTGCGTATCGTCGCCTGGCAAGCCGTGAGCCCGATCTACGGCCCGCATTACCTGCGCGTGGCCGAAACCGTATTGATCAGCCTGGTCGGCGTGGTGATGTTCGGCACCGTGGCGGGCTCCGTGCTGCCCTTCTTATTGCGCAAGCTCGGCTTCGATCCCGCTAGCGCCTCCGCGCCGTTCGTCGCGACGCTCGTGGACGTGACTGGCCTCGTGATTTATTTTACTGTTGGCAGCGTGATGCTGCGCGGGACGTTACTGTAACGTTCGTTTCGCGGTTCACGCGTCAAGCGGGCGCGTGGCTTACAAAGCGAAACGTGGCAAATGCGCGCGGAGCTCGTCCGGGAGCTGGGCATTGCTCGCGAGAGGGGCCCGTCCGGAAGACGCCTCGGGCGGCAGGGCGCGACGGAAAAAAACGATCGTCCTGTCGATTCGGCGTTTTCCCGTTCGATTACTGGTGCGGCCCAACGCCGTGAGGAGACGACGCAAATGCAATACATGCTCTTGATTTACGGAAATGAAGCCACCTTCAACGCCTTGCCGGACGCTGAAAAGGCCAGAATCGGCCGCGAAACGGGGCGGTTCGTGGAGGGCCTGCGCGCGAACGGCGTCCTGCGCGGTGGCAACCCGCTACAGCACGTGGCGACGGCAACCACGGTCCGCTTCAACGGCGGCAAGCAGCTGACGACCGATGGCCCGTTCGCGGAAACGAAAGAACAACTGGGTGGTTACTTCCTGATCGATGTTCCTGACTTGGATGCCGCGCTGGCCGTCGTGGCGCGTATGCCGGAATGCAGCCCTCACGTGGCGGTCGAGATTCGGCCGGTATTGGACGTCGGGCAGTTCAAATAATCGTCACTTCGCGCAAGCGCGCTTCCAGCGCGCGCCGCTCTGCGAGGTTGCCTCCGAGCTCGAGGGCGCGGCGGTATTCAATTGCCGCGCTTTCTCGGTCGCCCATTCGCCGCAGCAGATCGGCGCGGGTGGCGTAGAACAGGTAATATTCCGCGAGCGCCCCGTCGGCTGCCAGGGCTTCGAGCAGCGTGAGTCCAGCAGCGGGGCTTTCGGACATGGCCACCGCGACTGCGTGATTGAGCGCGACAACGGGCGACGGCGCGAGCTGCGACAGCACCTGGTAAAGCTCGGCAATCTGCGGCCAGTCCGTGTCGGCGGCCGCTTTTGCGCGGGCATGCAGCGCGGCGACCGCGGCTTGCACCGCATACACCCCCGTGCCGCGCTTCAGCGCGGATTCGACGAGCGCAAGGCCTTCGGCGATCTGCGCGCCGTTCCAGCGCGAGCGGTCTTGATCCTCCAAGAGTACTAGATCTCCCTCCGCGTTCACGCGCGCATCCGAACGCGAGTCCGAGAGCAGCAGTAAGGCGAGTAGCCCGTCCACTTCGGCGGGAACCTGTGGGGCGAGCAGCGCCTTCAACATGCGCGCCAACGCGATCGCCTCGGTGCACAGCTCGCGGCGGAGCAGCGTTTCACCCTGGCTGGCGAAATAGCCCTCGTTGAACACAAGATAGATCACTGCGCACACGGCCTGCAGCCGCTCCGCCATTTGGGCTTGTTCAGGGATCCGATACGGGATTGCCGCTGCGCGGATTTTTGCTTTCGCGCGCACCAACCGTTGCGCCATGGTGGCGGCGGGTATCAAGAAGGCGTGCGCGATTTCCTCGGTGCTGAAGCCGCACAGGGTGCGCAGCGTGAGCGCTACTTGCGCTTCCAGGCTGAGCGCGGGATGGCAGCAGGTGAAGATCAGCCGCAAGCGGTCGTCCGGCAGCTCACCCACTTGTTCGGGATCGACCTCCGTCGGCTGCAAGGCGGCCAATTCCTCGACCTTTCGCGTCACGTTGGCGCGACGGCGGCGGATGTCGATCGCCTTGTGCCGCGCCGTTTGCACGAGCCACGCCGTGGCGTTGTTCGGAGCTCCGCGTGCAGGCCATTGCTCGAGCGCCGCAGCGAATGCCTCTTGTGCGGCTTCTTCGGCCAAGTCGAAGTCGCCCAATACGCGAATCAGCGTGGCCAGCACGTGGCCCCACTTCTCGCGATACAGCTGACCCACAGCGTGAAGAACGGTCACGGGTCAGCCTCCGTACTTTTTTCGATCGCGTGAACAGCCGGGTGAGCACCCCAGCTATGCGATCAGGTCTAGCGCGATACGCGATAGAAGAGGAGAAAGCACTGGGCCCGCTGAGCGAGCCCAGTACTCAGCCTTCCGCTTCAAAGTCGTCCGCGTCTTCGTCCTCTTCGCGGTCGACCTTGGCGAGCCAGCTATTTTTTGCCGCGGTGTACGCGGTCTTGGCCGCGCGCTCGAGCTCTTCACGGGTAAACGATAGTTTGCGTTTACCGAGTGAGGTGCCGAGGTACGCGCTGACCTGTGCGCGAGCTTCGCGCAAAGTACCTGGCCAACCGCCGACCACGGGACGGCCTTCCTTGCGAAGCTCGTCGCACCAGCGCTGAGCCCAGAGGGTGCCTGCCGTTGTGGCTGCTTTATCGAGCAAAGCACGACGCGCGTCGCCTGGCGCGTGACGCGTTCCGCTCGATGCACTGGTTTCAGCTGCTGGACGTGACAAGGGGTCGGTACTCCGGACTACCAGCGGTTCCGCCGATCGCCGCCGCGATCTCCGCCACCACCACCACCGCCACCGCCACCGCCGCCGCGACCACCGCCGCCGCCGCCGCCGCGACCACCACCGCCGCCGCCACCACCACCCGGGCGACCGCCGCCACCACCGCCACCGCCACCGCCGCCACGCTGCGGACGCTCTTCGGCTTCATTCACGCGCAGAGGGCGACCGTCGATCATCTGACCGTTGACGCCCTCGATCGCGCGTTGGGCTTGCTCGTCCGAGCCCATCGTTACGAACGCGAAGCCGCGGGATTGGCCCGTTGCGCGATCGGTTACGATGTGCACGTCCGTGACCTCGCCGTATTGGGTGAAGGCAGCGCGAACGGCCTCGGTATCCGAGTGAAATGACAAGTTCCCGACGTACAGACGATTTCCCATGATCACTTTCTCCTCTCGTTGCGGCTCGGAAAGTCGTCGCGAGCCCAAGCGAGAAGGGGTCGTGCCGTACCGGAACCGTTCGAATGTCGGCCCGACAATAGCGCACCCGGCCCCCGCTGCAATCACAATTCGGCAGGGATTACGGCTACATATTTGCTGTCTGGGCGCGGTTTTCGGCGATTTCAGGCGCGCTCCGTTGGGCCGTGTTGCGCTTTCGTGCGCTGTCTTTGCAGCGGTCAGGCCCGACCGTGCCTGACGTCCAATGCCCGCGGTTACTCCCCCGGGAGCCCGTTTTTGGCCGCCGATCGGGGGCCCGAAACCGCACCGAAGCGTTGCGCTTCGCGCTGGCGAGGCCAGGTGGCTCCAACCTGGGCTCTTGCGGCTCGCTACCGCTGGCCCGTTGTCGCCTCTGCTGCGGCGGTGCGCGCCGTTCGGCTCAATGAACCGGGGGCTCAACGGGCGTTGGGGAAGCACAGCGCTTGTTGATGCACAGGTTGGTCGTGTCGCAGCAATCCGTGGCCGTTGCGCACGCTTCTTCTTCGTTGGAACAGGCGTTCTTGGGCGGCGGCACGCATTGCAAGACTGGCCCACGGTCGTCGCGGCCGGTTTGCCGACAGAAGCCGTTGCAGCATTCGGATGCGGACTCACAACTGCCGCCGTCCGTGCGGCACGGCTCGAGTGCCGCGAACGCCCGCATATTGCCCGACTCCAGCTCTTGTCCCGGCAGGTAAATGGCGGGATGGCTCGGGTCGAGCACGCCCTTGTAGTTGAGGTCGATCGGCGCCAGCCAAATCTTTTTGCGCGGGCTGGGGGACTCCACTTCATCGCCCTGCGGTTTGCCCCATTTGTCGTTGCCGCGTGGCACGGTGCCGTCGGGAGCAATGGTGTTGCCGTAGCTGCGGCGGCTCGTGAACAGCACCCAGTAGTAGCCGCCAACGGGCACGGGGAGCACGCTGGGCTCGTAGTCGAGGTGCCCTTCTTCCGCGTCGCCGTAGGGCAGGTA